>JBPCOK010000195.1:0-2673 GCA_051000335.1 Candidatus Limnocylindria bacterium | reverse complement strand
TCCATAAGGCGCGGTACGCTTGCACCAATCGAGTGTAGCGAGCCGACGGAGATGGACGCGTTGTCACGATCAGACCCTTTCGACGCCCGTGCGCCCCTCGGCCCGGGCCTCCCGGACCTCTATCGCGTGTCGGCGCTGGAGGGCGCCACCGCCGAGGGCGACCTGCCCGTCACGATCCGGATCCTGCTCGAAAACCTGCTCCGGCACGCCGGTGGCGGCATCGTCGATCCGTCCGACGTCGAGACGCTGGCGTCGTGGCGACCGGGCGTCGCCGCCGAGGCCGAGATCCCGTTCATGCCCTCGCGCGTGATCATGCAGGACCTGACGGGCGTGCCCGCGGTCGTCGACCTCGCGGTCATGCGCGACGCGATGGCGGACCTGGGCGGCGATCCGGCCCGGGTCAACCCCATGGTCCAGGCCGACCTCGTCATCGATCACTCCGTCCACGTGGATCGCTTCGGGACGGGTGACTCGTTCGCCTTCAACGTCGGGCGAGAGTACGAGCGCAATGGCGAGCGCTACCAGCTCCTGCGCTGGGCGCAGACCGCGTTCCGCAACCTCCGCATCGTCCCGCCCGGGACGGGCATCGTGCACCAGGTCAACCTCGAGTTCCTCGCGCCGGTCGTGGACGAGCGCGACGGGGTCGCATTCCCGGACACGCTGGTCGGCACCGACTCACACACGACGATGATCAACTCACTCGGCGTGCTGGGCTATGGCGTCGGGGGGATCGAGGCCGAGGCGGTCCTGCTCGGGCAGCCGCTGTACCAGCCCATGCCACACGTCGTCGGCGTGCGCCTGACCGGGGAGATGCCGCACGGCTCCACGGCCACCGATCTCGTCCTGGTCGTGACGGAGATGCTGCGCCGGCATGGCGTGGTCGGGGCGTTCGTCGAGTTCGCCGGCGATGGCCTGGCCGGCCTGTCGCTCGCGGATCGCGCGACGATCAGCAACATGAGCCCCGAGTTCGGCGCCACGGCGACCCTGTTCCCGATCGATGACGAGACCCTCCGCTACCTGCGCATGACCGGGCGACCGGCCGAGGTCGTCGCCCGCGTCGAGGCGTATGCGCGGGCCCAGGGGATGTTCCGCACCGACGATTCGCCGGAGCCACGCTTCAGCGAGTCTTTGAGCCTCGACCTCTCGACCATCGTCCCCTCGGTCGCCGGGCCGAAGCGGCCGCAGGACCGGGTCGCACTGACCGATCTTCGAGACAGCTTCCACGCCGCGTTTCCCGATGGTCTCCACACTCACGCCAACGGGACCGTGCATGAGCATGGCGCAGTACGCGCGGACGAGGGTCCGGGCACGGTCGACGAGGCAAGTGACGAATCATTCCCCGCCTCGGATCCTCCGTCCTACACCCGCGATCCGAAGGCGCAGGAGCACGAGACCGCGGCGGCCCCTCGGCCCGCCCCCGAGGCGCTCACGGTGGATGCCCACTATCGATCGACGCGCATCGAGATCGATGGGGAGCGGCACAAGGTGCGAACGGGCTCGGTCGTGATCGCCGCGATCACGTCGTGCACGAACACGAGCAATCCGTCGGTCATGGTCGCGGCCGGGCTGGTCGCCCAGAAGGCGGTGGCGCGCGGTCTGCTCACGAAGCCGTGGGTGAAGACGTCGCTCGCGCCGGGATCGCGCGCCGTGACCGATTACCTCGAGGCCGCCGGTCTCATGGACTCCCTCGAGGCGCTGCGCTTCCACCTCGTCGGCTACGGCTGCACGACCTGCATCGGCAACTCGGGTCCGCTGGACGTTGCCGTCGCCGAGGCCATCGAGGGCAGCGATCTCACCGGCGTGGCCGTCCTGTCGGGGAATCGCAACTTCGAGGGGCGCATCCATCCGCTGGCGCGCGCCAGCTATCTCGCCTCGCCACCCCTGGTCGTCGCGTTCGCGCTGGCCGGACGCATCGACATCGACCTGACGACCGAGCCGATCGGCACCGATCGCGATGGCCGGCCGGTGATGCTCCACGAGCTCTGGCCGAGCCCCGAGGAGGTCGCAACCGTGGTGGCCAGCGCGGTGCGCGGCGAGATCTTCACCCGCAACTACGCCTCGGTCTTCGACGGTGACGAGCGGTGGCGGGACCTCCCCGTGCCGGCGGGGGATCGGTATGCCTGGGACGCGGACTCCACCTACGTGGCAAGGCCGCCGTTCTTCGAGCGGCTCGCGGACGAGCCACGGGACCCGTCCGACATCGTCGGCGCGAGGGCATTGGCCGTGCTGGGCGACAGCGTGACGACCGATCACATCTCACCGGCCGGCGTGATCGCGCGGACCTCGCCGGCCGGGGAGTGGCTGGTCGCCCATGGCGTCGAGCCTCGCGAGTTCAACTCGTATGGCTCGCGCCGCGGCCACCACGAGGTCATGATGCGCGGCACGTTCGCCAATATCCGGCTGCGCAACCTGCTGACGCCGGGCGAGGAGGGCAACGTCACCGAGCACCTCCCGAGCGGGGATCGGCTGAGCATCTTCGACGCCTCGGCGCGCTACGCGGACGAGGGCACGCCCCTCGTCATCATCGCCGGGCGTGAATACGGTTCTGGGTCGTCCCGCGACTGGGCCGCGAAGGGTCCGATGCTCCAGGGTGTTCGCGCCGTGATCGCCGAGTCGTACGAGCGCATTCATCGCTCGAACCTCGTCGGCATGGGGATCCTGCCGCTCCAGCTC
>JBPCOK010000150.1:0-8019 GCA_051000335.1 Candidatus Limnocylindria bacterium | reverse complement strand
CACGGCGACGGCGGGGACCAGCGCTCCGGCCAGCCACACCGGCGCGAGGACGCGGCGAGCCGTCGCGCTTGCGCTCAACCAACGTCGGAGCAAGAGGGCGAAGAGCCCCACCGCAAGGGCGAGGAAGGTGAGGATGCTCAGGTTCTGGAGCGCCAGCCTGACTCCTTCGTGATACCAGACGACGATCAGCGGACGGCAATCGATGCAGCCCCAGAGCCCAACCGGTATCGCCAGTGCCCACGCGAGCTGCACGATCAGCAGCCACCCCAGGCCGAGAGCGATCCAGGCCCGATCGAGGCGCGAGGCGATCCGCCCGCTGGGATAGGCCAGCACGAGCACGCCGAGCAGGAAGCCCGACGCCTGGGGCCCCTGGCTCATCCACAGCCCCAGGCTGACCAGGGGTGGGATCGACAACCCTCGAAGGCCCCAGATCACCAGGGAAGCCCCGATGATCGCCATAAGGGGACCGATTCGACTGGTGGGACGGCGTCGCCAGACAATGGCGCCCGCGATGCCGAATGCCCAGGCCGGCGCGATGTCGAGCGCGAAGCCAAGCCAGTCGAATTCGGGTGCTTCGATCTCGAAGCTGAAGATCAGCCCGGTCATCCAGACGAGCAGCACGACGCTGGCTGCGACCACGTAACCCATCACGAGGCTCCCAGGAGCGTCCTCACGCGCGGACCGGACAGCTCGGGCTTGGAGATGAAGCCGAGAGCCTGGCTGTGGCCGACGACGTCACCGAAGTCGGACGCCTCGCGGCTCGAAACCAGGATCACCCTGGGCGGAGTGGGGAGCCCAGCCAGCTGTTTGGCGACGAGGAGGCCGCTGGTGTCCGGCAGCATGACGTCCAGGAGAACCAACTCCGGGCGCAGCGCGCGGGCCATCGCAATCGCGGATGCGCCGTCAGCTGCCTCGCCGACCACCGGAAATCCCTCCGTCTCGAGCATCGATCGCGTCCATGATCGAAAGCCGGAGTGGTCGTCAACGATCAGGACGGTCGGATTCACCGCTCGATGATGGCATCGAACCACAAGCGCGTCCTCAGGGCCAGCCCTGACCTGAAATTCCATGCGTGCACCGATGCGGCGGTGCTGCGCCGATCCTACGGTTCTCCCAACACGGCCGGCACATCCGAGCAACCGAGCTCACCGGACCGATACGGAGAAAGGAAGAGTTCCCGAAATGACACAGATGGAGCGGGCCCCGCGCCGAGCGATCTCGCTGAGCACGGGCATCGTTGCCCTGGCCGCCGCGGTGGTCATCGCCGTGACGATCGTGCTCGGGATGCTGATTCCCGGCCGCGTCTCGTTCCCGACCGCCGAGCAGGCCCACGGCTACTCCGCGCCGAACCCGGCACTCGTCCAGGCGGAGCGGGAGTGGCAGCGCCAGCGCGAGCAGCAGGGCGGCTACGTCGATCCAATGACCCAGACGGAGCGGAACTGGGAGCAGCAGCGAAGGCCGCGGAGCCCGTTGTAAGGCGAGTGAGCGACAAACGAGGGGGAGGTTGGGCGGGGGTCAAGCTGAGGACTCCAGGCATCGGCGGAGAGTGAATAGCCCTCCGCCGATTTGCTGCCACTCGCCGCCGACGCGATGAGGTCGAGGAGGACAATGATGAGCTACCTAGAGGCGCCGGTAGCGGCGCGCCCTCGGTTGATCCCCGCTTCATGCCGCGGGGCCACGGTGAGGTTGGTCCTTCGCCAGCGATCCCAGAGGTCCGTGGCGGATGAGTGGCCGCCGAATGAGCACGATGACGAGGACGAGTGGCCTGTTCCCGACGGTCCACCCACGATTGCCCGGAGGAATAGTTTGCGGCGTTGGTCGGTGACGCGGGGGAGGCCGGCCAGCGGCGTGACCTTTTCGAGGAGCCGTATTGAACCAGAGCTAGCGGCCTTCGCGCTCGCTAGATGGATCGAGTGAACTTCGCGCCAGAGCACGTGCGGGCGTCAGGTGCTCGCAATATCGAGCAGGGGTGTGCTGGAGCGGCGCATCGGCGTGTCGTTCACGCTCACCGGCGCTCGATATGTCGAGGATTCGACCCCCAACGCCCCGCTCCGGTGAAGTCCGCTCGATATTCCGCGCAACACCGGCCAGGATCACTGACCGGCCAGGGCCTCCACCAGGGGCGCGAAGGATTCCATGGCCCGCGCCGGGATCCCGTACGAGCTGACCCCGGTGCGATCCCGTCGGCGCAGCATGGCCTGGCGAAGGTGATCGAGCGTCCCGTACAGCAGGTAGGGCGACCCGCCGATGAGCGCCGGCCCGACCGACCGCAGCAGCGCCCGCGCGGATGAGGAGGCCGGCTCCGATCGCCCGATCAGGCCGGCATCGGCGACGAAGACGTTGAGCTCCAGGTCATCGTAGCGCGAGCCCGCCGCGGCACGCACCGCGGCCGCCCGTCGTTCCAGTGCGGACTCGGTCGTGTGCCGAATCATCGGCCGACCGGAGCTTGAGAACTGGGGCACGAAGCTGACGATCTGGGCCTCCCGCGCGGCGATCCGCACCATGCGTGGGCCTCCGGCGCCGATCATGATCGGCGGATGGGGGCGCTGGACCGGGTCCGGGTGCACGCGCGCCCGATCCAGCCGATAGAACCGCCCTGCGTGCGTGACCTCCTCACCGGACAGCAGCCGGCGAATGATGCCGAGCGACTCGAGCATGCGATCGATGCGGATGCCAGGAGCGTCGTAGGGAATGCCCAGCTGGCGGTAGTCGCCGCGCTTCCACCCCGCGCCGAGCCCCAGTTCCAGCCGCCCGCCGCTCAGTCGATCCAGCGTGGCCGCCTCTCGCGCCACGATGAGCGGATGCCGAAAATCGTTGGCGAGCACGTAGGGCCCGATGCGCAGCGTGCGGGTCACCGCCGCGGCCGCGGCCAGGGCCGCCGGCGGCGCGAGCTGCCGCGACAGATGATCGGTCACGTAGAGCGCAGCGTAGCCGAGCTCCTCGGCGCGGCGCGCAAAGACGGCCCAGTCGTCGGCGCGCTCCGAGCTGTTGGAGTAGACGGCGAAGCGGAAGGGGTGCACGCAACCACCGTACCCCCGCGGGGACTGCGATTGTCGCCGCGCTGCGGCGCCAGATCCGAGAGGTTCAGCTGACGGACGGTCCCTCGGTCCGGACGTAGAGCACGGTCTGCCAGATCGGGCCGCGGTGGCGCATGGCTGCCTCGAATCCTGCGGCACGGATGCGGGCATCGACCAGCCGTTCGGGGTGCACGTGGAAGCGGAAGCTCTGCCGGAACAACCGCAGGCCAAGGTTGACCGCCCGGGCGCCGACGCGCAGCCACCACCGCTCGATCGGATACACGAGGCCATAAGCTCGCCGCGCATGAGCCACGGACCGATCGACGAGAGCGGTCCAGTCGCCGTAACAGCACAGCACCCGATCCAGGGTCACGAGATCGGCGGGTTCGACCTCGTCCGCGACTTCCACGAAGTCGGCGTTCACGAAGCTCGCACGATCGCCGAACCCGCGACGCTCCGCCTCCAGTCGCGCGGCGGCAAGGTAGGCACGCGACGCGTCGACGCCGGTGAGCTCGGCGGCGCCGGCGGCCAAGAGCTCGTGGCCGATCACGCCCACGCCGCCGCCGATGTCGAGGACGTGCGCCCCCTCCACGCCCTCACGCTTGAGCGCCCGGATCAGGCGGAGCGTCGCGCCGGTTGGCCCATCGCGCCGATACGCAGCCAGCTCGCGCCGCGCGGCGCGGTCGTTGAAGATGGCGTCGTAGTCGGTGCGGCAGCAGGAGGCGGGCATGGCGCCATGATGGCCCATCGGCTCATTCGCCGGCCAACTCCGCGAATTGGCACAGCGCGTTCGCCAGACGCATCTGTTTCGGCGTTCGCGCCCGGACGTGGAGCAGCGCCGGCTCCGCGATGACCACGGCGACGCATCGGGCGCGCGAGGTCGCCACGTTCAGGCGGTTGCGCGAATAGAGGAAGTCCATTCCGCGTGGAGCGTCCTCGGGCGAGCTGGACGTCATCGAGTAGATGCTGATCGGCGCCTCCTGGCCCTGGAACTTGTCGACCGTGCCGACCCGGCCTTCGGGCAGCTCCCGCAGGATGGCCCCGACCTGGGCGTTGTACGGCGCCACGATGAGCACGTCCTCGTACGTGAGCAGCCGCTCTTCGCCGTGCTGGTTCACCCACGTGGCGCCGACCTCGACCAGCGTCCGCACCATGGCGGCAACGTCCCGCGCCTCCTCGACCGACGCGTTGTCGTTGCCGCTGTGCGTGCTGGCCAGCAGGCGGACGGTGGCGGGCTGGCCGTGGCGGTCGTGGGCCTGGGCATGCTCACCCAGGTCGGCACCACGAACGGGCTGCTCACGTGGCCGCATCCGTCGTGATCTCGCTGGGGCTGGCACCGGTCTTCGGCCTCACCACAGAGCTGATCGTCGGATCGGCGCCGCCGGAGCGTGCGGGCGCTGCCTCCGGGATCTCCGAGACCGGCGCGGAGCTGGGTGGCGCGCTGGGGATCGCGACCCTCGGAAGCATCGGCGTGGTCACCTACCGGGGCGACCTGGCGGAGCGTCTTCCCGCATCCATTCCACCGGGTGCCGAGGCGGCAGCCCAGGACACGCTCGGCAGCGCCGTGGCCGTGGCCGGCCAGCTTCCCGCCGAGCTCGGGGCCGCGGTCCTGGAGGCGGCCCGGGCGGCATTCGTCCATGGCATGCAGCTGACCAGTGGGATCGCGGCGGTCGTGGCCATCGGGCTGGCCGTACTCACGGTTGCGCTGCTGCGCAACCGCCGGGTGCCGCCGAGCGACACGACGGCCGCCTCAGAGGCTCGCATCGCGCCGGCCATGCTCGAGGGCGCCGAAGGCTGAGCTCACGCCCGTCGGTTCAGCCGTCGTGGTCCGGGCGATTCGCCAGCGATGCGGCTAGCGCCTCGGCCCGCTCGTGGATGGCTCGCACCGATCCCGGGAGGTCCTCGCTGAGCAGCGGGACCTCCCATTCGGTCACGGCTCGCGAGGTCGGGATGGTCGATCGGTCGCATCCGAGGCTGACGACGATGTCGGCCCGCTCGGCATCGCCGCGGCTCACCAGTCGCGGCTCCCATCCGATCTCGTGGCCCTGTGCCTGCAGCGCGGCGACCACGGCGGGGATGTTCTCCTCGTCAGGCTCGGGCCCGGCGACGTCGATGAGCCACATCGAGGCCGGATCGGACCGCGGCGGCCCGGAAATAGGTCGCGGCAAGCAGGCTCTTCCCGGCCGCGTGCGGGCAGAGGAAGAGCACGGTCGTCGTCATGAGCCGCCACGCTCATACGTTCCTGAGAGTGTCGCCGTGCCGAGGGTTGTGCCCGCGATGGCGTCGCGGAGCTCCTCCGCCACGAAGCCAGCCGCGAGGCCGGTCGGTGACGACAGCGCGTGGAGCGTGAAGACGTAACGATGCGTTCCCGATGGTGGGCATGGGCCGCCGTACCCGGCGGCTCCGAAGCCCGTCCGACCCTCGACGCCGCCAACCGGTCCGTCCTCTGGCAGCGAGGTCACGTCGGGGGCCAGGTCGGCAACCAGCCAATGCACGAACCCACCGGCGTCAGGGTCGTCGACGACGAGGGCGAAGGCCTGGGTCCCCTCGGGAACGTTCGACCAGGCCAGGGGCGGCGAGCGGTCGTCCCCGTCGCAGCTGAACTCGCTCGAAATCGGATCTCCCTCGGCGAAGGCGGGGCTCGTCAGGGTCAGGTCTGTCGCGATCATCGATGGATCCTCGCTCGGTTCGGCCGATGCACACCCTGCCAGCATGATCGCCACGAGCCCGATGACGGCCAGGTGACGGGAGGCGGGCGTGATCGACATGCGTCCATCATCCCGCCGCCGGCAAGCGTCGAGTCCATGGCATCATGCTGGCATGGATCCGCGATGGCTCCTTGGCCTCGCCTGGCTTGCCGGCTTCACGCTCATCGACTCGAGCATCGTCAGCCTGGCACTGCCCGACATCGCGAACGACTTCGACACGACCGTCGGCCAGCTGGCGTGGGTTTCGACCGGCTACCTGCTGGCCCTGGCCGCCACCCTGCTGGCCGCCGGCCGCCTCAGCGACCGCTTCGGCCAACGACCGGTTCTCGGCCTCGGCGCCGTGGGGTTCGGGCTCGCCACCCTGTCATGCGGTCTCGCGCCGAGCTACGACCTTCTCATCGGCGCGCGGGTCATCCAGGGCATCTTCGGGGGCATCCTGTACACGGTCTCGCTGGCCATCACGGTCACGGCCTTTCCGCCCGAACGTCGGTCCACCGCCATCGGGATCTACTTCACGTCGGGCGCCATGGGGGCCGTCATCGGCCCGGTCGTCGGTGGCTTCCTGACGGATCTCGGCGGCTGGCGGCTCGTGTTCCTCGCCCAGCTGCCGCTGCCGGCGGTGGTCGCTATCGGCGCGGTGGTGTTGCTGCCGTCGGTGCACCGTCGGAGCGGGCCGTTCGACCTGCCCGGGATCGCCGGGGCGTCCGTGTTCATCGTTGCCGCCACGCTGGCGATGCTGCAGCTGGCCGAGCCCGGGGGACTTCTGCTGGCGATCGGGGCCGCCATCGCCGCCATCGCCGCGCTCGCGTGGTTCGTGGCGGTCGAGCGGCGCGCCCCCGACCCGGCCGTGAGGCTCGATATCTTTGCGAATCCGCGGTTCGTGGTCGCCACCCTGGCCGGGGCCGGCGCCTGGTTCGCGATCATGTCATCGACGATCTATACCGCGCTCTACCTCCAGTTGGGTCGAGCGTTTTCCGCTGCCGACGCCGGCCTCATCCTGCTCGCCTCGCCGCTCGTGGCGCTCATCGGCTTTCCGTTCGGTGGCCGGTTCGTGCGAAGCGCCGGCGTCGGTCGCGCGACGCTGCTGGGTGTCACGCTCATGGTGGCGGGTGCGGCGCTCATGCTCACCTGGGGAGCCACGACCGCGGTGTGGGCGATCGTTGGCACCGGGTTGGTCACAGGCGCGGGGATCGCGATCACCCTCGTCGCCAGCGCGACCGATGCGCTCGCCCAGTTCCGCCCCGAAGAGGCCGGCACCGGCTCAGCGCTCTTCAACAGCCTCCGGCAGCTCGGTGCGGCCATGGGCGTCGCGGTGCCGGCGGTCGCGTTCGAGCTGGTGGCCATGGGAAGCAGAACCGCTGACGCCTCGCTCGCCGGGAGCAACGCCGCGTTCCTCATCCGGGCGGTGGTGCTGGCCGTCCCGCTGGTGCTCGTGATCTGGTCGGGCCGCACCCAGGCCGTGGGCGCGCGTCGAAGAGCAGCCTGACCGGAACGGAGCTCAGCTCCCGGGCGGGCTATAGCTCGGCGTCAGCTTCGCGGCGTCATCGAGCTCCTCGGGCTCCATGAGGACGGTGGTCCGGCCGCGGATCGCCCCGCTTCCACCGACGGTGAGCGCCACCGCGGACATGGCCGCATGATTCGGCATGTCGGCGATGATGTAGAAGTCGTCCGAGCCGAACCCGTAGTACATCTGCTCGAGCGTGCCCCCGACCGAGGAGATCACGGACGAGGCGACGTCACGACGCTTGCTGCCCCCATCCTTGAGAACGCCCTTGGCGCCTTCGGCTGTGTAGGTTCCGACGTACAGGTACTTGGGCATGGATTTGCCTCCTGACGAGGAAGATCGTGGAGACCAAGCGTACACCCTGCTTGCCAAGCGATCGGTCAGTAGGTCACGACCTGGTCGGATGTCGTGATGAGCTCGACGAGCCGGTCAGGCGTCACCAGCTCGACGCGCTTGTCGCCGATGGCGTCTGCGTCCAGGCCGCGTGCCTTGCTCGACATCCCCGAGGCGTAGACCGCGGCACCGGATTCAGCGAGCGCGGTGTAGTGCTCGCGGATGCTGCCGAGTCCGACGCCGTGCGACGCGTCCATGGTCGCGTCCCGAAGGTAGTTGACGGCGTCACCCGCCAGGAAGAGGCTGACCTCATGACCGGCCGCGGCCGCGGTCTTTGCCACCAAAAAGGCGAGGGCGCCGCGGGTCGTGTTCTCAGGGCCAGTGACGAGATGGACGAGGAGCTTGCTCACGAGGGACTCCGAGCTACGAATTGGGGCGCCACGGTAGCACCGGCTCG
>JBPCOK010000057.1:0-6530 GCA_051000335.1 Candidatus Limnocylindria bacterium | reverse complement strand
CCTCCATCTCGAGAGACGGAGGCGTCGTTCCGTGGTGCCACACTCGTTCGGGCCGCCGGGCGACCCGCTCTTGGAGACCCGCTAACGGGGGTCGGTTCGTCGCCGCCTCGCGTTCGCGCTGAACGGTCGGGGCGAGGCTCGCGAGTCCATTCGCCGATGCGGTCCCCTGCCGGCTCTCACCGTCCCGGCTCGCTCATCGAGGCCGTCGCCATCGGGTACTCATCCCGGTCGATGCCGCTCTTCGTCGTGGATCGGCATGCTAGGGGCCGATGCCACCATGGTCAACCGAGGAACGGGCCGACCGCGACGTAGGAGCCGACGACGAGGACCACCGCCACGAGCCCGTAGACGGCCGCACGCAGAGCGCGAGGCATGGCGCCGGAGAGACGCTCGCCGGTCGGTGCGCGCCACATCCCGCCGAGGGTCTCCACGCCGGTCGGCGGCAGGAGGAAGCCGAGCGTGGCACCGACGATGAGGCCGCCGATGTGCCCGGTGAGGCTGATCCCCGGGACGAGGAAGGTGAAGACGAGCAGGAAGATCAGATACGTCCCGATGCCGGCCATCATCGAGCGGGCCTCCCGCCCGAGCACGGCATGGTGGCGGCGCGAGACGACGAAGAGCAGGCCGATGATCCCGAAGATGGCGCCGGACGCTCCCGCCGCGAACTGCGTCGGATCGGCGAGGATCGTGAGGACGCTTCCGCCGGCGGCGCACAGCAGGTAGATCGCCGCGAACTCCGCGCGACCGTACATCCGCTCCGCGATCTGGCCGTAGAGGTAGAGCACGTACATGTTGAACGCGAGGTGCACGGGCCCGAGATGGAAGAAAGCACTGGTGATGATGCGCCACCACTCGCCGCGGGCCACGAAGAAGGCGTTGATGAGGTTCTCCTGACCCAGTGGCCCGGGCTGGCCGCCGAGGAACCCACCGCCCAGGGTCGCGCCACCGCTCAGGACGACGTCGATGCCGAAGAGCGCCACGCAGATGCCGATGATCGCGTACGTGACGATCGGAACGTGGGTGGCGTAGGCGCCACGCGCCCGGTTGAACTGGCGGCGCGCCGCGAAGTCGTGACCCGTCTCCTTGAGGAGCCAGGCGATGCGGTTGGCGATTGGGCCGCGCTCGGACGGCGGAGCGCGGCGGTCCGCCTCGCGATAGGCGCTGATCGCGTCGTCGAGATTGCCGTCGCGCACGTGCTGCTCGGCGGCGCTGCGCGAGCCCAGCCACGCGCTGGATCCGCCCGTGTCCGCGGCTGCCTTCCAGGCGACGAGGGCCCCCTCTTCGTCATCGAGCCGATAGCGCGCCGTTCCGATCAGGATCCATGCCTCGCTCGCGAGATCGGGGTTCGGATCACGGGTCAGCGGCTCGACCTGGCGCATCGCCGCCTCGGGCTCGCCGCCGTCGAGGAGCGCGCGTGCGGATTCGATGGTGGTGACTGGTGAGTCGGTCATGGGCCGTCGATTATGCGACACAGCGAACGACCGCCGAGAAATGGCACCTCGGCGGTCGTTTGCACAAGCCCCCTGGCAGGGGCGCGCCCGGACGAGCCGGGAGCATCGAATGCAACGCTACTTGCTGCGGTGCAGGAACTCCAGGACGTCGTCGTAGCGGAAGCGGCGATCGCCTCGCTTGCAGACGCGGAAGAACGGAAGCTCGCCTCGGTCGCCGAGGCGCTTCACGGTATTCACATGGAGATGCAGCATCTCGGCGACCTCGGCCGCCGTGAGCAGCTTGCCGACCTCGTTTGTCATCATCGGTAGTGGTCATCCTTCGTGTTGGGGCACTGCAACGGGCCGTATCGCGGGGGCGGTGCGGTGGGTGCGGCTCGTGGTCGGATAGTAAGGTTGCGGTGATCTCCAGCGACCCGGTACGTTCGGTCATGCCGAGGAGTACTTCCGTTCATGCCCTCTGACGACGCCCCTCCGGCCGAGGTCCTCGCCCTGCTCGAGCTTCGAAGCGCAGCTCGTGAGCAGTCCGACTGGGCACGCGCCGACGCGCTCCGGGACGAGATCGCCGCCCTCGGCTGGGAAGTCCAGGACGGGCCTGGTCCCACGACCGCGCGAGCGGCCCTGCCGTCCGAGGCCGCCGCCACCGGGTACGCCAATCCTGATGACCTGGCATCGATCATCGATGAGCCGGCCAGCGTTGCCGCGTCGATCCAGCTCCTCGCCGACGAGCACCCAGACGACCTGCAACGCATGCTCGCCGGGCTGCGGGAGCACCTCCCGGCCGAGGGTCACGAGCTGATCGTCGTGGCGAATGCGCCCGCCTTCGACCTCGACTTCGTCGAGGCCCACGCGCCCACGCCGACCATCCTGCGCACCAGCCAGCGGCTCGGATGGGCCGATGCTCGGAACCTCGGGCTCCGGCGCTCGCGCGGGGGCACTACCGTCCTGCTCGACACCTCGCTCGAGCCGAGCGGTGACTTCCTCACGCCGCTGCTCGACGCGTTCGATGACCCCGAGGTCGGGGTCGCGGGTGGATGGGGCGTGAGGAGCGGAGACGGACGAGAGTTCCAGGACGCGTCCCCTGGCGAGGTCGATGCCGTCGAGGGATATTGCTTCGCGGTTCGTCGCGAGGCGCTCCGGCAGGTGTCCGCGTTCGACCGGCGCTTCCGCTTCTACCGCAACGCCGACCTCGACTTCAGCTTCGCGCTGCGCGACGCCGGCTGGCGGGCGGTTCGCACCGAAGCGCTGCCCCTCGTGTGGCACGAGCATCGCGGCTACACCTCGCTCCCCGACGCTGAGCGCGATCGGCTCAGCCGGCGCAACTTCTACCGCTTCCTCGATCACTGGGGCGACCGCCGCGATCTCCTGCTCGAGCCCACGCCCCGATGACCAGGCACCGCGTCCATGTCTGGCCGTGGCTGCGGGTGATCGGATCGCTTGTGGTCAGGGACTGGCTCGCGATCACCATCGGCCGTCGAATCTATGCCTGGCGGTCGCTCGAGGGGGCGGAGCTCGAACACGAGCTGGAGCATGTCCGGCAGTGGGCGCGGCACGGGGTGGCCTTCCCGATCATGTACGCCGCGGACTCGATGAAGGCCCGCCGTAACGGGAAGCGCTGGTACCACGACAACCGGTTCGAGATGGAGGCGCGGGAGGTGGCCGCCCGGCGAACGCACACGATCTAGTCCCGGTGACCCTCCAGGCACGTGCACCCATCGGGCCCCACGATGGCGGCGTGGCGCGTCCGGGCCGGCAGGACGAGCCCGCTCCCCGCGGCCAGCTCGACCGGTTCCTCCTCGGGGCCGATGAGGAACGTGATTGAGCCCTGCGCGCAGATGAGGAGCTTCGTCGTGGCGTGATCGTGCGCGCCGTAGCGATCCCCGGGCGCGTTGCTCCACGCCCACGGCTCGACGCCCGCGGCCCGAAGGCGTTCCCTGGCGGCGGCCGTCCCGCCCTCCCCGTCGCGATCGTCCGGAAACGGCTCCGGCATTCGCGTCATTCGAAGAGGAGCGCTCCGCGCTGGATCATGACGTCATCGTCGATCCGGATGACCCCGATGATCCGATCGAACGGCAGGAGCCACGGACGGATCTCCGAGGCGTAGACGCCGTCCGGGTCACCGCTGTCGATCATCGGCCCGAGCGCCGTCTCGATCACGCCGCGCACACCGGCCAGGTCCACCCAGACCGTGCCGGCGTTCTCGCTCCCGCCGAACTCGGCGAGCGCGTCGCCATAGCGCGGCTGGCTCGCGAGGGAATCGGACACATCAAGTCCCAGGACGCGTCGCACGAAGGCGTCGCCCAGCCCGATGAGCGCCCGATCGTCGGTCAAGGCGTACTCGACGACGACGCCACTGAACGTGGGAATCCCCATCCCCATCCCCATTCCGAGGTCGGGGGTGGCGTTTGGATCCTCCCAGCGGATCGTCGTCACCGTGACGCCGTCCACGTCCTGCTCGTCCACCGAGATCCCGCTGCTCGGATCCAGCGCCCCGAGACCCGCGAACGACGCGAGCTGACCGAGGCGGCGCTCCGCCGCGGCCACGTCATTCGGGACGAGCACCATGCCGCCCCACGGCTCGCCGTCGGTGGCGCCGATCGCGACCGCGCCGTCGTCGATCCAGCTGACGAGCTCCTCGAGGTCACCGCCCAGGGCGGACTCGAACGCGCGCAGCTGCTCGTCACCATCCGGTGTCGTCCCCATCGCCTCCTTCATCGGCTCGATGACGGCCGCAAACGCGGCGCCGAGATTTCCGGCGTCGGCGTAATACAGCGCATCACCGGGCACCTCATCGGCGAGACCGCGATCCGCGTTCTCCATGGCGAGGGGGCCGGTCGGCGCATCCGTCGCCGCATCGAGCAGCAGCCGGCCCTCGGAGGCCGAGAACGCCATGGCGCCACGAAGCGACTGGTGCTCCATGAGCGAGCTGAACGCTTCGGCAACGGCCGGCGACGCGGAGGCACCCGCAGCCATCGCCTCGGCCATCACACCATTGAGGTCGTAGGTCATGAAGGCCAACCAGTCATCGGGAAGCGTGTCGGTCAGCTTCGTCATGTCCGTCATCTCGGCCAGCGAGCCGGCCGGCTCGGAATGGATGTCGAGCGCCGCCTGGATGACTTCGGCATCGGACCCCAGGATGAGCTGGTCATCGGTCAGCGCATACGCGCCGTACTCCGAGCCCTCCATCACACGGATCGTGAAGCCGCGATGCTGAACGGTGGTGAACGACGGCAGGCCCTCCCCGCCCGCGGCGAGGAGCCGGGCGATCCCGGCTTCTGCGGCATCCCTGTCCGTCACGCCGAGCATCATCACGGTCGGCGGGACCTCGGGTACAGCCATCGGGTCGACCGGAGCCTCCATCGCCGAGGCCTGGATGTCCGTCACGGCCACGGCCACTCGGCCGTCGAACCACGGCGCGATGTCCGTCTCCCAGCTCAGATCGGTCCCCTCATCGGTCAGCATCTCGTCGAGGCGCTCGGTCAGCTGGTCGTGGAGCGTGCGATCCAGGTCGAGCTCCTCGATCTCGGGGAAGCGTCCGAGAATGTCGCGCAGCGCGGCGTCCTGGGCCTCCGACGGCTGGAGGCGCAGCTCCATGTACATCGCCGCATTCGCCGGGACGTAGGCGGCGCCCGAACCGACCGCGGCGGCCCGGTTCGAAAGGAGGACGCTTCCGGCAAGGACGCCGATGGCGATGGCCAGGATGGCAACGATGGCGATTACCGGCGTGCGCCATGCGGGCGCGCGCTCGACGGTCTGGACGGACTCGGACACGGTGACGGATCTCCCCTGCGCGCCGGCGCTCGGGTGGCCGGTGTCAGCGACCAGCCTACGCCGCCGCGTTTCGTCCCGCACCGGGACTATTCGGTCAGGTGCGGCTGCCCGCGACTCCCGAGCTGATGCGCTGCGCCAGGTAGACCGGGATCATCGAAACGCCGATGAGCACGAACGCCACGACGTTCACCACGGGCAGCTCGGTTGGTCGCTGGGTCGACGGAACGTGGTCCACGTGCCCACCCCAAAGTCCGCCGACGCCTCCTCCGGCGTGCGCAGAAAGCTAGAGTCGGGGTACCAGCCACCCAGCGAAGAGGGACGCACCGCACCCGATGGGAATCGCCGCCGGCCTGTTCTCCGCGCTGTCGTTCGGCGCCGGCGATTTCGCCGGCGCCTTCGCTTCGCGACGCGCCGGCGCCCTCATCGTCGTGGCCGGAGCCCACGTGGTTGGCTTGCTCGCGCTTCTCGTCGGGCTGGCGCTGATCCGACCTCCCGTTCCGGAGCTTGGAGCGGCGTTGACCGGCCTGGCGGCCGGCGTGGCGGGAGTGGTCGGGCTTGCGGCCCTGTATCGCGGCATGTCACTGGGATCGATGGGGATCGTGACATCGCTCAGCGGCGCGGGCTCACTGGCGATTCCCCTCGCCGCGGGGGCGATTCTCGGGGCGAGCATCGGCGGATGGCAGCTCGTGGGTGTCGCGTGCACCGCCGCGGCGGCAGCCGCTGCGGGAGGGGCATCGCGCGACGAGGTCGGGCGGCGAGCGCTGCTCCTGGCCGGTGCCGCGGCCGTGGGATTCGGCACGTGGTACGTGCTGCTCGACCTCGCGGCCAGGGGCGGGGACCCGCTGTGGGCGCTGGTCCTGAGCCGATCGATGTCCGCCACGCTGGCCACGGCGTTCGCCTTCCGCCGATTCGACCGCTCGCGGTTCCCGACGCGGATCGTCGTCGCGGCCGGGCTGTTCGATGTCGGAGGCAACGCGTTCTACGTCGTGGCACGCGGGCTCATCCCCATCGGCCTCGCGGCCGCGCTCAGTGGGATCTATCCGGTGATGACGATGCTCCTCGCCCGGTTCGTGCTGGGTGAGCGGCTTCCGCGGCTCGGCCAGCTGGGCGTCGGGCTGGCGATCGTGGGGATCGCCCTCATCTCCATCGGCGGCTGATGGATCGGGTCATCCGGCGATAAGCGAACGGTAATGGCCCGATAACAGCCCATCCGGTCCCATGTGCGCGGCGGGACCGGCTCCGACCCCGGCTTCGGAAGACCACCGCCCGAAGCACGAGGAACCCCATGACTTCCCGCATCCGACGCCGCCC
>JBPCOK010000035.1:0-11400 GCA_051000335.1 Candidatus Limnocylindria bacterium | reverse complement strand
GGGTAAGTCGGGCGATGATCGTGGAGGGTTTCGCGATCATCGCCCGCCGCGAGCGGAGCGGTAGTTTCAGTCAGGCCGGCGCACGTGCGCGAACTTCATGGCCGCGATCGCACTGAGCAATGAGAGGCCGAAGACAACGAGCAGCAGCGTCAGGATCGAGCTGCCCTGCGTCAGCGCCGTTTCTGGCATGGCCGTGGCCGTTTCTGGCAATGGCGGAATGACCTCGATCGTCACGTTGGCAACCGGATCGGTCCAACCGTGAGGGTCTACCTGGAGGTCCGCGGTTCCCGCGATTCCGGGATGGGCGGCGATCACTCCGTCCTCGGCCAGGGCGGGATTGCTCATCCCCGTGCCTGGCGCGCTGGTTGGGGAGGTCACGCCCACGATTGCCTGGCATGGCGGGACGATGTCGCCAAGGACCTCGGTGTTCATCTCAGTGGTTGTCTCGTAGGCATCGGTCGTAATCGTGCCTGCGGCCAGGGCTTGGCCGTGGAGGCCGGTGAACCCGTCGTTCGTGCAGATCAGCATCGACACCCAGGACAGCACCTCGCCGTCATCGGCGGTGATCTCGAGCGTCTGCGATTCGCCCGGCTTCACAGGTCCAGGCCCAGTCACGACGTCATGCACGCCATCGGCTCCGGTCATGGCATCCACCAGCGGCATCACGTTGCCGTTTTCGGCGATCTCTATCACGCCTTCGCTGGCGGCCGCGCCGATCTCGAACACGCTGACCGTCGGATCATGGGTGATCAGTACTGGAGGTGTGAATGGTTGGCCGCTCGTCTCATTGGTGATCGTGATGCGATATGTGGTACCGCTGCTGGCCGCGGCGATCCCGCTGAGCAGCGTCATCATCGCCACGGACAGCGCGCCCACGGCGAGGAGGCGTGCGATTCGGTGATGCATGGGTGTCTCCTGTGTGCTGGCGCCTGGGTACCCGCCATGGGCTCCTCGTGTGCTGCCAATGACTGCACCATCCGTACCAAGACCGTGAAGGTTTCGTGACGATCGGCGTCGGCGAGCGTCATCGGAGGTGCCGATGCCGGTGCTGGCGTAATGGGGACTTCTCTCTGACAATCGCTCGGGCGAGCCGTGGCTGCGGCTGAGCGATCTGGACGGCGAGCCGAGGGTCAGCCTTCGATCCGCAGGGCCGGGAAGTCGTCGTGCAGGTCCGCTGCGACCACCTGGTAGATCTCGTGCTCGTCAGGGATGCCGCGCAGCCGATACGTGCCGAGATGGCGGAACTCGATCGGCGCCGACTCCGCCAGCGCCCCGTGGGTCGTGCGCGAGAGCAGGATCTGGCCTCCATGCCCGCATGAGCAGAGCCGCGCGCCGGCATTGACCGAGATGCCCTGGTAGCCGCCGTCGACCAGCGTGGGGCGCCCGGTGTGCAGGCCGATGCGGACGCGCACCGCGGCCCGGTCCGGCCAGGGGTGGGCGGTGAAAGTGCGCTGGATGGCGACGGCCGCCTCCAGCGCATCGGGGGCTCGTTCGAAGACCGCGAAGAACTCGTCGGCTCGGGCGTCGACCTCGAAGCCGTTGGCGCGGCGCGTGGCGGTTCGCTCGATGCGGCGCGCGGCGCTGAGGGTCGCGCGGTACGCGTCGCCAAGATCGGCGACCAGCTGGCTCGAGTTCTCGATATCGGCGAAGAGGAGCGTCAGCTGACCCGTCGGCAGCTTGGGTCGGAGCTGGCCCTCGATGAACCCGACCGGGACGATCTTATGCTTGCGCGCCGCTTTCAGGAGCCGGGTCCTCGCTCGGTCGTGGGCTCCCTCGTCCTCGAACACGATCCGATTGAAGCGGGCGAGCGCGTTCCGGACGTGCGCCTCGTCGTGGATCGGGAGCAGCCGGCGCCTGTCGGAGTCAACGTACGCGAAGGCCGAGTCGGGCAGCTTCGCCCGTTCTTTCGCTCGCAGTGCGGCCATGGTCCGTCCATGATCGCAGACCGTCAGCGAAGGCGGGGGAGCACCTCCCGGCCGAAGGTCTCCACGAATCGCTCCTGGTCCGGACCGACCTCGTGGAGGTAGAGCCGATCGAACCCGCGGGCCAGCTCGCGTTGCAGCCATTCGACGTGCTGTCCCAGGTCCGACGAGATGCGCACCGCGTCATCCAGGTCCTGCGGCGTCACATGCTGCGACGCTGCCTTGATCTGCTCCGGATGCGAGAGATCGGTCATCACGGAGTTCGGCAGGCAGTTCTGCCCCCAATGCGCGAAGGCGGCATCGCGGGCCTCGGACTCGGTCGGGGCGTACGCGAGGTGGACCTGGAGATACATTGGCTTGTCCTTCCCGCCGTTCGATCGGAACGCCTCGACAATGCGGTCGAGCTGCTCGTCAGCCTGGACGACGGTGATCAGCGCGTCGGCCCATTCGGCCACCCAGCCCGCGGTCTCGGGCGTGACGGCGGCGCCGACGAGCATCGGCGGTTGCTCGGGACGGGTCCAGAGCGTCGCCTCCGAAACCGTGACGTGACCCTCGTGCGAGACCGTCTCGCCGGCCCACAGGCGACGCATGACATCGGCGCTCTCCCTCAGCCGTTCGTTGCGTTCCGGCTTCGCGGGCCAACGCTCGCCGGTGATGTGCTCGTTCAGCAGCTGTCCCGACCCCACGGCGATCCAGAACCGTTCCGGGAACATGACGTTCAGGGTGGCGGCGGCCTGCGCGATGATCGCGGGGTGGTAGCGTTGCCCGGGCGCATTCACCACGCCGAACTGGAGTGACGTCGCCTGGAGGGCGGCCCCCAGCCATGACCACGCGAACCCGGACTCGCCCTGGCTCTCGCTCCACGGCGCCCAGTGATCGGAGCACATCGCGGCGTCGAAGCCGGCAGCCTCGGCGGACTGCACCAGCCGCAGGAGTCGATCCGGCCGGAACTGCTCGTGGCTGGCGTGGAAGCCGATGATCGGGGCCGTCAGACGCCCTCCTTTCGTCCATACCAGTGGTAGCCGTACGGAGCCATCTCGCACGTGAGCCGGTCGCCGCTGATCTCGGGAGCCTCCTCGTCGCCTGCCCCGAAGATGTGCCGCCAGCGACCGCCACGGGCGTCGGCCGGAATCTGGATGCTGACCTTCGCCAGCTCATCCGAGAAATTGTGGACTGCCATGACGCTGGCCCCGTCCCAGTTAGCGACGTGGGCCAGCACCGCGGGGTTGCGGGTCGCGACGACCTCCCACGTGCCCCAGCCGAACTCCGGCCATTCTTTCCGCGTCCGGATCGCGCGCTCGGTCCAGTTCAGGAACGAGCTCGGGTCGCGACGCTGCTCCTCGACGTTGAGCCTCGGATAGCCGAACGGCCCATCCTTCAGCATCGGGCGCGGCAGGTTGCCCGCGTCGGCGGTGGTGAAGCCGCCGCCGGGCCGATCCGACCACTGCATCGGCAGGCGCACCGCCTCGCGGTCGGACATGGCCAGGTTGTCGCCCAGGCCGATCTCCTCGCCGTAGAAGAGCACCGGCGTGCCCGGCAGGCTGAACAGGAGGCTGTAGGCGAGCTCCATGCGGCGCCGATCGCCGTCGACCATCGGCGGGAAGCGGCGCCGAATGCCGCGATCGAAGAGGCGCATCGACTTCTTCGGCGCGAGGGCCGCGAAGACCTCGTCGCGCTCCGCGTCGGAGAGCTTGTCGAGCGATGCCTCGTCATGGTTCTTGATGAAGTTCGCCCACTGCGCCTGCGAGGGAATCGGGGGCAGCGAGCGGAGGGCATCGGCCACCGGGGTGGCGTCGTGACGGACGAAGGATAGGTAGAGGGCCTGGTTCGTGATGAAGCTGAAGAGCATGTCCATCTGGTTGCCGCGCTCGCCGAAGTAGCTCGCCAGCTTGTCCGGCGGCTCGTTTGCCTCGGCCAGGAGCATGGCGTCGCCGCGGCGCCGAACCATGAAGTCACCGAGGTCGCGCAGGTAGTCGTGCGGATCCGTCACGGCCGGATGCCCGGGGTCGACCTGCTCGATCAGGAACGGCACGGCATCGACCCGGAATCCCGACAGGCCGAGCTCCAGCCAGAAGCCGATGACCTTGTGGATCTCGTTGCGCACCAGCGGGTTGTTGATGTTGAGATCGGGCTGGAACGGGTAGAAGCGGTGCATGTACCAGCGCTTCGCCGCCTGATCGTAGGACCAGACGCTTTCCTGCTTGCCGGGGAAGATGATCCCTTCCTCGGCATTCGCTGGCTTCTCATCGGCCCAGACGTAGAAGTCGCGGTAGATCGGGTGTCCTTTGCGTGCCATCTGGAACCATGGATGGTCGACCGAGGTGTGGTTGACCACGAGGTCGGCGATGACCCGGATGCCGCGCTCCTTGGCCGTCCGCACCAGCTCCACGAGGTCGCCGAGGCTGCCGTACTTGTCCGCGATGCCGTAGTAGTCGGCCACGTCGTAGCCGTAGTCGCGCTCGGGCGAGGGGTAGATCGGCATCAGCCATAGGCAGGTGACACCCAGCCCGGCGAGGTAGTCGATGCGTTGGGTCAGGCCGTCCAGGTCGCCGATTCCGTCGCCGTTGCTGTCGAGGAATGCCTGGGTGTCGACGCAATAGACGATCGCGTTCTTCCACCACAGGTCGCTGGTTGCTTCGAGGCTCATGGCGTTCTCCCTGCACGGGGCGTTCCTCGCAGCTACGTGCGATCGATCGCGGCGCAGGGCGTCGACTGAGGACTGCGTATATCCCGTATATACCCTGGCCGAGAGCCCACGTCGTGGGGGCCACAGCGCGTGGCACCTCACCCTTGGATAATGCCGGCATGCCAATCGCTGAGCTCGCAACGCACGACTGGTCCGTCGCGGGCGCCGGAGCCGACGACGCGCCGACGATCGTTCTGATCCATGGCGTGACCGGCTGGTGGCGAACGTGGTGGCGCGTCGGTCCCGTGCTGGCGGAGAAGGGATGGCGCGTGATGGCGGTGGATCTGCGCGGGCACGGACGGAGTCCGCGGATCGACGGCTTCACGACGGTGCCGGAGATGGCGGAGGACGTGCGCGCCTTCATCGAAGACTTGGGAGCTCCCGTCGACGCGGTCATTGCGCACTCGCTCGGTGCCGCGGTCGCGGCAGAGCTCGCGTTCACGCGTCCCGAGCTGATGCGGCGGGTCGTGCTCGAAGATCCGCCGGCAGTGATCCGCTCCGACGACATCGAGTGGCAGGAGGGCCTCGAGCGCGAGATGCTCGCGACCGTTGCGGATCCCGAAGGGGAGGTTGCCCGCGAGCTGGCCGAGAACCCTCGATGGATGGACGAGGACGCTCGGCAGGATGTCGAGGGCAAGCAGCTCGCCGATCGCGAGGGCCTGCTCGCCTCATTCCGTCGGCACACCGGGGCGCGCGTGCTCGACCTCGCCCCGCGGCTCGAGGTTCCCGCGCTGTACGTCCTCGCCGCCGAGGAGCGTTCGGTGCTGTGGGGGCAGTCGCGCCGGCAGCTGGAGGAGACGCTGCCCGCGACCGCCCGGATTGCCGTTGCCGTCGCGGGCCACACCGTGCACCGCGACCAGTTCGACTGGTACGTGGCGACCGTTGAGGATTGGCTCCGCGCATGACCCCGATCGAGGAGGTTGCCGCGTGGCTCGCGGAATCGCGGTCGACCGTGGTCCTCACCGGCGCCGGCATCAGCACCGAGTCGGGCATCCCCGATTTCCGCGGGCCCGATGGGGTCTGGACCCGCGATCCGAAAGCCGAGCGGCTGAGCAACATCGGCTACTACGTCGCCGATCCGGCGATCCGCCGCGAGGCATGGCAGCGACGCGCCGACCATCCCGCGTGGGGCGCGCGTCCCAACGCCGGTCACCGTGCGCTGGTTGACCTCGAGCGAGCGGGTCGGCTAGATCTGCTCGTGACCCAGAACATCGACGGCCTGCACCTGGCCGCCGGGACCTCGCCCGAGCGATTGGTCGAGATTCACGGGACCATCCGCGAGACCGCCTGCCTCGGGTGTGGCGATCGGCGGCCGATGGGCGAGACGCTCGCCCGGGTGCGCGCCGGCGAGCCTGACCCGGCATGCCTGGCGTGCAGCGGCATCCTGAAGTCCGCGACGGTGAGCTTCGGCCAGAATCTGCCAGCCGGCGCCCTGGCCCGGGCCGAATCCGCGGCGGCCGATGCAACCCTCTTTCTGGCCATCGGCACCAGCCTGACCGTCTACCCCGTGGCCCGCCTGCCGGAGCTGGCGCTGGACGCAGGCGCACGGCTGGTCATCCTCAACGCCGAGCCGACGGCGCTCGATGCATCGGCGCACGCCGTGCTCGCGGGTCAAGCGGGCGAGATCCTTCCGGCGCTTGTCTCGGCCGCCACCGCGGTGCGGTCATGAACGACGCGGCACGTCATCGGCTGACCATCCGTGACGTGCCGGGCATCCGGGTCGGCCATTGGAGCGATGCGGCCGCGCGCACCGGCTGCACGGTGGTCCTCGCCGATGACGACGGGATGGTTGCCGGCGTGGACGTCCGCGGCTCGGCGCCCGGAACGCGCGAGACCGACCTGCTGCGCCCGACCGCGCTGGTCGAGCGTATCCACGCCATCTGCCTGGCCGGTGGTTCGGCATTCGGCCTCGGCTCAGCCGATGGCGTGATGCGGCGCCTCGCCGAGCGCGGCGTCGGCTTCCCGACCCCGCAGCGACCGGTCCCGATCGTTCCCGCCGCCATCCTGTACGACCTGGGTGTTGGCGACCCGGACGCGTTCCCGGGTCCGGACGCCGGCTACGCGGCCGCCCTCGCGGCGGAGTCGAACGAGGGTCCGCTCGAGGGCCGCGTCGGCGCCGGCTCAGGGGCGACGGTCGCCAAGCTCGGGGGCGGCGAGGGCGTGCCAGCGGGCATCGGTTCCGGCGCGCGCCGCGCCGCGAACGGCAGCCTGGTCGGCGCGATCGTGGCGAACAACGCGCTCGGTGAGATCTTCGCGCGGGATGGCCGGGTCCTTGCCGCCGCCACCGCTCCGCCAGTTCCGCCCGCGGCGGGGAACACCGTGCTGGGGGTCGTGGCGACCGACGCGCCGCTGGATCGGGCGCAGTGCCGCAAGCTGGCTGAGCTCGCCCACGACGCCCTGGCCCGCGCGGTTCGGCCCGTCCACACGGTGTACGACGGCGACGTGATGTTCGCGGTCAGCATCGGCGACGGTCGAGCGGCGTCCTCGGAGGCCTTCTTCGCTGTGGCATCAGCGATGGACGATGCCGTCGTCGAGGCGATCGAGCGCAGCGTGACCGAGGCGGCCGGCTAACCGTCGCCGCGGGTGCGCTCGAGGTCGGCCTCGAACGCGCGCAGCTCTTCGCTTGCGATTTTGTACTCGTGCTCGCTCGCCGGATAGGCGCCCGAGCGCACCTCGGCGGCGAACTCCGTCAACCCGCGGCGCGTCTCTCCGGCCAGGTCGGCGTAGCGCTTCACGAAGCGCGGCGCCGCGCCCTCGTTGACACCGAGGAGGTCGTGCCAGACCAGCACCTGGCCGTCGCACCCCGGCCCTGCGCCGATGCCGATGGTCGGGATCGTGAGGATCTCGCTGATGTGCGCGCCGATGCGGGCCGGAACCGACTCGAGCACAATCGAGAACGCGCCCGAGACTTCGACCTCCCGCGCGTCGTGGAGGAGCTGTCGCGCCGATGCGGCCGTCCGCCCCTGGGCCTTCATGCCGCCAAGCTTCGTGGCCGACTGTGGGGTGAGTCCGACGTGCCCCATGACCGGGATCCCACCGTCGACGATGGCGCGAATGCGGGACGTCATCGGCCCAGCTCCCTCGAGCTTCACCGCATCGGCGCCGGCCTTCACCAGCCGGACGGCGTTGGCGACCGCATCGCGATCCGAGGACTGGAACGAGCCGAACGGCATGTCGCCCACGATCAGGGACCGTGGCCGAGCTCGCGCCACGGCGGCGGTCAGCATCACCGCCTCGTCCATGGTCACCGGCACGGTGGTCTCGTAGCCGAGCATGTTGTTGCCCGCCGAGTCGCCCACCAGGATGAGGTCCATGCCGGCCTCCGATGCCAGACGCGCCGATGGGAAGTCGTAGGCGGTGACCATCACGATCTTCGTGCCGGCAGTCTTCATGGCGGCGACATCGGGCAGGCCGATCGCCTCGCGGGCTTCGCTCATGACCGAAGCGTCCATCGCGGCGTGGGACTTGTCAACGCGGGCCGCGGACCGGCGACGTACTCCCACAGCAGCGCGGAGCATCTCCAGGCGGATCGTATATACTGATATACTCCGTCCCTAGATCGTCAGCTCCTCGACAGAGGATATCCGGGCAAGCCGCCAAGGCTCCCTGGACACTGTCCGCGTCAGCTGTTGAGGCGGACGTTATCGATCAGCCGGGTCGTTCCGACCTGGATCGCCGCAACCAGAGTCGGGCCATCGAAGTCGGCGACCGCAACGTAGTCGACCGCCACGCCAGCCGACTGGAGCCGGTCTCGTGTCGCAGCCACCGGATCATCCCCGCGCCGATGCGCCCCTTCGCCGGCCTCGAGCGCGCGCGGCAGCGCCACCGCGGCAGTCCGCTCCGTCGGCGACAGGAAGACGTTGCGCGACGAGAGCGCCAGGCCATCGGCGTCGCGGACGGTCGGGAGCGTCACGATCTCGATGTTCAGGTTGAGGTCGGAGACGACGCGGCGCACGACCGCGACCTGCTGGGCGTCCTTCTGACCGAACCAGGCGGCCGCCGGCCGCACGATCGAGAACAGCTTTACGCACACCGTCGCCACCGCCCGGAAGTGCCCGGGCCGTGCGGCGCCCTCGAGGATGGCCGCCAGCTCGCCGGGTTCGACCGCGGTGTCGAAGCCGGCCGGATAGAGCTCGTCGGTGGTTGGTGCGAACAGCATGTCAACGCCCTCGGCCTCGGCGTCGCACGCATCGCGCTCCTCGTCGCGCGGGTAGCGGGCGAGGTCATCGGCGGCGGTGAACTGGGACGGGTTGACGAACAGGCTGGCAACGACCACGTCCGATGCCTCGCGGGCCGCCCGCATGAGGGCCCGATGCCCGTCGTGGAAGGCGCCCATCGTCGGCACCAGGCCGATGCGCTCGCCTCGCTCGCGGGCGGGCGCGAGGGCATCTCGCACCTCCGCTATGGTCCGCACGATCCTCACGGCTTCGTGACCTCCGCCAGCGCCGTGTAGACGGGAACGAGGTCCGGCGCCCGCTCCTCGAGTGCCGCGAGGTGCGCCTCGATCGTGGCCCGGTCGCCGCGCGCGAGCGGCCCGGTGAGCTCGAAGCCGTTCTCGATCGTTCGCTCCATGAGAGGGACGATCGCCTCGGGTGGCACGCGGGCGGCTTCCAGGAGCCGGGTGGCGATCCGGTGCAGGGTGACGAGGTAGTTGCCACCGATGACCGCGGCCGCGTGGTAGATCGCCCGATCCGCATCGGCGAGCTCGAAGGCCCGAAGGCCGAGCCGATCGGCGAGGTCTCGCGCCTGCGCCCACGCGTCGGGGGTCTCCGCCGTGATGGCGGCCCAGGCACCATCGAGCTGCTCGGGGCCGCGACCCTGCACCAGCGTCTGGAGCGGATGCAGGCTGAACCGACGCTCGTGCGGCGCCAGCTCGGCCAGCGGCGTCGCCCCGCTCACATGGGCGACCCAAGGCCCAAGACGCACGCTCGCGGCGACCTCCGCGATGGCGGTATCGGGGACGCACAGCAGGACGAGATCCGCGTCCGGCGACGGCCCGCGGCCAACGCTGACCCGGGCACCGCGCTCCCGCAGCCGCGCGGCGATTGCCGACCCGGCCCGACCGGCACCGATGATGTGGACCGAGTCGACCATGGCGGTGAGTCTAGGGGCGCTGCGTCAGCGCAGGACACCGCGCAGCGCTGAGTTTGCGGCGTGCATGCCGCACAGTCCGTGCACGCCACCCCCCGGCGGCGTGGACGACGAGCAGACGAAGATCCCGCGGTCGGGGGTCGAGTACGGATCCCAGCGCACCGCGGGCCGGGTGAAGAACTGGGCCCAGTGCTGCATGCCGCCGTTGATGTCGCCGCCGATGTAGTTCGCGTTGTACGCCTCCAGGTCCGGGGGACGGAGGACGTGCTGCGCCACGATCCGGTCGCGGAAGCCGGGCGCGAAGCGCTCGACCTGGCCGAGGATCCGCTCGGTGGCGTCGCCGTCCCAGCCATTCGGGACGTGGCAGTACGCCCACACCACGTGCTGACCGTCCGGCGCGCGGGTTGGATCGAATTGCGACGGCTGGGCAAGCAGGACGAACGGTCGATCGTGCACCCGGCCGCGATGCACCGCCCGCTCCGACGCGGCCACTTCCTCGAACGTCCCGCCGAGGTGGACCGTGCCCGCGTCGGCCAGCACCGGGTTGCGCCAGGGGATCGGACCGTCCAGGACGAGGTCCAGCTTGAATGCCGCCGGTCCGTAGCGGTACCGACGCAGCTGCTTCGCATACCACCCGCCGAGCCGATCGCCACTCATCGCCAGCACCTGGCGCGGCGTCACGTCCAGCAGCGCCGCCCGATGCGCGGGCAGTTCGTCGAGATCGGCGACCGGTGCGTTGGTCGTGATCCGCCCACCCGCCTCGCGCAGAACCGATACGAGCGCGTCGACGATCGTCTGCGCTCCGCCGCGCGGAAACGGCCAGCCGACGGCGTGCGCGCTGACGAGCAGTGCCAGCCCGGTGCCGCCGGTCAGGAGCGACGTCATCGGCAGGAAGGAGTGGGCGCCGCACCCTGCCAGGAGCGCTCGCGCCACCGGCGACCGGAAGCGTCGTGCGACCGCGGCCATCGGCATCACGGCGGGGATGCCGAATCGCCCGAGCGCCACGGGATGGCGGATGGCCCCGAGCGGCAGGGGACCAAGCAGTTCGCGCACGATGAGGTCCCAGTCGCGCGCCATCGGCGTCATCCAGCCGCGGTAGGCGGTGGCATCGGCCTCGTGGTCGAAGCTCTCTCCCGTTTCCGCCATGCCTCGGCGGACGAGCGCCGCGCGTCCATCGTCCAGCGGGTGCGCGACCTGGATTGGCGGCTCGATCCACTCCAGGCCGTGGCGCTCCAGGCCCAGTTCACGGAACAGCGGCGACGACCGCCCGAGCGGGTGAATCGCGCTGCACACGTCGTGGAGCACGCCGGGAAGCGTCAGCTCGGCGGAGCGGCACCCACCCCCTACCGCTTCGCGGGCCTCGAACAGCGCGACGCCGCGGCCCGCCCGGGCGAGAACGATCGCGGCCGCCAGACCGTTCGGGCCACCGCCCACCACCACCGCATCGGTCATGGCGGCAACGGTAGCGGGCGGGTCAGGTCGTCGTCGTCGATCCTCGGTGAGCCGCGACGGCGTCGGCGATGTACCGGCTCGCCGGCTGCGGGTCGATGCCCATCTCGCGCAGGAAGGCATCGTCCGCGGTGGACGGCGTGCGGTCCGACGCGAGCGCCTGCCCCATGATCGACGACAGCACCGGCTTGAACGGTCGGAGCACCGCCGATCCGACGGCGAGGCCGGCGCGTGGGACGTGGCTGCGCTTGA
>JBPCOK010000030.1:0-18449 GCA_051000335.1 Candidatus Limnocylindria bacterium | reverse complement strand
CCGATCCTTCAGCTCGCCAAGCCGATGGAGGAGCTCGAGATTCGCCTCGGTGCCCTTCCCGAAGCCGATGCCCGGGTCGACGAGCAGCCGCTCGCGGGGAATTCCCCGAGCCTGGGCGGCTCGGCTGGCCTCTGTCAGCCATGCGACGACGGTCTCGAACATGTCGTCGGCGTAGTCCGTCCCCTCCTGGTTATGCATGAGCACGAGGTGGGCGCCGCCGGCCGAGGCCGCATCCGCGGTACCTGGATCACGCCGCGCGGCCCACACGTCGTTCACGATGGTCGCCCCCGCGGCCAGGGCGGAGGCTGCGACCGATCCCTTGCTGGTGTCGATGCTGATCCTGACCCAGTCGCCGAGCTCGGCGACCAGCGCCTCGACCACCGGCACCGCGATCGCGGCTTCGGTGGCGGCATCGACCTCGGCGTGGTCTCCATACGCCTGGCGCGGCCGCGTCGACTCCGCGCCGACATCCAGGATCTCCGCACCGGCCGCCGCCATGGCGCGACCCTGGGCCACGGCGGCCGCGATGATGTCTGGCACGTCGCTGTCGGGTGACGCCAGGCCGTCGCCCGAGAACGAGTCGGGGGTGACGTTGATGATGCCCATCACGTACGTCTTCGCGCCCCAGCGCAGCTCCGGCGCCATCAGGCCTGCCCCGCCTGGCCGGTGATCATGCCGTGGACCGCCCCCACGAGGTACAGCGAGCCGGCCACGACCACGGGGTCGGCCTCGGCCATCGCCATCGCGCCCGCCGGCGTCGGCGCGGTCTTGGCAGCGCCGCCGCCGATGCGTCGCCATGCGGCTGCCAGCTCGGCCGGCTGGAGGGCGTGCGGGTCGTCGACGGCCGTGAAGATGAACCGCGGCGCGAGGGGCGCCAGGGCGCCCAGGACGGCATCGATCCGCTTGTCCCGCATGGCGCCGAAGACGATTGTCGGACGCTCCACGCCAAGGTCGTGGAGTGCCGCGGCCAGTGCCCGCGCGCCATCGGGGTTGTGTGCGCCATCGAGCAGGACACGCCCGAGCCCGAGCCGTGGGGCCTCGAGCAGCTCCAGCCTCCCCGGCCAGCGCGCCGCCGCCAGCCCGCGCCGGATCTGGGGCTCGTCAACCGACAGCCCGAAGCGTTCGGCCACGGCGTCGAGCAATGCCAGCGTCACGGCGGCGTTGTCCGCCTGGTGCGCCCCGATCACGCCGAGGCGCAGGTCCCGCAGCTCCCCGGCCGGTGTCCGCGCGTCGAGCGTCGTGCCATCCCACTCCACGGCACGCACCACGGCTCGGTAGGACCCAGGCCCACCGGCTCGCCGCAGCGGGACGTGGAGCGACGCGCATCGGTCGAGGATCGGTCGGACGCCGCGCCCGGTCGCACCGGTCACCGCCAGGTTGCCGCGCTTGATGATCGCGGCCTTCTCGGTCCCGATCGCCGTCAGGGTCGATCCGAGGTGCTTCTCGTGATCGCGCTGAACGTTCGTGACCGCGGCCACCCCGAGATCGAGCACGTTCGTGGCGTCCAGCCTGCCGCCCATGCCCACCTCGACCAGCGCAAGATCGACGCGCCGGCGCGCAAGCTCGCCGATGGCGACCGCGGTCAGCACCTCGAACTCGGTCGGCGGACCTTCGAGGGCGGCCATACGATCCGCGGCCGGCAGCACGGACGCCACGGCGGCGGCGAAGTCGCCCTCGGTGATCGGCTGGCCATCGACGGCGATACGCTCCCGGTAGCTGACGAGGTGAGGCTTCGGCATGGTCCCGATCCGGTAGCCGGCCTCGGCCAGGACCGCGCGTGCCATGGCCACGACGGATCCCTTGCCGTTCGTTCCGCCGACGAGCGCCCCGCGCAGCTGACGATCGGGCCGGCCCACCTCGGCCATGAGGCGCTCGACCCGCCCCAAGCCCATCCGGATGCCGAAGCGCCCGCGCTCCGTGAGTCCGGCGATGGCCTCGGGGTACGTGAGACGAGCATCCGGCGTCATGCGTCGCTCAGTCGGCGGCGTCCTCGTAGAAGACGCAGTCGTTGAACTGTCCGGTGAGGCACAGGTCGTTCACGTAGCCGGAGTCGAGGTGGACGCCGCCGCGCAGCTCGCATCGGCTCACGGTGCCCTCCTGCTTGGCCAGCGTCCGCATGAGCTGGGGCGCCTGGATCGGCACCCGGCCCCTCGCGCCCTGGGTCAGGTAGAAATGCGGACAGTGGTGCCGCCGCGGCTTCGAGTAGCCGAGTGGGACGCCGCGCCGCCCTACGTGGACGGTCAGTGGCTCCGTCGTGCCGGCGAACCGCTTCTCGGCGATGACGCAACGCCCGGGCTCGCACTCCTTGTCGTCGTGGCAGCAGGCGCGCGCCGGGCCGATGCCTTCGACTGCCCACAGCTCCCAGCACGGACGTCGCAGGATGAAGGCCGGGCATCGGTACCGGATGGTCAGGTCGCAGTTCTCGACCTCCCAGCACATCGTGCGTCGGTCGGTGTCGCGGCGGTCCGGCGCGAACGGGTCGCTGGCCTCGCGTCGGTCGCCACCGGAGCGACGTTCGGTCTTGATGATCATGGATGCTCGGGCAGCCCTCCTCGCCGGGGAGTGTAGCGGCTGCCCGAGGCCTCGTGCGCCGGGTGCCTCAGGCGAGGAACTGGCTGAGGCGCTCTTCCATGACTTCCTGTGGCATGTAGCCGACCAGGCGTGCTGCCTCGCGGCCGTTCTGGAAGACGATCAGGGTAGGGATGCTGAAGATGCTGTACCGCATGGCCAGCTGCTGGTTCTCGTCCGTGTTGACCTTGGCCACGGACATCTTCTCGGCGTGCTTGTCGCCCATGCTTTCGACGACGGGCGAGACGAGCCGACACGGCCCGCACCACGGGGCCCAGAAGTCGACGAGCACGGGTTTCTCTGCGTTGAGGACCTCCGATTCAAAGGTCGACTCGTCGACCGAGATCGGGGTGGTGGTTGCCATGGTTGAACGAAGTGCCTCCCAAGCGTGGAAAACGGGATGACGGTCATCCTAGCACCGGGCTACGGGGCGGGCGTCGGCTCGGGCGTGGGGGTGGGCGGCGGCGGCGGAAGCGTCGGCTCCGGCGTCGGGACCGGCGTCGGCTCCGGTGTCGGGCTCGGCGACGGCGTCGGCGACGGCGTCGGCCCGCTGCTGAAGACCAGGTTCACCTGGCTTCCGGCCGGGACCGAGTTCCCCGCCGGAGGGTCACTCCGAATGACGGATCCGTCCGGGATGGACTGGTCGGGCTCGACGTCGATCTCGCCGACGCGCAGGTCGAAGTCCCGGAGGGTCGCCTCGGCCTGCGACCGGGTCTGACCCCGGAGGGTCGGGACGCGGACCTCCTCCTCGCCGCTCGACACGACGACGACGAGGATCTCTCCCTCGCCGATCTCCGCGCCGCTGGCCGGCTCGCAGCGGATGACCGTGCCACTGTCGACATCCGATGACGCTTCGTCCTGCTCGTCGACCGTCACCGGCAGGTCGCGGAGCTCCGTGCGGAGCGTCGCGAGTCGGACTCCGTCACAGTCGGGCACCGTCACGACGGCCGACGACGGCGTCGGACTGCTGTTCGGATCGCCCGAGGCCGCCAACAGCTGGGCAGCGAGGAAGCCGATGGCCCCGAGGAGGACGACCGCCAGGACCGCGAGCAGCCAGATCCACCACGGCTGGCCGTCATCTCGATCCCGATCGTAGGGGTCGATCCGTCGTGGCGGAGGGGCCATGGCCACTCGGTCGGCGGGACGCGTGACGCGTGGCGGGACGTAGACCGTGGGCTCGCCGGCGGCGGGAGTCGCGGCGGCTGCCGCGCCGGCCGGCGTTGCGACCGCGGCGTCCGGGTCTCGTCGCCAGACGCGAAGTGCCTCGGCGAAGGCGCCGGCATCCGGATAGCGCTCCTGCTGGTCGCGGGCGAGGGCCCGCATGACGATGGCCTCGAGGCCGGGAGCCAGCGGATGGCCGATCGAGGTCGGACTCGGGGCGTCCTCGTTCAGCCGCTTGAGCGCGACGGCGGCCGCGGAATCGCCCTCGAAGGGACGGCGGCCGGTGACCATCTCGTACAGGACGATGGCGAGCGCGTAAACATCCGACGCTCCCGTGACCTCGTCGCCTCGTGCCTGCTCGGGGCTGAAGTAGTGCACGGACCCGAGCGTCGTGCCGGTCACCGTCATCGAGGCTTCCGCCACGGCTCGTGCGATCCCGAAGTCGGTGACCTTCACATCGCCCTGGTCGGTGATCAGGATGTTGCCGGGCTTCACGTCGCGATGGACGATGCCCTTACGATGGGCGACCTCGAGCGCTCCGGCCACGCCGATCGCGACGCGGACCGCATCGTCCACCGACAGCGTCCCCCGATCACGGAGCGCCGTGGACAAGTCGTGCCCCTCGACCAGCTCCATGACAATGTACTGGTCGCCATCGGCGCCGTCGGTGCCGTAGTCGTAGACCGAGACGATGTTCGGGTGCGACAGGCCGCCCGCGGATCGTGCCTCCTGCTTGAAGCGGGCGGCAAAGCCGGGGTCGGAGCTGAACTGCGGACGCAGGAGTTTGACGGCAACCTCGCGGTCGAGCTGCTCATCGACGGCGCGCCAGATCGTGGCCATGCCGCCCTCGCCAAGTGGGGCTATGAGCCGATATCGGTCGCTGATGAGCCTGCCGATCATCTCCACGTCGGCGTCAGTCTCGCAGGTCGAGGCCGCGAATGTAGGAACGGAACTCGTCGGCGTCGTCCGACTCGAGGCCCACCGCGACGTTCGCCTTCAGCCATCCGATTCGGGTGCCGGCATCGTGGCGGGTTCCCTCGAACTGGTAGCCGAAGACCGGCTGCTCCCGGATGAGTCCCCGGATCGCATCGGTGAGCTGGATCTCGCCGCCGGCGCCGCGCGGTGTCTGCTCGAGCACGTCGAAGATCTTCGGTGTGAGGACGTAGCGTCCAAAGACCGCGAGGTCGGACGGGGCGTCGTCGACCGACGGCTTCTCGACGAGATTGCGGATCTCGACCAGCCGACCCTCCTCGTGAAGCGGCTCGAGAATGCCGTAGCGACCGACGTCCTCGCGATCGACCCGATGCACCGCCACGACCGATCCGCGATGGGCGAGGTGCGCATCGATGAGCTGCTTCGTCACCGGCTCGCCGGTCGGGTTGAGCATCACATCGTCGCTGAGCAGGACGGCGAACGGCTCCTCGCCGACGAGATCCTTCGCCATCAGGACCGCGTGGCCGAGGCCCAGCTGCTCGCGCTGGTGCACGAAGGCAACGGTGCCGAACTCGCTGATGCGGCGGATGGTCCGCAGCATCTCGATGTCGCCGCGCTCCTCCAGCCATCGCTCCAGGGACGGGCTCGAGTCGAAGTGATCCTCGATGGCGCTGCGGCCAGTAGCGATGACGATGATGATCTGCTCGATCCCCGAGGCGACCGCCTCCTCCACCGCGTACTGGATGATCGGCCGATCCACGAGCGGCATGATCTCCTTGGGGATCGACTTCGTTGCCGGAAGGAATCGGGTCCCGAAGCCCGCGGCGGGCAGGACGGCTTTTCGGACGCGCACGATGATCTGGGGTTCTCCTGACTGCGGCTCACCTATGGCCGGCGCTTGCTGCGTCGAGGATCGTGTCGGACGCGCGCGGCGGCGGGATCGGTCATCTGTTGGGGACGGAAGTATACCAATCGGCGTTACACGATCCCCCGGGACGCCGGGGACGGTACAATCGCGCCGCCCATGTTGAAGTCGCTCGTACGCACGTTCCGCGGGCCGAGTCGTGACCCGCGAATGACCTATATCAGCCGTCCCATGCCCCGCGATCTGCGGGACGAGGACGTCGTGGCCGCGCTCGAGCTTGCGCTGGGCGTGGACGCGAATCCGGCCTACCTGGTCGAGACGCTGCCGGCCGCCCTCAAACAGGTCACCGGTCGCGATCTCCAGGTGCTCGACCGCTCCGTTCGCGATGTCACGGGGGCGTTCAGCAAGGTCCAGGTCATGATCCGTGACGGCGACGTCGGCAGCTGGCCGGGGTACGCGGCGCTCTCGTATCCGCTGCTGTCGCCGACCGCGAGGGCGGAGCAGACGCGCGCCGCGATCGTCGCCGCCGATGCACCGGAGGGAGACGGCGAGGCACCTGTCGGACCGAAGCCGGGCTGGGAGCCGCCCCCGCCCCTCGACCGACACTGATGGGCCGACAGAACGTGCCCCGCGACCAGTGGCTGGACCTGGGCCACGAGTGCCCGCGCTGCGGCGAACGGATCAGCGAGGAGGACGTCCACTCGTGGCGTCCCATGCCGGAGGACCCGAAGCTCCTGCTCCTCTACTGCCCGAACTGCGGCGATCGGGTCGAGATCAACCACATCTGACGGCGGCGTGGGGGAGAGAAATGTTGGTGCCCCCAAGGGGATTCGAACCCCTGATCTCCACCTTGAAAGGGTGGCGTCCTAGGCCTCTAGACGATGGGGGCATCGGCGCGGCCGGGCCGCAATCGTAGCAGCGCTCACCGTCGGGACGCTCCGTCGCCTGCCAGCTCGCCGACGCGTCCGACGGCTCAGCCCAGGAAGAAGAGCAGGACCAGGATCAGCAGTCCGGCGACGGCCACGGCCGCGACGAGTGCCATGAGCCCGCCCCCGATGGCGATGACCACGGCCTGCCCGTGCTCTCTGCGGCGGGACGCTCGACTGCCCCAGACCCACCCCTGCCCGTAGAGGAAGAGCCCGATGAGCGTGCCGAGCACGGCGGCCGTCAACAGCGCCAGGACGGAAAGATCGGAATCGCGACCGAGCAGCGCGAGGGCGGTGAGGGCGCCGGCGATGATCAGGCCCACGATCCCGATCACGACGTTGCGCAGCAGTGGGTGCATCGGCGCGCAATTCTAGTCGGTCGCGTCGGGACGCCTCGCGCGGCGCGCGCGGGTACGCAACTTGCTTGATAGAGGCCGGACCACGACCACGATACCCACAAAGGAGGCGCCAGATGGCCGATGGCAATGGCACCGACCAGAACGGCACCGCTGCTGAAGGCAACATGAGCGTCCGTGAAGCGGGACGCAAGGGCGGCAAGACGACGCGCGCCCGCTACGGGGCCGAGTTCTTCCAGGAGATCGGCTCGAAGGGCGGAAAGGCCGTGAGCGAGCGGTACTCGAACGAGCACTTCCGCGAGATCGGACGCAAGGGCGGTCAGCGTGTCGCCGAGCTCATCGCCAAGGCGAAGCGGATGGAGCCCGATCAACCCCTGGAGTAGCGCTGCTCCTTCCAGGGATCGGCTTCGTTGTGATAGCCGTTGCGTTCCCAGAAGCCGAGGTGATCCTCGACGCTGAACTCCACGCCGCGGAGCCACTTCGCGCTCTTCCAGAAGTACGGCCCCGGCACGATGGCACGCAGCGGATAGCCGTGCTCGGCGCTCATCGGCTCGCCGTCGTAGTGCCAGGCAAGGATGCAGTTCGGCTGCATGGCGGTGGCGAGCGGGACATTCGACGTGAAGCCGCCCTCGGCGTGGAAGATCACGAAGCGCGCGTCGGGCTTCGGGCGCGCCACCTCCGCGAGGTGCGTGAAGGGGACCCCCTCCCAGCGAGTGTCGAGCTTCGACCAGCGCGTCACGCAGTGCACATCGAGCGTCTGCTCGGCGGTCGGGAGCTGGCGAAACTCCGCCCACTGCAGGGTGAACGGCTCCTCCACCTCGCCCCAAACCCGGAAATCCCAGGATGACAGGTCGGCGTACTCGGGCACACGCCCGAAGTGGAGGACGGGAAACTTGTCGGTCAGCACCTGCCCTGGCGGCACGCGCTCGACGAGCTCGGCCGGGATGTTGCGACGCTGCCACGGGAAAACCATGCGCGCAGGGTGCGCGGTCGGACCCCGAAGGTCAAGCGTCCCCGACGGGCTCCGATCGTCGACGCCGATGGCGCGCATCGAGCCGTTCCCGACGCCGCGCCTCCCACATGTCCCATGCGCCGATGACGGCGCCCAGCAGCAGGCCGCCGGCCCACAGCATGATAGCGACGCCGGGCGCGTAGGCCTCGGTGGGGATGCCCCCGTCGTCGGTGATGGGTGGAGCCTGGGGAACGCCGAGGATGGCGTAGCCCGCCTGCACAGTGAGGCCGATCGCCACCATCAGCACCGCGATCTCGATCCAGCGGTGGTACACGATGAGGGTCGCCGCCGCGACCACCACGATCAGCCCGGCGACCGCCACTCCCAGGTCGACGGCCGCGAGCCAGACCAAGCCGATGGCCACGCCGAGGCCGGCGATTCCGAGCGAGACTCGATCGAACTGCCCGATGAATGCGCGCATGGCTCCCTCCCTGCGGCGAGCATATCCCACGGGTTCCGCGCCGTATACATCTAGACTCAGACGGTGAGCTCGAGCCCGTTCGCCGACCTCGCCGCGACCGCGGCGGCCGTGGGTGCGACGCGGAGCAAGAACGCCAAGCGCGACCTGCTCGCCGCCTACCTGCGTGACCTGCCGAGCGACGACCTTGCGGCTGCCTGCTCGTTCGTTGCCGGCCGGCCCCTCGCCGATCCGACCGCGAAGCTGGGGATGGGCTGGGTGCAGCAGGGCGCCGCGCTGACCCGGGCCAGCGGCGCCGACGAGGATGCCGTGCGCGCCGCCTACCTGCGCCACTCCGATTTCGGAGACGCGGCCGCCGAGCTCCTGGCCGCAGGGTCGCCGGCCGATCCGGCGCCGACCGTCGCCGACGTCGCCTCCACGTTTGCGGCCATCTCGGCCGCGGGAAGCGGGGAGGAGCGCATCGGCCTGCTCTCAGACCTGCTTCGGCGGGCGGGACCGGACGGAGCACGGTTCATCGGTCGCGTCTCGTCGCGCGAGACGCGCATCGGGCTGCGTGAGGGCCTGCTCGAGGAGGCGCTGGCCTCGGCATTCGATGCCGAGCTCGCCGACGTGCGGCGTGCGCACATGCTGACCGGAGACATCGGCGAGGCCGCGTTGCTGGCGGCCGGCGGCCGCCTGGAGGACGCCGCCCTGCACCCCGGCCGTCCGATTCGATTCATGCTCGCCACGCCCGTGGCCGATGCCGTCGAGGTGATGCGTCGCGTCGGCGAGGAAGCCTGGATCGAGGACAAGTACGACGGCATTCGCGCCCAGCTCCACCTGCTGCCCGGCGGCTCGGTTCGGCTCTTCAGCCGTGACCTCAACGACATCTCCCGCGCGTTCCCGGAGGTCATTGCCGCAGCCGACCTCCTCTCCGGCGACGCCCCCGCGGTCATCGATGGCGAGCTCGTTCCCTGGCGCGAGGGCTCGGTCCTCGACTTCGCCTCGCTTCAGACTCGGCTCGGCCGGGTCCGACCATCGGCCGAGCTGCTTGCCGAGGTCCCGGTGGTGCTCGTGGCCTTCGACCTGCTGCATGTGCGCGGCCGGGACCTGCTCGAGGCGCCGCTTCGCGAGCGGCGGCATGCGCTCGAGGCGTTGGCGCCGCCGGAGCGGACGAATGAACGAATCCTCGTTGCCCACCTCGCGACGGCGCGATCGGCGGACGAGGTGGAACGCAAGTTCGACGATGCCCGGGAGCGTCGCAACGAGGGACTGATGGTCAAGGACCCGGCCTCCGCGTACCAGCCCGGCCGGCGCGGCCTCGGCTGGTTGAAGCTCAAGAAGGCGCTTGCCACGCTCGACTGCGTCGTGATCGGGGTGGAGTGGGGTCACGGCAAGCGGCGGGACGTGCTGTCGGATTACACCTTCGCCGTCCGTGAGTCCGATGAGCCAGACGCGCGACTGCTCACGATCGGCAAGGCCTATACCGGGCTGACCGACGCGGAGATCCGCGACATGACCGAGCGATTCCGCGGAATCACCGTGAAGGATCACGGCCGATATCGGACGGTCGTCCCCGAAGTCGTGGTGGAGATCGCATTCGATCGGATCATGCGTTCGACCCGGCACCGATCGGGCTTCGCCATGCGCTTCCCGCGAATCGTGGGCATCCGCGATGACAAGTCGCCGGCCGAGGTCGACACGCTGGGCACCGTCGACACGCTGTTCGCCGAGCAGGCATCCGGACGGATCCTGCTCGCCACGGGCTCGGGCGGCGAGACCGAACGTATCGAGACCACCGGCGAGGTCGCCGAGCCGTAGGATCTCGACATGACCGAGGGTGCAACGCTTCCCGAGCACGTGCTGCGAAATCGAGAGGCCTGGGACGAGAAGGCGGCGAGCTACGTCCCGAACGGCGAACGCAGCTGGGCGACGAACGAGTTCACGTGGGGCGTGTGGGGCGTCCCCGAGGCCGAGCTCAGGGCACTGCCCGACCAGCTCGCCGGCAAGGACGTCATCGAGCTCGGCTGCGGGACCGCGTACATCTCGGCGTGGCTCGCTCGTCGGGGCGCCCGTCCCGTCGGCATCGACAACAGTCCGAAACAGCTTGAGACAGCTCGCCGCCTGCAGGCCGAGCACGGTCTCGACTTCCGGCTCCTGCTCGGGAACGCGGAGCGGGTTCCGTATCCGGATGCGAGCTTCGACATCGCGATCAGCGAGTACGGGTCGGCAATCTGGGCCGATCCTTACCAGTGGATCCCCGAGGCGTCCCGCCTGCTTCGACCAGGCGGCGAGCTCGTGTTCCTGGGCAACGGGGTGTTCTTCACCCTCACCGTTCCCGAGCTCGATGGGGAGGGCCCGGCGACAGATCGATTGCTGCGGCCGTACTTCGGCATGAACCGGTTCGAATGGCCGGACGAGACGGGCGTCGAGTTCCATCTCGGCTACGGGGATATGATTCGGCTCCTGCGTGCCAGCGGCTTCGAGGTGCTCGACCTCATCGAGGTGCGGCCACCCGAGGGCGCGACGACCAGCGACGAGCTCCATGACATCGCCTGGGCTCGTTCCTGGCCCTCCGAGGAGATCTGGACAGCGAGGAAGGTCGGCCGGGTCGAGTAGGATCAGGACATGGACTCGTTCACCGGCATGCGCGAGGCGCGCGCCGTCGAGATCGACCTGCTGACGGACTCGTACCGTGTTTCGGGCACCGTCATGACGCGCTTCGATCGGGTCACGGACATCCTCAACCAGCTCAGCGGATCGCATCTGACCGTCGGACAGGCGACGATCAGCGAGCACGCGGATCCGACGGCGACCCAATCGGCGCCCACCGTGAGCGTCGACCTGGCCGCGATCCTGACCTTTGCGGCGCCCGGCCTGGCGGGCCAGGCGAGTTCCGAGATGCGCGTCCCCAAGCGCCCGGTCCGGGCTCAGCTGGCCCTGCCACCGCTGCGCTGCACGGGAACCATTCACGTAGCCCAGGGCAGCCGGCCAGTCGACGGTCTGCTGAACCTGACGGATCGATTCCTGGCCATGACGGACGTGACGATCGAATCGGGGGCGTATCCGGAGGTCGCCCGATCGTCCGATGTCGTGGCCATCGCCCGGGGGCGCGCCCAGCTGATGCTGGTGGTGGACGACGAACGGCCCGACGAGCTTCTCGCCGACGTGCTTGACGAGCGCACGGCCGAGGGCTGGCTGAGGGATGACTCCAGGCGATGACGTTCGATTCAGACTGATCGCTGGATCGTCGGCCATCCCCGTTGCGAGTGAGCTTCCGCGTCGGCCGCGTCGAGGACCGCCGTCAGCAGCCGCGCTGCCGCGGCCTCGTCGAGGTGTCGTGTTCGGCCGATGGCATTCGCCCACCAAGGACCGTTGTCGATGGTGACGATCTCGTCCGCGGGTTCCTCCAGCACGATCCGCGATCTGGAGAGCGGAAATGCCAGTGTGCCCTTCACGGGCAGATTGGCCAATCCCACGCCGGTTGCCCATCGGGTCACACCCTCGGCCAGCGACGCCGCTTCGAAGCTCGGGTTCGTGCGGCACGGGATCCAGCCGCGTCGCCGCCCCGCGTCGAACTCCCAGCTCCGGCCCCGTACGCGGTAGCGACCTTCCCAATCGCGAACGGTCAGGGACCGCACGCCCGCCGGACCAATGAGCAGCCCGTCAAGTCGCATGGAATCGCGTATGGGCAGCCGAGGCCCCAGGACCAGGATGTACGCATCGTCGAACGTGGGCGTGAGCAGACGCACGAGCAGCTCCCCTGGGGCTTGCGAGCCGCCGGGTCTGACGACCCTGGCCATCCAGGCGACTCCGACCCCGAGTCCGAGCGCGGCGACCAGTCCGAGGGTTCCGGTCGCGCCTGGCGACGCGTCGCCGGTGACGATGGCGAGCGCGATCGCCACAACGCCGGTGAGCAGCATGCCGGCTCCGAGGATCACGAATCGCCGTCGCCCGCGAGCGGGGGCCGGCCGGATCACCCGCATCGCGACAACGAGCCCTCGACTACGCTTGGCCGGTGGCGACCATCATCAGGGCCTCGATCGAGGTGGACACGAGCCGAGTAAGCGCGCGGACGGAGCGCGGTGCCGCGTTCAGCATGAACGTTGACGCCGGCGCCGCGGCTGGCCCGAAGGAAGCGCTGCTGGCCTCCCTCGCCGGATGCACCGGGATGGACGTGGTCAGCATCCTTCGCAAGAAGCGCCAGCGGGTGGTCGCGTACGACATCGAGGTGATTGGTCATTCCGCCGAGGAGCATCCGAGAGTGTTCATTGCGATCGGTGTGGAGCATCGCGTCCATGGCGAGGTCACGTCGGAGGCGTTGCGGCGCTCGATCGAGCTGTCGGCCACGACGTACTGCCCGGTGAACGCGATGCTCTCGGCGCGGGCCACGATCGAGCACCGCTATCGTCTGACGGACGCGCACGGAGGGAGCCACGAAGCCGTGGTGGCCATCACGGGCCCCGACGGTATCCGCGTCCTCTAGGATCGCCAGACTCGGGATCACGACGCGCTGCGAAGCTCCCGCCCGCTCTCGAGCGCCTGCTCCACCGCGATGCGGAACGTCTCGAGATCGAATGGCTTCGGGACGACCGGGCCGATGGAATCGAGCTCGGCGAGTCGCTCGCGGCTGGCCGCCGAGACGATGATGGCCGGAATGCCCGGCCACGCGCTGCGCAGCAGCTCGGTGATGTCGCCCCCATCGCCGTCGGGGAGCATGACGTCCACGACCAGGAGATGGGGGAGGGCAACGTCCATGAGGTCGCCGAGCTCGACGATCCGTGCGCAGGTGACGACGCCGAAGCCCATGCCACGAAGGACATCGGCCTCCAGGGCCGCGATGTCCGGATCGTCCTCGAGGACGTAAGCGCGCAGGGATTCGCTCAGTTCGCTCATCGCGCACAGTCTTACTGACGCCGGCATGCGAGGTCCAGTGGACCATCCGCATGGTACCCATGGGGTACCGGCCGGTTTGGAGGCCCGGTGTACCATCACCGCCCGCGCTCAGCGGGCCGCAGGGCACAGCGGGCCAGAGCGCAGCACAGGAGCACGAATCGGTATGGCGCGATCCATGTGGCGGGGGGCGATCCAGTTCGGACTGGTGACGATCCCGGTCAAGCTCTACCTGGCCACCGAGCAGGGCAGCATCGGCTTCAACCTGCTTCACGCCAGCTGTCTGAACCGCATCCAGATGAAGGTCTACTGCCCGTATCACGACGAGGTCATCCCGCGATCGGAGACCGTGCGCGGCTACGAGTGGAGCAAGGGCAAGTACGTCGTCGTGACCGAGGAGGACGTCGACTCGGTCCCCCTGAAGACGATGCGCGCGATCGAGATCGAGATGTTCATCAACGCGTCCCGCGACAGCCAGGGCACGCAGTTCGTCAAGCAGGCGTACTACCTCGAGCCGGAGCAGATCGGCGCCAAGGCCTTCTATCTCCTCAAGTCCGTGCTGGCCGAACAGAACAAGAGCGCCATCTGCAAGATCGTCCTGAAGGATCGCGAGCAGCTCGCCGCTCTCAATCCATTCAGCAGCACGATGCTCCTCACCACCCTCCACTGGCCGGACGAGGTTCGCGCGATGGACGAGCTGAACCTTCCCGAGGCAGAGATCGACATCAAGGCCAGTGAGAAGAAGATGGCCGAGCAGCTCGTCGCCAGCATGACCGGCGAATTCAGCGCCGATGACTACCAGGACGATTACCGCGCGGCGCTGATGGCGGTCATCGAGCGCAAGGTCGCCGGCGAGAAGCCGGAGCCGGCGCAGCGCACCGAGCCCACGAACATCACCGACCTCATGGCGGCCCTCGAGGCTTCCGTCGCCGCCGCGCGCGAGGATCGCAAGGCGGACGGGGATGCCACCGCCGCGGCTGCCAAGACCCCGACCAGGGCCAAGGCCAAGGGCAGGGGAACGGAGAAGGCGAAGGTTGCCGCGAAGGTCGCGGCCGCGGAGGATGAGGCGCCGCGGCAGCGCCGGCGCAAGACAGCCTGACGCCGCGGGCCGTGCCCGGAGAGCAGCTCGATTTCTCGATCCCGGCCGTCGCGGCCGGCTCTCTCCCGTCACGGGTCTCGCCGATGCAGCCGAGCGCGGCCGCGGGACCGTTCGACGACCCCGCCTACCTGTTCGAGGCTTGGTGGCCGGGGATCCGCGCCCAGGTCTGGGTCGAGGCCGGGAGCCTGGTGCGCCTGCGGGCCGAGGGCATGGCCGACGCCATGACCGCGTTCGGCGAGCTCGCCGAGGAGCTGCCCGACCGGCTCGTGGACGACGGGGTCATCCTTGATGGCTGGCTGCTCGCGCTCGACGACGGTGGCTGGCTCGACACCGACCTTCTGCGCCGACGCCTCGCGGGCGATCGGCATGCCGGGCGTCCGGCCTTCGTCGCATCGGACCTGCTGTGGAGCAGCGGCGTGGAATGGCAGCGACGCCCGTTCGCCGCTCGTCGCGCTCGGCTCGAGGCCGTTCTTCGCGACGGCGATCGCTGCGTCGTCTCACATGCCCTGCGCGGCGAGGGCACGCTGCTGGCCGAGGCGCTCGCCCGATTCGGTCTCACCGCCATCAGCGCTCGACGGCTCGACGCGCGATACCGGGGTGGCGATGCCGGCTCCGCGTGGCTCCGGTTGCCGCTCGACCCCGAGCCGGTGACGGAGCGTCCGCGTCTTGCGCTGATCCAGCGGCTCCCCTTCCCCGAGGACGCGGGCTAGAGCAGGACCTGCTCGAGGATCCAGGGGTAGGGCGGTCGCGTCGCGAGCCGAACCGCCGAGGGCACGAATCCATCGAGCGGATACGCACGGAAGCTGCCGATGTCGAACGAATTCCGCGGGATCTCGGCGATGCCATCACGAGCCGGGAACGAGCCACCTCGAACGGCGGCGGCGACGCGGATGGCATCGGCGGTTGTCTCTCCCCACGCGGTGCGCAGCACGACATTGATGTCGTTGGTGCGAACGTCCTCGGGCTGTCGTTCGAGCGTGCGCGCCATCCAGGTCCGTGCCTCGGTCTGTTCCCCGAGCACGGCGTGTGCGAAGGCTCGAACGGCCGGATCGTCGAAGTCCGCCGGGGGATTCGGTTCGCCGGTCGCCTGTCGCGCGAGCAGAAGGTTGAGCTGCCAGCTCGCATTGGTGACCTCGGGAATCGCCCCGTCACCGATCCGGATCGGTCGCGGCCAGTCCACGACGAACGAGGTGACCGGGTGGGTCAGGAGCGAGCGCCGATAAGCGCGATCCGCCGCACGCTGGTCGCCGAGCCGGTCGAACACCAGCGCCGCGTTGAGGAGCTCGAGGCCGAAGTACGGCGCCGTTGCCTCGGCACGGGAGGCGGCAGCGATGGCGCATGGGCGATCCCCACCGAGCTCGCACAGCAGCGCGCGGTTCAGCCACGCCGTGGCGTCGCCGGGGTTGAGGTCGGTTGCGCTGGCGGCCGCGGCGCGCGCCACGTCCATCTCATCCACCACCGCGGCGGCGACCGCGAGGGCCCGCGGTCCCGCCGGGTGCCACGGGTCGATCAGGACCGCCCGTTCGAACCCCCTGGCCGAGCCTACCCAGTCGGCTTCTGCGGCGCGGTCGGCTCCGATCCGATACGCGATCCCTCCGGCGTCGGCCACCACCATCCCCGCCAGCAGGACGAGCCCGATCGCCGTCCCTCCGACCATCGGCGCCGCCTGGCGGAATCCGGCCTCGAGCCGGATGGGCCGCCATTGGACCGCGCCCGCGTCCTCGAGCGCCACGGCGACGAGGAGGATGACGAGCAGGTTGAACCCGGGCAGGAAGGTCAGGTCCTCGAACAGGCCCCCCGCGCCGAGGCCGATGAGCACGATCCCGGTCATTCGCCCTCGAGCGGTGCGGCTTCTCCACGGGCCGGCAATGACGACGAGCGCCACCACCACCACGATCGCCGCTCCGATGCCCAGGATGCCGGCGTCCCCGAGCACCCCGAGCACGAGGTTGTGGGAATGGGGCTGCCGCACGGGGAAGCTGAAGTCGGCTGCGGCCGCCTGACGGGCATAGGGCATGAAGCCGGGCCCGATGCCCGTCAGCGGGTCGCTGCTCCATGCCGCGAGCGTGTCGCGCCACAGTGCCGCCCGGTAGAGGAGCGAGGTGACGGCGGTGATCCTCGGCAGCGCGAGGAGCACGACGAGCGCGGCAACGACGACCACCGACGCGGCGGACACCGCGCCGAGGACCGTGACGCGCCGCGGCCGGCGCAAGCGGTGCCGTCGCCTCGACGCCCAGGGCACGACGCCGACCGCGACGCCGACCGCGATCGCCAACCATGCGGACCTCGACCCGGAGAGCACGGTCAGCGGAACTCCGACGGCGACGAGGCCGATGCGCACCGCCGCTCGCAGGCCGGGATGCTCGATGAGGCCGGCGAGCACCCAGGCCGGGATGATCACGAACGGGGGGACAGCCACCGATCCGAACGGCGTTCCCTCCGACGCCAGGCGGAGCGGGGGAAGGCCCGGAGCACCGACCACGACCCACTCGATACGCCGCGCCACCAATGCGACCAGAGATCCCGCCGAGAGCAACAGGACCGGGACGGCCGCGACGAACCCGACCCAGCTCGGGCGACGGCGAAGTGCCACGAGGGCGACCGGCAGCATGAGCGTGAACGCGGTGATGGCCGCCATGGCTCGAAGGCTCATCCCGACGTTGGTCGCTCCGAGCGTCGCCAGCGCGAAGGCCGCCAGGAGTCCGAGGATCGGCAGCTCGAGCGCCGTCCGGGGCATGTCGTGCCCCCGTGCCAGCAGCACGATCAACCCGCCGGCCGCCCCGACCGCGAGCAGGTGCAGGCCGAGCTGGAACCGCGCGTCCCACAGGGCCCCATCCCAGGCGACGTAGCCGAAGACCGCCACGGCGGCCGCCAGGGCGAGCCACTCCGCGGCCGTGATCGGGCCGATGCGAGGCATCCCGCGATCCGTCACCTCGTGGCGTCGAGGCGCTCGAGCGCACGCTCGAGCTTCGACGCGGGCTCGGGCTCGAGGCCGTCGATGGCGGCCAGTGCCGCGGCGAGGCGAGGAAGCTCGAATTCTTCGCTCTCGCCCGGGTCGTCGAGCTCGAGCTCGACGACGAACAGATCGCCGAGATGCGCCTGCTGGTTCGACATTCGGACCCGGTCGAGCGACAGCGTCCCGATGCGATGCCCGCGCCGCAGCTCGACCGACCGCTCGGTGCGTTCCTGGTCGAACCGCAGCCGTTCGTGGAGGTCGCCACCCGCGCGAAGGCGGTCGAGGAGATCGTGCGCCGGGCTCGGGGGCCATGCGGCCGGATCGATCTCGTCGGTCGCCGGTCCTTCGAGCTCGGGTCGGCGATGGAGCCACGGCTCGCCCTGCGCGCGGGCTGGACCCTTCATCGAGAGCCGCGTTGCGCCGTCACGAGCGCGGAGGCGACACGCCCAGCGGGCATCCGCCAGGCGGCCGTCGGTGGTGTCGAGATACCGATCGACCTCCGTCACAGTCACGGCGGGACCGAGCATCGCCTCCCCGAGCGACCAGTGGGTCGCGAGCTCGTCGAGCGGCTGCGCTCCATCCGCCCGGAACCGCGCCTCGACCTCAGTCGACATAGCGCGCCGCCGCCTCGCGGACGGCCCGCGCCACGGCCTCGCGCAGCTCGGGTGGCTCGAGGACCTCGACGCCGTCGCCCCATGACAGGATCCACGGCCGAATCTCCACGGTGCCGGCCACCGTCACCGTGAGCTCGAGGCCCCCGCCGTCGAGCTCGACGAGCTGCTGGGATCGATGCCAGACGGCCTCGCGCACCCGATGCGCGACGGAGGCATCGAAGCGCAGGCGCACATGCTCGGTCGGTGTCGAGTCGGACGACCAGATGCCCCACGAGTTCGCAAGCCAGGCGTCGGGATCGAAATCGTCGGGGATCTCGTACCGATCCTGGGTCAGGGCTGCCGAGCGAATGCGCTCCACCTTGTACGTGCGCATGGCGGCGGCCGGCTCGTCGTAGGCGATGAGGTACACGTTGCGAAGCGCCGCGTCCGGCTCGAGGAAGTAGGTCTGCACACGCGTCCGCTTCTCCGTGCCGGTCCCCGGGTCATAGACGAGCTCGACCACCCGCCCCTCGGCCCATCCTCGCGCGACCGCGGAGAACGTTCGGGTGAACGGCTCGTTCGACTCGTGCTCTCCGACGGCGAGCATCGTGGCCGCCACGTGCCGGGCGATTGGCTGCGGCAGCAGGTCGGCGAGCTTGGTGAACGCGCTGACGACGGCCGCGTCGTATT
>JBPCOK010000161.1:0-3128 GCA_051000335.1 Candidatus Limnocylindria bacterium | reverse complement strand
GCGCTGGGCCAGGCCCTCGGCGATGGCCGTCTTGCCGACGCCGGGCTCGCCGATGAGGACGGGGTTGTTCTTCGTCCGGCGACTGAGAACCTGGATCACGCGTCGGATCTCCTCGTCGCGGCCGATGACCGGGTCGAGGATGCCCTTGCGGGCGGCATCGGTCAGGTCGCGTCCATATTTCTCGAGGGCCTCGTAGGTCGCCTCCGGGGTGTCATTCGTCACGCGCTGGTTTCCTCTGATCTGGGTCAGTGTCTCGAGCACCCGCGCCGCATCGACGTCGGCGGCGCCAAGCACCGCGGCACCGGCGCTGTCTCCCGCCTCGAGCGCGGCGAGCAGCAGGTGCTCGGTCGAGACGTACTCGTCGCGCATGCGCTCGGCGATCGCGTGGGCATCGGTCAGGACGCGCCGCGCCTCGTTCGAGAGCTGGAGCTGCTGGGACGTACCGCTGACCTTGGGAAGATTCGCGAGCTCGGTGCGCAGGGCGGCGGCCACGCTCGCGGGAGCCACGCCCATCCGGGACAGCACGGCCGGCACCACGCCATCAGGCTGATCGACCAGGACGAGGAGCAGGTGCGCGACCTCGAGCTGGGCATGGCCCTCCGACTCGGCAAGCTGCTGCGCCGAGACGATCGCCTCGCTGGTGCGCTGGGTGAAGCGATCCATCCTCATCGGTCACGCCCTTCGTTGGTCACGCCCGGCTCCCACCACCGGGGCACGCGATGGCTCGTCATCCCCGCGATCCCCTCGGGTCGGGCTGGGGATGCGCGTCGAGGACCGCCGCGAACTCCTCGCGCGCGCCATCGTCCAGCTTCGGGAGCACGACCCGCGTCACGACGACGAGGTCTCCCTTCTGTGAGGCGCCTCGCTTCGGCAGGCCGCGGCCCTTCACCCGGATCTCCTGGCCGTTCTGGGTGTTCGGCCGGATGCGGAGCTTCACGCTGCCGGTGGGCGTCGGCACCGGGATCTCGCCGCCGAGCAGCGCCTCGGCCAGGGTGAAGGGCACCTCGACCCGCAGCTCGGTGCCGGTGCGTTCGAACCGGGGGTCGGGCTGGACCTTCACGTTGATGACGAGGTCCCCGCCGTCCACCGCACCACTGAGCTTCACCTTCGACCCGTCCGTCACGCCGGCGGGGATCTTCACGCGAAGCCGCCGGCCGTTGACCTCCACCATCCGCTCGGCGCCGGTGGCCACCTCGGCCAGGGAGACCTCGGCCGTGGCCTGCGCCGATGGGATGGAGCGCCGCGCGGACCCGCGCCCGGCGGCACCCGAGAGGTCGACGTACTCGAAGCCGCCGCTCGAGCCGAACGGCGATCCGCCGGCCGGCGCGCCGCCGGCGCTGGCGCCGGCGAAGAACTGGCGGAAGAAGTCGCTGAAGCCGCCCGCTTCGTCCGCGGACGCCGTGCGGTACGTCCAGCGCGTCCCGCCCGGGGCGCCGCCGAACCCGGCCCAATCGGATGCGCCGCCCGATCCGTAGCCGGCGTTCTCGTAGGCCTGCCAGTTCGCCCCGAGCTCGTCGTACTGCTTGCGCTTCTGGACATCGGCGAGGACGGCGTGCGCCTCGTTCGCGTCCTTGAATCGCTTCTCCGCTCCCGGATCCTTGTTCGTATCGGGGTGGAGCTCGCGCGCGAGCTTGCGATACGCCTTCTTGATCTCGGCCTGGCCCGCCGTCTTCGGGACACCGAGGGTCGCGTAGTAGTCCTTGTAGTCCATGGTCTCAGGTCCTCGAGCGCTCGATCGGTCGGGTGGTCGGAGCCGGATCCACCCTCGCGGTGGATCCGGCTCGATTCATCGAGCAACCTGGGCCAACGCCCCCCGACACTTCGCTCACCCTAGGCGGGATTGCCCGCCGGCGGCTGGTCGGACGGCGTGTCCCCCGCGGGGATCGGCGTATCGCCCGCGCGCTTGCGGGGACGTCGCGGCCGCCGAGCAACGCGCTGCTGGCGCTCGTCACGCTCCGCCTTGATCCGGGCCGCGGACCGGGGCGCCTCGATGAGCGCCTCGGCCAGCACCTGGTCCATGTTCTCCACCGGCACGATTCGCAGCTGCTGGCGCACCTCGTCGGGCACGTCCACCAGGTCCTTCTCGTTCCGCTTGGGGATGAGGACCGTCTTCACGCCTGCCAGGTGCGCGGCGAGGAGCTTCGACTTCAGGCCACCGATCGGGAGCACGCGGCCGCGCAGGGTGATCTCACCCGTCATGGCCAGGTCGCGCCGCACCGGCTTGCTGGTCAGGAGGCTCGCCATGGCCGTAGCCATGGTCACGCCCGCGCTCGGGCCGTCCTTCGGCGTCGCGCCGGCCGGGACGTGGATGTGGACCGTCGACTTCTCGAACGCACCGGGATCGATCCCCAGCTCCTTCGTTCGTGCCCGGATGTAGCTCATCCCGGCGCGCGCCGACTCCTTCATCACGTCGCCAAGCTGGCCGGTCAGCAGGAGGTCGTCCTTGCCGTCCATGCGGGTCGCCTCGACCTGCACGATGTCCCCGCCCGCGTCACTGACGACGAGCCCGGTCACCATGCCGATCTGGTCCTCCGATTCCAGCTCACCGTACTCGAACCGGCCCGGCCCGAGGTACTCCTCGAGGTCCTCCGGCTTCACGACGACCTTGGTCTTCGGGTCGCTTGCGACCCGGCGGGCCACCTTGCGCGCCACGTTCGCGATCTCTCGCTCCATGTTGCGCACGCCGGCCTCGCGGGTGAATGCCTGGATCAGGCGCACGAGCGCGCCCTCCTCGAATTTCAGGTTCTCCTCGGTCAGCCCGTGGTTCTCGAGCTGCTTCGGCACCAGGAAGCGCTCCGCGATGCGGACGCGCTCGAGCTGGGTGTAGCCGGGAAGCTGGATGACCTCCATCCGGTCTCGGAGCGCGGCCGGGATGGTGTCGAGCATGTTCGCCGTCGCGATGAAGAGGACCTTCGACAGGTCGAACGGCACCTCGAGATAGTTGTCCGCGAACGTGTTGTTCTGCTCGGGATCCAGGACCTCCAGCAGCGCCGATGACGGATCGCCGCGGAAGTCCATGCCGACCTTGTCGATCTCGTCGAGCATGAACACCGGGTTGGCGGACCCCGCCGTCTTGATGTTCTGCATCACGCGACCGGGCAGGGCCCCGATGTAGGTGCGCCGATGGC
>JBPCOK010000103.1:0-10657 GCA_051000335.1 Candidatus Limnocylindria bacterium | reverse complement strand
GGGCCAGGGCGTGTACATCTGCGACGAATGCATCAACCTCTGCCAGGAGATCATCGAGGAGGAGATGCTCGACGCGCCGCACGGCGGTGCCAAGACGCAGGCGACCCCGCTCCCGAGCCCGCGAAAGATCAAGGACAAGCTCGACAGCTACGTGATCAGCCAGGACCAGGCGAAGAAGGTCCTATCGGTCGCGGTCTACAACCACTACAAGCGAGTGAACGCGGGCCAGTCGGTCGATGACGTGGAACTCGGCAAGTCGAACGTCCTCCTCGTCGGTCCGACCGGGTCGGGCAAGACGCTGCTCGCCCAGACCCTCGCAAAGGTGCTGGACGTTCCCTTCTGCATCGCCGATGCGACGAGCCTGACGGAGGCCGGCTACGTCGGCGAAGACGTGGAGAACATCCTCCTGCGCCTCATCCAGGCGGCGGACTTCGACGTGCAGCGCGCCCAGCGCGGGATCATCTACATCGACGAGATCGACAAGATCGCGCGCAAGACGGACAACCCGTCGATCACGCGCGACGTCTCCGGCGAGGGTGTGCAGCAGGCCCTCCTGAAGATCCTTGAAGGCACGGTCGCCAACGTGCCGCCGCAGGGGGGCCGGAAGCACCCGCACCAGGACTTCATCCAGATCGACACCACGAACATCCTCTTCATCTGCGGCGGTGCGTTCGAGGGCCTCGAGAAGGTCATCGAGGAGCGCGTCGGCAAGCGCGGGATCGGCTTCGGGTCCCAGGCGCGTCGCTCCAAGGACGAGCGGCGCCAGGAGCTGTTCGAGGACCTGATGCCGGAGGACCTGCTGAAGTACGGGCTGATCCCCGAGTTCGTCGGCCGGCTGGCGGTCGTGGTCAGCCTCGCCGCGCTGGCGCAGGAAGACCTCGTCAGGGTGCTGACCGAGCCCAAGAACGCCGTGACGCGCCAGTTCACGAAGTTCCTGAGCCTCGACAAGGTCGAGCTCGTCTTCACCCCCGAGGCGCTGGAGGCGACGGCTCGACTCGCGCTGGAACGCAAGACCGGCGCCCGAGCGCTCCGCACCATCGTCGAGGAGGCTCTGCTCGAGGTCATGTACGACATTCCCGAGCGCACCGACGTGAAGAAGGTCGTGATCACCGGCGACACGATCAATCACGGCAAGCCGCCGATGCTCGTCACCGAGAGCGAGGATGCCGAGCCGCGACGTCGACGCGGACGCAGCGCCGCAGCCGAGGTCCGCGAGGAAGAGTCCGCCTAGGGCGTGTCGCTACGGCGAGTCCGTGGAATCGACGCCGGCCGCCGCCCCGGCGTCCGTCGCTTCGCTGCGGTTGACGACCACGCGGTGCGGGAACGGAATCTGGATTCCGCCGCGGTTGAACGTCGCCAGGATGCGCTTCCGCAGCTCTCCGCCAACGGCCCACTGCTCGGCGGGACGCACCTCGCCGAGGACCTTGAGCGTGACGGAGGAATCGGCGAGCGCGTCGACACGCACGACGTGCGGCGCCTCGATGAGCCGGGGTTCCCACTCAGGATCCGCCAGCATCTCCTCGCCGGCCCGGTCGATGAGCGCGCTGGCCCGATCGAGGTCGGTGTCGTACGCGACGTTGATATCGAGGTTGACGCGGGAGTAGAGGCGGGTGAGGTTCGACGCCACGGTGATCTCTCCGTGCGGCACGGTGTGCACCGTTCCGCTGAGGTCGCGCAGCGTCGTCCGGCGCAGGCTGAAGTCCTCGACCTTGCCCTCGACCCCGGCGATCCGGACGATGTCCCCCTGGCTGTACTGGTTCTCGAGCACCACGAACACGCCGCCCAGCCAGTCGCGAATCAGGGCCTGCGCGCCGAATCCGACGGCGATCCCGACGACGCCCAGACCAGCGACGGCCGGGCCGATGTCGATCCCGATCTGGGCGAAGGACATGAGTACCGCGAGGATCACGATCACGCTTCCGGTGATTCGGACGAGCAGCCGCGCAATCGTGCGGACGCGCCGTTCGAGTTCCGGATCGAGCGGCGCCGGTGTGCCCGCCTCTTCGCTCCGGCGCTCGAGGAGCTGGTGGACGCCGATCCCGACGACCGAGCGGACGAGCAGGAACGCGACGAGTGCCGCCAGCGCGATGAGCAGGACGCGGGCGCTCACCGCGATCGCGGCAACCTCCAGGAAGTCGAACATGCCAGGCATGGTAACAATGGGACCTGCTGTACCGTGGTCAGCGTTCGTGGCAGTACTTCCGGTCGGTCCGTGCGGAGCGGTTCCGCCAGTAGGATGTGGCCGCTTGCCCCCATATGTCGGAGCGAGCCATCATTGACGAAGGAGCGCACTCGGACATGACCTCGAACCAACGACGTCCCGGATTCCGTCTCCCGTGGGGGACCGGAGCCGAAGGGTCGGCGCCCGAGGGGGAGGCGGAGGAGCCGATGGCCACGGCCGAGCCAGTCACGCGCCCGGAACCCACGAAGCCCGGTGCGAGCGCAAGCTCCGCGGATTCGGCCGAACCGCCGACGAACGATCCGGACGCCGCTGACGCCGCTGACGCCGCCTCTACGGTCGCAGCCTCGATCGCTGCCGATGAAGGCGACGCGCCCGACACGGTCGCTACTCGGACCACACCGGCGAGCCCGGGCGCGTCGACGGCGGCTCCGGCGGCTGAGTCGGCTCCGACGCCGCGACCAGCCGACACCTCCGCCGGCTTCATGCGCGATCTCGTCGCGGCCATGCGCCGGGTCGCCGAGGAGACTCGGCAGTCCGGGCTCTCCGAGCTGCGCACGAAGGCCGAAGAGCAGGTTCGTACCCTGGAGGCCGATGCCGAGCGCCGTCGCGACGACCTCAAGGCCCGCGCCGATCGCGACGTGGCGGCAGTCGGGGAGTGGGAGACGTCCGAGGCGGAGCGGATCAAAAAGGAGGCGGAGCAGCGCGTGGTCGCGCGCCGCGCGCAGCTCGACCAGCAGCTTGCCGGTGAGACGACGCGAGCCGAGACGGACGTGCAGGCACTGCGCGATCGAGTCGCCGAATACGAGCGAGCGCTCGATGCCTACCACGCGCAGCTCAGCGACATTGCCGACCCGGCAGCCTTCGCCACGGCGGCGAAGTCGATGCCTGCCCCACCCAAGCTCGACGTCCCCAGCCGAGAGACGGCCTCCCAGCCACCGCCGGTGGCGGCGCCGCCCTCCGCGGGCACGCCGGAGCCGACGGGTCCGACGGCGGCCGCCGAGGTGTCCGCTGACGCCGAGGTGTCCGCTGACGCCGAACCGACATGGCCCACCGAATCCAGCTCAAGCGACGCCGAGGCCGCACTGAATGCCCGGCTCGCCGAGCTTGACGCGCAGGCCGCCCCCGCGGCAACGACGAACGGCGACGCGACGACGACCGAAGTCCGGGTCACGGGCCTCGGCAGCTTCGGTGCCATCACCGGGTTCCGCCAGGCCCTTGCGGCCGCGGACGGAATCGAGGGCGTGAGCCTGAGCCTGGGTCCGACCGGCGAGTTCGTGTTCCGGGCCGTGCATGCCGCCGGGTTCGACGTCGTCGCCACGATCACCGCGATCGAGGGCGAGGGCGCGACCGTCGAGGCGCAGGAGGACGGCGCACTGCGCGTCACCCTCACACGCGCGCACTGACGCACGGGCGCTCGCCCGGCGTCCGGGTGGTAGACTCCGACGGACGGCAACGACCGTGAGGAGTAGCCCTTCAACGGCCGCATCAGAGACGCGGGTCATCGGCTGAGAGCCCGCCGCGGAGCGCAGGGCGAAGGTCGCACGCGAGCCGTCCGGGTCCGCCCGATACCGCGGAGCACGAGGCGGCCCCACGGCCGTGAATGAAGGTGGTACCACGACCCGTTCGTCCTTCGACGAACGGGTTTCCTGTTGGTCGGGCAAGGAGGCAGACGATGACGACGACGAACCGCGAGCTGGCGCCGCGCTACGACGCCGCGACCGTCGAGCCGGGCGTGTACGCCCGATGGCTGGACGCCGACGCGTTCCGCCCCGCGGACTCCCCGGCGCCGGGAGCCGCGCCGTTCGTCATCATCCAGCCGCCACCGAACGTCACCGGCGCGCTGCATACCGGCCACGCCCTGGTCGCCGCCATCGAGGACACCATCGTCCGCTACCACCGCATGCGCGGAGACGACACGCTCTGGCTTCCCGGGGTCGACCACGCCAGCATCGCCGCGCAGTTCGTCCTCGACCGGATCCTGGCCGAGGAGAGGGAGAGTCGCTCGTCCCTGGGTCGTGAGCGGTATCTCGAGCGCATGTGGCAGTTCATGGACGAGACGCGAAGCGTCATCGGCACCCAGCATCGCAAGCTCGGGGTCAGCGCCGATTGGAGCCGCGAGCGATTCACCATGGACGCAAAGAGCGCCCGCGCGGTCCGCACCGCATTCGCCCGGCTATGGGACGCGGGCCTCGTCTATCGCGACGAGGCACTCGTCAACTGGTGTCCTCGCTGCCTGACCACCATCAGCGACCTCGAGAACGTCCATCGCGACGAGACCGGGACGATCTGGACGATCCGCTATCACCTCGAGCGCCCCGACGGCACGCCGGATCCCGACGCCTGGATCAGCGTGGCGACCACGCGTCCGGAGACGCTGCTCGGCGACACCGCGGTGGCCGTCCATCCCGAGGACGAGCGATACGCCGCCCTCGTCGGGCGCCATGCGATCCTGCCTTTCCTCGACCGGCGGTTGCCGATCGTTGCCGACGAGCACGTGGAGCGGAAGTTCGGCACTGGGGCCGTGAAGATCACTCCGGCCCACGATCCCGACGACTACGCGCTCGCGAAGCGGCACGGCCTCGAGGCCATCACCGTCCTCGACGGGGAGGCGCGCGTCAACGCGGCCGGCGGCGAGTTCTTCGGGCGCGACCGGTACGAGGCGCGGGAGGCCATCCTCGATCGGCTTCGAGAGATGGGCGATCTCGCCGATGAGCAGCCGCACGCCATGGTGGTCGGGCATTGCGACCGCTGCGGGACCGTCATCGAGCCACGACTCTCGATCCAGTGGTTCATCCGGGTCCAGCCACTTGCCGAGCGGGCGCTCGCATCGGTCAGGGAGGGGCGCACGAAGATCCTGCCCTCCCACTTCGAGAAGGTCTACGCCCATTGGATGGAGAACATCCACGACTGGGCCGTCGGCCGGCAGCTGTGGTGGGGCCATCGGATCCCGGCCTGGTTCTGCCCCGACGGGCACGTGACCGTCACCGCTGCGGAGGACGGCCCCGACGCATGTGCGGAGTGCGGACGCCCGGCCGCCGACCTGACGCAGGAAACCGATATCTTCGACACCTGGTTCAGCTCCGGCCTTTGGCCGTTCAGCACGCTCGGCTGGCCGGACGAGACGCCCGACATGGCCCGCTTCTACCCGACCAGCGTCATGGAGACCGGCTACGACATCCTGTTCTTCTGGGTCGCACGGATGATGATGCTCGGCCTGTTCCTGACCGACCGCGAGCCGTTCCACACCGTCTACCTGCACGGGATGATCCGCGCCGAAGGCGGGGTGAAGATGAGCAAGACGAAGGGCAACACGGTCGACCCCCTCGGTCTCGTGGACGAGATCGGAGCCGATGCCCTCCGGTTCGCCCTCGTCAGCGGATCCGCGCCCGGCAGCGACATGCGGCTGACCCAGGCCAAGCTCGAGGGGGGCCGGAACTTCACGAACAAGCTGTGGAACGCGGCGCGCTTCGTCCTCGGCGCCCGCCCCGAAGGCGACGTCGAGCCGTCCCCCGATCGATCCCTGGCGGCGCGCTGGATCGCCTCGCGCCTCGCCGAGGCGACGCAACGGGCGACGCACCAGCTCGACGCGCTCGACCTCGGTGGCTACGCGGCCACGGTCTACGACGTGGCATGGAGCGACTACTGCGACTGGTTCCTCGAGATGGCGAAGGTGGACCTCCGCCGGGAAGGAGCGAGCGAAGCCGAGCGCCACGCCACGTGGATGGCGGCGGCGGACGGCCTTTCGATCCTCCTGCGGCTGCTGCATCCGCTCATGCCCTTCGTCACCGAGGAGATCTGGGCAGCGCTGAGCGCCGCGGCACGTGACCGCCCGCCGGCACGGCTTCTCGTTACCAGCTCGTGGCCCGATCCCGGCCGGAGGGCGCCGGAGGCGGAGGCGACCTTCGAGGACGTCGCGACGATCGTGCGCGGCATCCGGAATCTTCGGACCGAGGCGGCCACGCCGGCCGCGTCATGGGTGCCACTGTCGATCGAGCCGGCGAGCGCGACGGCCGCGGCCGCGATCACGGACGCGATGCGCTACATCGAGACCCTCGCCCGGGTCCGGCCCATCGCGCTCGTCGGAACCGCGGAGCGGCCCAAGCACGTCGTGGCCGGTCGGTTGGGCGTCGCGTGGCTCGGCCCCGACGTCGCCGCCGATGCGAAGGCCACGGAACGCCGGGCCACGCAGCTTGCCGACCTCGATGCCAATATCGGGCGCGTCGAGGCCCTGCTCGCCAACAGCTCGTTCGCCGAGCGCGCTCCCGCCAAGGTCGTCGAGAAGGAGCGCACCCGGTTGTCCGAGATGCGCGATCAGCGCCGGCGGCTCGGGGGAGAGGGCCCATAGGCCGATCCGCCCATGGCGGGGACCCCCGGACCGGCTGGTAGAATCGGCTCCGCTGCCATCCGCCAGGGTCGGGTCACACCATGTCCTTTCTCAAGCGCAAGAAGCCGGAATCGGCGCCGCCACCTCCTCCCACGCCGATGCACGAGGTCGTCTCGGCGCAGGAGTACCTGCTCCGGCTCGCCTACGTCGCCCGCAGCAGCGACGGGCTGCGGCTGCGCGCCGACCCCGCGGTTGCCATGGCCATCCCGGGCATTCTCGAGCCGCTGAGCGAGACGCCGGTCGAGGTCATCGAGCCACTTCCGCTCGAGTACTCGGATGCCTCGCCGGCGATCGAGCGCTTCAACGAGATGCAGCAGTGGGTCCTGGCGCGACGGGACGTGAGCCCGATCGGCCGGCACGGTCTGTACGTGCTGGAGCTCACCGACGCCCTCGACATGACGGTCGACACCTTCTTCTGCGGCCTGCTCCACGGTGATCCCGACACGAGCGGCTACCCGGAGTACAACGCCATCGTGGGTGGGCTCGCTTCGCACTGGGACGAGCTGTCGGGCGAGCTGATCGTGCGCGCCGTCATCGGCTGGGGAGGAAAGGGGATGCGCGGGGACACGGAGCGCATCGGCCAAAAGCTGCTCAGCTCGCTCTACCAGCAGGTCGTTGCCTCGGGGTTCAGCCTCGGCGAGGCCGAGCAGGCGCGGCTGCCGAGCATCGGCGGTGGCTCGGGGATGACCTGCGCCCACTGCGGCTTCGAGGCGGGCAGTGCCAGCGCCTTCTACTGCCCGAAGTGCGGCATGCGGATGCTGCGGGGGTCCTGACCACCCGGTACTTTCGGGCTGGGCCGCACGCGCCCGAGTCCCATTGCTCCCCGGACGTGACGTCCCGAGACTGGTGCAGACCGTCACCGGACACATTCCACGTAAGGAAGGGCAATGGAGCGACCCACCGTTCTGCTCGCCGTCGAAGGCGTAGCCGATCACTATCTCGAAGGCCTCGAACGCGCCGGCTTCGCGTCGATCCAGCCGTCGGGCGATGCGATCCCCGCGGGATCGTTCGACCTGGCCGTCATCGATTGCGACCTCGGCAGCGACGTCGCCGCGGCGATCTACGCGTCGGTCGAGGCCCAGGGCAACGTTCCCGTGCTCCTCATGCTCGGCGAAACAATGGACATCCCCCAGGGATTCGGTGCGGCGACGAATGAGCTGGCGATGAAGCCGCTCGCGGCCGACGCCCTCGTGTATCGGCTTCAAGCGCTGCTCATCCGGGGTGGGCAGCACCTGCCGAGCGAGTCGAGCGCGTGGACGAGCTCCGAGGGACTCACGTCGGCCCCGGTGGCCGGTGAGGGTCGAGCGGTGAGCGTCTTCGCCCCGAAGGGCGGCGTGGGGAAGACCACGATCGCGGTCAACATCGCGGTTGCCCTTCGTCAGCAGACGCGCTCCGACGTGCTCCTGCTCGATGCCGATGTCGGCGTCGGGAACGTCACCTCGGTCCTCGAGGTTCCCTATCGCATGGGGCTCGCCGACTTGGCGGACAGTCCGCCGGAGGAGTGGACCGATGCGGCCTTCGACCAGTGCGTCGCGATCCATGCCGACACCGGACTCCGCGTCCTCACCTGGGGCACCGACCCCGCGGAGTCGGAGCGGGTGACCGTGGATCTCCTGCTGGCGGCGCTACGGTGGGCGCGCAACCATCATTCGTACGTGATCATCGACAACCATCCCGGCTACGACGATCGAACGATGGCGATGCTCGCGGTCGCCGATGAGATCCTCCTCGTCGTCACGCCCGAGGTCGGTGCGCTGCGCAACAGCGCTCAGTTCCTCGACCTGGCGCGGAATCTCGGCTTGGCGAACATGATCCGCGTGGTGGTGAACCGCGCCAACCATGGCATCCGCGTCGAGGACATGTCGAAGAGCCTTGGGCTGCCGATCTCGGCCACCGTGGTCAGCAGCGGGCCGAAGGCCGTGATCGCCTCGAACGAGGGGAAGCCAGTCATCACGAAGTTCCCGAAGGAACGCATCGCGGACGACCTTTATGCGGTCGCGCGGCTCATCTCGAATCCCGAGGGCGAGGCCAAGCCGGCCGCGACCCAGGGCCGCAGCTGGTGGGCGCGGTTCGGCGTGAGGACATCGAACGCCTGATCCCGGCCCGATCCTCCGCACCTTCCGATGGGCCCGCATTGCGCGGGCCCTTCACGTTTGCCATGATGCGCGCCCGTGCCGACGTATGACTACCGGTGCCGCTCGTGCGGCACCGTGACTGAAGTGATTCACGCGATGCTCGACGATGGGCCGACGGTCTGCGAGCTGTGCGGCGGCGTCCTGCGACGCGTCATCCATGCGTCGGGGATCATCTTCAAGGGGTCGGGCTTCTACCGAAATGATTCGCGAGCGAGCTCCTCGAGCTCCATCCCGCCTGGAGAGAAGGGTTCCGCCAGCGAGAAGGGGTCCGAGTCGGGATCGGGATCCGGGGCGGATTCGACCCCATCGTCGGCATCGGGGTCGGAGCGGACCGGGTCCGAAACGAAGAAGGCGACCCCTGAGTCGAGCTCGAGCTAGGCCGATCGAGCCTGGCGCGTGCCGCAGCGGCGGCAGAATCGTGCGTTGGCCGACAGCGAGAGGCCGCACCCGCCGCAGCTCTGAACGCCGATCTGGCCGGTCGCGTTCGCGACTTCGCGCGCCGATGCATCCCAGAACGAATGGGCCGTCTGCCGGGCGAGCTCCGCCCGACTGACCGCGGCACCGCGCGATCGATACGGCATCGCGGTCGTCCGCTCCGGAGCGAGCGGCCCCTGTCCCGGGTCGCCAAGACCCAAGTCGTCGAGCTGAGCCCGACGCGCGGCCAGCTCGGGACTGTCGCTTGCGGCGGCCACGCCATCGTCGGCCGGGGTTGCGATCGGGTCCGGACGCTCCGGGAAGCGCAGGATCGTGTCCGAGATCGGTGCCACCGGCATCCGCCGTGCCGGCGGCTCCGGACGCGCGTCCGGTTCGTCGTCGAGGGCCGGTGCATCGGCTTCGGCGACCATCGGCACGGTCTCGTGCTCGGCCGGCGTTGCCTCGTCCTCGGCGGCGATGACGACTGGCTCTTCGGCATCTGCGACGACAGGCTCGGGTTCGATGTCGACATCGGTGTCCCATCCCACGACCCGCAGCGGCTCGGGCTCGGGCTCGGGGACGAATTCCGCGGCGACCGGCTCGGGCTCTGGCTCAGGGATGAAGTCGGCGGCGACCGGCTCGGGCTCTGGCTCAGGGATGAAGTCGGCGGCGACCGGCTCGGGCTCTGGCTCAGGGATGAAGTCGGCGGCGACCGGCTCGGGCTCGGGCTCGGGGACCGGCTCGGGCTCGGGCTCGGGGACGAATTCGGCGGCGACCGGCTCGGGCTCGGCGGGCATTTCGGGGCCATCGGCATCGGAGGGAAGGTCGATGGTCGGCCAATCCTCCAGCGCCCAGTGCTCATGGACCTGGCCGTTCCCGGCAGCAGCGGGCTCGGCCGCCTCCGGTGCGGCGACGGCCGAAGCCGCCAGCCGCTCGGCGAGGTCATCGGCTCCGGCAATCGGCGCACAGCCGCGGCATCGACCGGCTTCGTCGTTCCAGCAGTTGACGCACGTGTACTGGCGGCAATCGATGCAGAAGTTGAAGGACTCGTGGAACGCATCGAGCTGGGCGGAGGCGAGCGTGTCCTCCTCCGAGCGCATCGCGTCACCCATGGCGTCCGAGAGCGCGTCCTGGCTCGTCAGATAGTTCCGAAGCCCGCCGATGAACCCACGCGTCTTGCGCAGCGGGTTGAGGCGCGTCGGCGCTTGGAACTCGTAGCGGGTCCCGCAGCGTTCGCAGAAGGATTCGGTGAGGGTGTCAGCCAATGGTCGTGAATCTCTCCCGGGGGCGGCAGCGATCAGGGCCCCGAAGTATAGCCACGAGGCTCGATCGGACCCTACCGGGCAATCGTACCGACGGAGGGGCCGATCGTACCCCGCATGCTAGGATCGGCCGCGATGGGCATCCTCTCGCGTGTCGAGTCGTTTCTCGAGCGCTTCCTCGAAGCCCCGGCCGGGCGACTCGGTGCCTCGATCCAGCCGGTCAGCCTGGCGAAGCGAATCGAGCGCGCCATGGACACCAACAAGATCTATCGGGATACCG
>JBPCOK010000190.1:0-3032 GCA_051000335.1 Candidatus Limnocylindria bacterium | reverse complement strand
TGCCCGAGGCGACGATCGCCCAGCGCATCGTGCGCGCCAAGCGCAAGATCCGCGACGCGGCCATCCCCTACCGCATTCCCGACGCATCGGAGCTGCCGGCTCGTCTCGGCGAAGTCCTGCGCGTCCTCTACCTCATCTTCAACGAGGGGTACCTGGCCTCGACCGGTGATGCGGCGGAGCGTCGCGAGCTGGCGAAGGATGCCGAGTGGCTGACATCGCTCCTCTTCCGCCTCATGCCCGATGAGCCGGAGGTCCTCGGCGTCCTCGCCCTCATGCGGCTCCACCTCGCCCGGTCCGCGGCGCGCTTCGCCGATGACGGATCCCTGGTCCTGCTCCCCGACCAACAGCGCTCCCGTTGGGACCGTGCCGCCATCGCCGATGCCACGCAGCTCCTGGCACGAGCCGAGCGCATGAATCGACCCGGCACGTTCCAGCTCCAGGCCGCCATCGTCGCGGTCCACGCGGTCGCGCCGTCCTGGGAGGCGACCGACTGGACGACCATCGTGGGCCTCTACGATGCGCTGGTCGTCATCGAGCCCACCCCCGTCGTGGCCCTGAACCGGGCGCTCGCGCTGGCGGAGCGGGATGGAGCGGCCGCCGCGCTCGAGGCGATCGAGCCGCTGTTCGGGCGACTCGCGGGCTATCACCTGTTCCACGCGGCCCGTGCCGAGCTCCTTCGCCGCACCGGCAGGTCACCGGAAGCCCGGGCCGCGGACGAGCGGGCGTTGGAGCTCACCGCGAACCCGGCGGAGCGCCGCCTGCTCGAGGCGCGGATCGCTCAGGCCGACAGCGTTCGCTCCGACGGTCCCACGTAGCGTACGTCCGGGCGGATCAGGACATCGGCCTCGGCCTGCTCGAGGCAATGCGCCGTCCACCCGGCATGCCGCGCCAATGCGAAGGTCGCCGGGAACAGGTTCGGCGCCAGCCCGACGCCCTGGAGCACGGCGGCCGCGTAGTACTCGACGTTCGTCTTGATCGGATAGTCGGGCTTGAACTCGGCGAGAACGCGGAGGGCGATCTCCTCGACCGCGACGGCCTTCTCGAGCCAATCGGCCTGGTCGGCCTGGCTCTCGGCCACGGTGCGGAGCGCCGCCGCGCGTGGATCGTAGGCCCGGTACACGCGGTGTCCGAAGCCCATCAGGCGCTCCCCTCGCTCCAGGGTCGCGCGAATCCACGCCTCCGCCTGGTCGATCGAGCCCATCTCATGGAGCTGGTCCACGACCTCGGCCGGTGCCCCGCCGTGCCAGGGCCCCTTCAACGCACCGATGGCCCCGACCACCGCGCTGGCGACATCGGAGTGGGTGGAGATGATGACGCGCGCGGCGAACGTCGAGGCGTTGAATCCGTGCTCGGCACCCACCACGAAGTACGCGTCGAGCGCTCGAGCTTCGGCGGGATCGGGCCGCTCACCCCGCAGCTGGTAGAGGAACCCTTCGGCCAGTCCCAGCGATGGATCCGGCTCGATCGGCTCGAGGCCGTCCCGCAGCCGGCCAAAGGCGGCGAGGGCCGACGGCGCCATGGCGGTCACTCCCCGAGCCTGATCGATCGTCGGCGGCCACAGCGTGCCGTCGAGCGCGCCCCAGGTCGATACGGCGGTGCGCAGCGCGTCCATCGCGTTCGTCGTCGGCGGCAGGCCGCGCAGGACGTCGACCACGCCGTCGGGCAGTGGAGCGCAGGAGAGGGTCACGTCGGGTCTCCACTCGCCGGTCCACAGCAGCTCGGCGACCTGCGCGTACGTGCCGCGCTCCACGATCTCGCCGATGGGATAGCCGCGGTACGCGAGGCTGCCCTTGGCGCCATCGACGCGCGCCAGCGAGGTTTCGCCGGCAACCACGCCCTTGAGCCCGGCGGCATACGGTCGTTCGGTATCGTTCATGGCGCAGCCAGTCTAGACCGGCCGCCGGCGTAACGATGTCCTCGGTCTGGGCGTCCATCGCTTCAAACCCTCCGCCCAATCCCCAGGAGAACATTGATGCGCGCTGCGACCACGGCCGGACTCGTCGGACTGTCAATCGTGCTTGCCGCCTGTGCAGGCACCTCCCCCGGTGCGTCGCCGAGCGACGATTCCAGCCCCTCGATGATTCCGAGTGCCACGGTCGGCACGGCCGAACCGATCCCGACTGACGCGCTCGCCGACTTTTCGTGCGACCTGCCGGTGGTCGAGAGCGGGACCGTGGCACTGGCAAATATCACCGACGTCCGCGTCGGGTCCCACCCCGACTACGATCGCGTCGTGTTCGAGTTCGCCGACGGCCTGCCGGAGACGACCCTCGACCGCGCGACGCCGCCGTTCAGCCATGACGCATCCGGTGCGCCGATCGATGTCGCCGGGTCCAGCTTCCTGCGCCTGACCCTGCGTGGCGGGACGAAGCAGACGGCCGATGGGTCAAGCAGCTATGACGGCCCGACCGAGTTCCGACCCGGACTCCCCAGCGTCGTGCACCTCATCGAGGGCGGCGATTTCGAGGCCCAGAGCACGTGGTACCTCGGCCTGACGAGCGAAGCCTGCGTTCGTGTGCTCCAGCTGACCGATGACGGGCCCGCGCGTCTCGTGTTCGACATCCAGCATTGAGGCGCACGCGGCCGAGGAGCTGCCCTAGACGGCGCGGTCACCATCCTGGTACACCGCGTCGATTCGCCCGGCGAGAGTCGCGACCTCGAGCGGGTCACCGTCCACCACGACGAGGTCGGCCCGCTTTCCCGGCTCGAGCGTTCCGAGCTCCTCGGCGACGCCCATGAGCTCCGCCGCCGACCGGGTGCTGGCCCACGATCGCCTCCATCGGCGTCATCCCGCCCTCCACCATGAGCGCCAGCTCGTCCAGGTTCTCGCCGTGGGGCGTCACGCCGGAGTCGGTGCCCATCGCCACCTTGACGCCGGCTGCGACGGCCGCGCCGAAGGAGGCCCGATGCGTCTCCACCACCTCGCGCGCCTTGGCGATCGATGCCTCGGGGATGGCGGCCCCCGCATCCGCAGCCCGGATCACGCCCCGTGGCGCAACGAGCGTCGGCACGAGCCACGTCCCGTGCTCGAG
>JBPCOK010000159.1:0-4307 GCA_051000335.1 Candidatus Limnocylindria bacterium | reverse complement strand
TTCTTCTTTTGTTGACCTACGAAGACAAGACGCTGACGTGCGTCGACTGCGGCATGGAGTTCTCGTTCACCGCGAGCGACCAGCAGTTCTACGCTGACCGTCAGTTCAGTGAGCCGCGCCGATGCCCGGCCTGCCGCGCCGCCAAGAAGGCTGCGCGTGGCGAGAGCACCGGCAGCTACGGCGGTGGTGGCGGTGGCGGTGGCGGTGGCTATGGCGGTGGTGGCGGTGGCTACAGTGACCGCCCACGCGAGATGTTCAGCGCCACGTGCGACAGCTGTGGTAAGGAAGCTCGCGTCCCGTTCCGACCCACCGGCACGAAGCCGGTGTACTGCAGCGACTGCTTCCGCCGCTAGGCGAGCATCGCTCAACGCAGAACGACCCGGCGGCTTCGGCCGCCGGGTCGTTTTTGGTGTGTCCGTGCGGATCAGTCTTCGCCCACGCTCCATGGCTGGGCCCACGGGTATCGGTGACTGGCGACCTCGAGCGCCGTCATCATGCGACCGCGAGCATCGGCCAGGGCCTGCGTGGCCGCTGCGACCTCGATCGCATCGGCGTCCTTCTGTTCGGTCTCGGCACGAATGGCGGCTGATACGCGGCGATAGGCCTGGATGCCATCGTTCGCCGACCGCGTGATCTGGCCCGTCGCCTGGCGCAGGTGTTTGAGCTGCTCATCCGGACGTGGCTCGCCGCGCAGCTGGCGATCGAGGATGGTGCTCAACTCCTCGATCCGCCTGGTGGCACGATCGATGGCGCGCAGATCGGCGGTGCTGCGGCGTGTGAGTCGGCTGCGGGATCGGATCAAGCGTCAAGGGTACACCAGAAGCGGGCCGATCCTCCTTCAGGCCGGCTGGAGCCGGCGCTCGAGAAAGCGTCCCACGGGAGGTCCAACATCGCGCCCTCGCGTCAGGACCCTGACCGGCGCCCCGCGTACCTGCAGCCCCTCGTACGGGGTGAAGTCGCTCGTGTGTCGCAGGTCCTGCTGGCGAAGGATCCGCGTGGCGCCGGGGTCCCACAGGCCGAGATCGGCATCGAAGCCGGCCTCAATCCGACCCTTCCCGTCAAGGCCGAACAGTCGCGCGGGCGTGGCTGACAGCACGTCGACCATGCGCTCGAGCGTCAATCGGCCGGCCATGACGCCCTCGGAGTACATGACGCTCGTCAGCGTCTCGATTCCCGGCCCGCCATTGCTGATCTCGGGAAATGGCGGGGCCGGCAGCCGCTTCTCGGTGTCCAGTCGATCCGGGACGTGATCGCTGCCGACCACGTCGAGCATTCCGTCACGCAGTCCCGCCCACAGCGCCTCGACGTCTCGGGCCGAACGCAGCGGCGGAGAGATGACGCGCTTGATGACCTCTGCGTCGTCGTCGTCGGTGTACAGCGCATCGGTCATGGTCAGGTAGTGCGGACATGTCTCGGCGAACACGCGCTCACCCGATGCCTTCGCATCGGCCACCGCTTCGAGCGCCTCCTCGCAGGACAGGTGCACGATGTAGAGCGGTGCCTCGGCGCGTCGGGCCATCTCGATCGCCCGTCGCGTGGCGATCCCCTCCGCTCGCGGCGGCCGGCAGGCGGCATGGAACCGCGGTCCGACGCGCCCGGACGCGATCGCATCCGAGATCAACGGTCCGATGACCGATGGCTCCTCGCAGTGCAGCTGCAGCATCCCGCCGTGCTCCGATGCGATGCGCATGGCGCGTTCAATCGTGGGATCCGGCAGGGCGAAGTCGTAGACCATGAACGCCTTGAACGTGGGGACGCCGCGCGCGATCAGTTCGGGCAGCTCCTGTAGCGCCTTCCCCTGCTGCCCGCTGATGACCGAGCAGAGGCCGTAGTCGATCGGTGCCTCCCCTTGCGTCCGTGAGCGGAACTCCTCCAGGCCGGCCAGCGGCGAGCTCGATCCGCGCTCGCTGATCCCGGTTCCGGGGTTGTTGAAGGTGAGGACGGTCGTGGTGCCGCCAGCGGCAGCGGCCGCCAGGTCCTGGCCGAAGCGGGAGGGATGCCGGTCGTCGGACAGGCGCACGTGCGTGTGGACATCGATGGTCCCCGGCAGGATCAGCAGTCCTGTGGCATCGATCACCTCGGCATCCGCCGTTGGGAGGCCGGGACCCACCGACGCGATCCGGCCGTCAGCGATCGCGACATCCGCAAGTGAGGAGCCCGCGGGCGTGACCACTGTGCCGCCGACGATCACCCGATCCATCGGTCGGCCTCAGGCCTCGCTGATCTCGATCTCCTGGGCGCCTTCCCACAGCACGCGCCGGCCCATCTCGGCCAGGTGCTCGTGGCCGCTCACCAGCGTGGCGAAGTGGTTGCCGGCGAGCTGCCCAACGCGAGAGCGGAAGCTGCAGGCGCCATACGGGAAGAGGATCTCGCACTCGCTGATGTCGCCGACGTAGATCAGCACGTCGCCGGGAGCCGGGTGCGACGTGTGGTTCTCGTATCCGACGTCGGGCCGCTGCTCGCCGAACGGAATCCAGGTCGACTCACCGCTCCATTTGCAGTGGATGAGCTGGGACCGAATGGGAAGCCATGCGGCCAGCGCCTGGCGTGTCATGGGCGCCGCGGGTTCCCACCGCGCGATGAACTCCAGCTCCCCCACCGTGATCTTCATGTCAGCCATGCTCGGAGGATACCCTGCGGGCGGAACGGGACCCGTGCGCATCGGGCATCATGGCCTGGCATAGCGGAGGTCCCATGGCCGGAACGCGCCCCACGATCAGCACACACGTCCTCGACCTCGTCACCGGTAGGCCGGCGCCGGGCATCGGTGTTGCGCTGTTCCTGATGGCGGAGGATGGCAGCCCGGAGCTCCTGTCCGAGCTCCAGACCGACGATGACGGCCGCATCCGGGATCTTCTCGACGGCGCCGACCTCGTGCCCGGCGACTACCAGCTCGCGTTCGACATCGGCGCATATGCCGATGATCCTGACGCCTTCTTCCAGAGCGCGGCGCTGGCATTGCGGATCGCCGACGCGGGTCGCTCGTACCACGTCCCGCTTCTGCTCAGCCCGTTCGGGATGAGCACATACCGCGGCAGCTGACGTGAGCCTGGTCGACGAACTCAACGATGCCAGCGAGGCCGACTTCGCGAGCGTGGTCGCACCCCTGTTCGAGCGCGCGCCGCGCTTCATCCAGCGGCTTGCCGTCGCCCGACCGTTTGCGGACGAGGACGAGCTCTTCGACGCGGCCCGCGCGACCGCTCGATCGATGCCGGAGAACGAGCAGATCGAGCTTCTCAACGCCCATCCGGCCATCGGCGCCGCCAGTGGCCAACTCTCCGATCATTCGCGACGCGAGCAGGGTCTCGATGTGGAGCCCACCGGGCAGGATGGCTGGGTCGCCGATGAGCTCGCGGCGCTCAACGCGGCGTACGAGGAGCTGTTCGGCTTCCGTTTCGTCGTGTTCGTGGCGGGCCGGCCCCGCGCCGACATCATCCCGATCATCGAACGGGCCGTGCGAGCCGCGCGCGATGAGGAGCTCCGTCGTGGCCTCGACGACGTCGTCCTCATCGCCGAGGATCGCTGGCAGACCCTGCGCGGCCCCGAGCCCCTGCGCGAGGAGCTCCGCGAGGCGATCGCGCTCGAGGTCTCCCGGTGGATGGTCGGCGAGCTGGACCCCGATGGCTTGTCTCGCGCGTCGCATCGGCTGATCGAGGAGGGCGTGACCTCCCCGGCGCTCGTCGCGCTCTCGCTGGCCGGGAACGGCGATCCGTCGACGATCGAGACGTCGGTAGGCCGACTGATGGCGGAGATCGGGCTGGAAGGCTGGGACGGCGGACAGGCCGGGCAGCTCCTGGCGCTGCATGCCGCCGCATCGATCCTGGGGGACGTCAGCCAGCCGATCGACGGAGCTCGGCGCATCGCCACCGTCTCGACGAACCCGGATTTCGGCGCCCTCGTCGTCCGATGGGAATCGACGCCGGATGCACGACAGGACCTCGACGCCGAGATCCGGCGCGCGGCTGCCGTGCTGTTCGACCCGCATGAGGAGGATCCCCGCCCGTGAGGCACGAGATCACCTACGGCAAGGCCGACGTCAAGGTCTACCGCACGCTTGCCGAGCCGCTGACGGGAATCACGACGATCCCCGAATCGCCGTTCACCGGGCGCGACAACCGCCTCGTCGCCGCCGAAATCGAGGTCGTCGTCCGCGGAGAGGTCTTTCTCGACGCCTACACCCGGGGCGACAACCGCCTGGTAGTTGCGACGGACACGATGAAGAACTTCATCCACGCGGTCTCGCTGCGGGCGCGTGCGCGGACGCTGGAGGAGTGGCTGCTCGAGGTCGGCACCGCGTTCCTGGAGGA
>JBPCOK010000134.1:0-3660 GCA_051000335.1 Candidatus Limnocylindria bacterium | reverse complement strand
TGGCCCACACTGGCGCCCACAAGATCAACAACGCCATCGGGCAGTCGCTCCTCGCCCAGCGCATGGGAAAGCCACGGGTGATCGCCGAGACCGGCGCCGGCCAGCACGGGGTGGCGACCGCGACGGCGTGCGCGCTGCTCGGGTTGGAGTGCGTCGTTTACATGGGCAGCACCGACATCGAGCGCCAGGCGCCGAACGTGCGCCGCATGGATCTCCTCGGCGCCGAGGTGCGCCCCGTGGAAACGGGGAACGGCACGTTGCGCGATGCCCTGAACCAGGCGCTGCGCGACTGGGTCGCCAACGTTGGTGACACGTTCTACGTGCTCGGTTCGGCTGCCGGCCCGCATCCCTACCCGGAGATGGTCGCCACGCTGCAGGAGGTCATCGGACGCGAGGCTCGCGCGCAGATGCTCGCTGCGATCGGGCGGATTCCGGACTCGGTGGTGGCTTGCGTCGGTGGCGGCAGCAACGCCATCGGCATCATGCGCCCGTTCATCGACACGGGCGCCCGTCTGATCGGCGTCGAGGCCGGTGGGCGCGGCGATGATCTCGGCGACAACGCCGCGTCGCTCGGGCTCGGCGCGCCCGGCGTCCTCCACGGCGCGTTCACGATGCTCACCCAGGACTCGGCGGGCCAGGTCGTCGAGCCCCATTCGGTGAGCGCCGGGCTGGACTACCCGGGCGTCGGCCCGCAGCTCGCCGCGCTCGCCGAGTCCGGGCGCATGGATGTCGAGCGGGCGACGGATGCTGAGGCGCTCGAGGCGACGGAATGGTTGGCCCGGACCTGCGGCATCATCCCGGCGCTCGAATCGGCTCATGCCCTGGCCGCGGTGCTCCGCATGCTGCCCGATCTCGCCCCCGATGCCCACGTCCTCGTCAACCTGTCGGGGCGCGGCGACAAGGACCTCGGCATCATCGATCGCGAGCAGCCGGCGCCGTGACCGGCCCGGAGAGGATCCGCGAGGCCTTCGCGGCGACGGCCGCCGACGGCCGCACGGCCCTCATCGCCTACCTGCTGTCAGGGTACCCGAACGAGGTCGACGCCCTGGCGGCGGCGGAAGGCGTGCTCGACGCCGGGGCCGACCTACTCGAGATCGGGGTGCCATTCAGCGATCCACTCGCGGACGGGCCCACCATCGCCGATGCCGGCCGGGTGTCCCTCGCCAATGGCGGCGGCTTGGAATCGGCACGCCGGCTGGTCGAGGCGCTGCGTGCTCGCGGACGCCTCGAGCCGCTGATCGTGATGACGTACCTCAATCCGCTGCTGGCCGCCGGAGACCACGAAACGCTTGCCGGCCTGCGCGCGTCCGGCGCCGATGGCCTGATCGTCCCCGATCTGCCGGCCGGCGCTGCGCCACGGATCGAACGGATGGCGCACGGTCTCGGCCTGGCGATGTCATTCCTCGTGGCGCCGAACACGGCAGAGCCGCGCGTCGACGCCGCCATCTCCGCGTCGACCGGCTTCGTCTACGTCGTGCCGCTGTTCGGGGTCACCGGGGCGAGGGACGTCGTGGCATCCGGCGCGGCCGAGCTGATCGAGGCGGTTCGGCGACGGGCATCCGGGCGCGTCCCGGTGGCCGCGGGCTTCGGGCTGAGCAACCCGTCGCAGGTGGCCGAGCTGGCGCCCTCCGCCGACGGTCTCATCGTCGGATCCGCGCTGGTCGCCGCACTTCGCGATGGGGAACCGGCGAGCGCCGGTCGCCTGGTCCGTGCGCTCGCGGCCGCCACGCACGTCGCGGCACGTCCTGTGCGAGGCTGAGCGGCATGTGCTTCGATGACGACGCCCGACCCCCGCTGCCACCCATCCGTGGATCGGCGCTGGATGCGCGCGACCTGACCCTCACCAGCCGTGACGGAACCTCGGTCATGGCCTATGCCGCCCTGGCCGAGGAGCCGACCGGCGCGGGGATGCTGATCATTCCCGACGTTCGCGGGCTCCACCCGTACTACGAGGAGCTGGCGCTGCGCCTCGCCGAGGCCGGGATCCATGCGATTGCGATCGATCTCTACGGCCGAACGGCGGCCGACGAGACCCGGGGCGAACGGTTCGCGTACGAGCCGCACGTCGGGAAGCTTGTCGCGGAGACGGTGAACGACGACGTTGCCGCGGCGGCCACCTGGTTGCGTGAACGCGCGACGTCCCTGTTCAGCATCGGCTTCTGCCTCGGTGGACGGGTGAGCCTCGTGCAGGCCAGCACCGGCCTCGGACTGTCCGGCGTCATCGGTCTCTACCCGTGGCCCGTCGGCGAGCATCGTTCCGGCATCCCGGCCCCGGCGGACCTCGCCCCGAGCTTCGGGTGTTCGGTCCTCGCCATCTACGGCGGCGCCGACTCCGCCATCCCGGAAGAGCAGCGGGTCGCGTTTGACGCCGCGCTGGATGCCGCCGGCGTGAAGCATCGAAGCGTCACGTACGACGGGGCACCGCACTCGTTCTTCGATCGCAAGGCCGCCGACTTCGCTGACGCCAGCGCGTCCGCCTGGGACGAGATTTTGGGCTTCGTCGAAGCGGAGTCCTAGGCCCCGATCGGGGTCCGCTCCTGGGACGGCGTGCGGGCGGCAGCCGGCCGGATGGGCCGCAGGTAGAGCGCCAGCACGGCCGCCACGTACGCGACCCAGCTGACGAGGGTGATCCACTCGGGCGTGCTCGTGTAGCCGACGAGCGCGCGCAGGATCGAGCCGATCACGCCCATCGCCCCGGACTCCGGATCGTGCGGGAGGATGGCGCTGATGTCGAACGCCGTCGAGGTTCCGACCGTGATCCAGCCGATCTCCACGAATTCGTGAACCGCGTGCGACAGCAGCCCTGCGGCGATGAAGATGAGCCCGATGCCGGTCCAGGTGAAGAACGTCCGCAGGTTGATGACGCGCGCACCGCGGTACAGGCCGTAGCCGATGGCGACGGCGATTGTGAGGCCGATGATCGCGCCGACGAGCGTGCTGCTCGCCTGGGTTCCGGCCGCGGTGGCCTGGCCCATGAGGAAGAGCGCTGTCTCGATACCCTCGCGGATCACGGCGGTGAATGCCAGGACGCCGAGACCGAGCACGCCTCCCTCCATGAGCGCGCGGTCGACACCCGCTTGGAGCTGACCCTTGATGTTGGCCGCCGTCCGCCGCATCCAGAACAACATCCACGTCACGACCGCGGCGGCCGTGAGCATGGCGAAGCCCTCGAAGATCTGCTCCGCCGGCTCCTCGAATCCTCCGACCGTGCTGAAGAGCACGAATCCGACTGCCACGCTGACCGCGATCGCGGCTCCCGCCCCCAGCCAGATCTTCCCGAAGTGCCGTTGGTTCCCGGTCTTGGCGAGATAGGCGAGGATGATGCTGACTATGAGCGCGGCTTCGACGCCTTCGCGCAGCCCGGTCAGCAGGCCGGTCGTCAGGAATCCGAAATCCAAGGCAGGGGTCCTCGTTACGGGGGAGGGGATCGACGCGGTGTAAGGCTACCCTTACGTGGATCGTTCGTCAATCCGAATTCCCGACGAATCGGTCGGGATTCGAGGGTCCGGCTAGAATCAGGCCGCCTCCACCATTCGACCCACGGAGAACCGATGATCGACTTTTCGCTGACCGATGCGCAGCGCGAGGTGCAGCGCACGGCGCGCGCCTTCGCGGAGCGGGAGATCCTGCCCCGCATCGGTGAGATGGACTCCACCGCGA
>JBPCOK010000124.1:0-4657 GCA_051000335.1 Candidatus Limnocylindria bacterium | reverse complement strand
TGTGCAGTGTGCAAGCCTCTTGCACACCCCATGGGTCGAGGCCGCCAGACTCCGTTCGAGGCCTCAGCACGCCCTACCGCGAGTCATCGCCGATGATCTGCGGCGGCGAATCGTGCGCGGCGACCTTCAGCCCGGGCAGCAGCTTCCCTCCGTGCGGAAACTCGCGGGAACCTACGGAGTGAGCGTCCCGACCATGGGGGCTGCGCTCCAGGTGCTGGCCAGCCTGGGACTGGTTCGCGCTTCACGTGGGGTGGGCACGTTCGTCGCCGGGCCGAACCCGATCGCCGGCATCATGAAGTACGCGTGGCGGGCGGCGAGCCTACATGAGCTGGCTATAGTCCGGTCGGTCGTGGACGATCGGGCGCCGATCATGCTCGCCGATCGCGCACGGCAGCGGCGACCGCGGGGTCGCCATCCACGAGCATGGGATGACCTGAACTACTACCGCATGGAGCGATCCGCCGAACGTCTCGGGTCTGCCGAACGCTTCGTGAGCGCTGATCTGGCATTCCATCGGGCGATGCTCATCGGCCTTCACGGCATCGAGATCGGTCCGGCGCTGTATGAGCGCATCGGGCGCAGATTGCGGGTGACGTTGGAGGCCGCGGCACCGGACGTCGCCCAGGACGAAGGGCTCGACGCTGCACATCGCGAGCTCGTCACGGCTGTGATGCAGGGTGACGTCCGCTCGGCCGAGAGAGCGTCGCGACTCGTCGCCGGGATCGAGCTGCGCTCGACGAAGGCGGCTCTCGGCTAGGCTACGCGGCATGCCACAGATTCACCTTCGCGCCGAGGAGGGCGACTACGCACCCCTCGTCCTGCTCCCGGGCGATCCCAATCGGGCCCGCCGCATCGCCGACCGTTTCGATGAAGGATCGGCACGACAGGTCAACGACCACCGCGGCATGCACGGGTTCACGGGAACCTACCGAGAGAAACCGGTGAGCGTGCAGACCAGCGGGATGGGCACGCCGAGCCTGAGCATCGTGGTGGAAGAGCTGCTGCGGCTGGGTGCGAAACGCCTGATTCGCGTGGGGACATGCGGAGGCATCGCGGCCGGACTCAGGACGGGCGAGCTGGTGATCGCGACCGCGTCGTGCCCGGTCGACGGTGCGACCACCACGTACCTGCACGGGGAGGCATACGCGCCGGCCGCGGACTTTCAGCTGACGCGGGCGCTGGTGGACGCCGCCGCATCGGCCGGAATCGACGCGCGAACGGGTCTCGTGGCCTCCGTCGACGTCTTCTACAACCCCGATGACGATTACGCCCAGCGGTGGCGGGACCGAGGCGTCCTGGCCTTCGAGATGGAGGCGTCTGCGCTGTTCTTCCTCGCCGCCCGCGACGGGGTGCAGGCGGCATGCGCGCTGACCGTCAGCGACGTGCTGGGTGACGACGTGACGAGCGAGGAGAGCTACCTTCCGCTCGAGGAGCTCGACAAGGCCATCGACGCCATGATCGACGTGGCGCTCGAGGCCGGCACGGCGGACTGAGCCGGCATCGGTCCTGCGGTAGACTCGGGGCGCTTCGAAGGGAGGCCATCACGATGACCGGCACGATCACGCGCGGTGCCGCGAACCAGGCCGGCGCCGTCATCAATCCGAACGCGGCCGCCGAGGCGCAGGACTTCCTGCCGCTCAAGGGCATCGACCACGTCGAGTTCTGGGTTGCGAACGCCAAGCAGGCCGCGCACTACTACCGTGCCCTGTGGGGCTACACGCCGGTGGCCTACTCCGGGCTGGAGACCGGGGTGCGGGATCGGTCGAGCTTCGTGATGGTCCAGAACGACATCCGATTCGTCTTCACGGCGCCGATCACGCCTGATGGCGAGATCGCCGAGCACGTCGCGAAGCACGGCGATGGCGTGAAGGACATCGCGTTCGCCGTCGACGACGTGACCTCGGCGTGGGACGAGACCACGAAGCGCGGTGCGGTCTCGGCGCTGGAACCCACAGAGCTCGAAGGCAAGAAGGGAACGCTGCGCCGCAGCGCAATCCGCACCTACGGCGACGTGATCCATTCGTTCGTGGACCGCTCCGACTACCACGGCACGTTCGCGCCGGGCTATCACAAGATCACGCCGCCGGCGCCGGCGGCCACCGGCCAGAACCTGCTGGAGGTCGACCACTGCGTCGGCAATGTCGACCTCGGCGGCATGAACAAGTACGTCGATTACTACAAGGACGTGCTCGGCTTCGCGCAGCTCATCCATTACGACGACAAGGTCATCCACACCGACTACTCGGCGCTGATGAGCAAGGTGATGCAGAACGGGAACGGGCGGATCAAGTTCCCGATCAACGAGCCCGCGGCCGGCAAGAAGAAGAGCCAGATCCAGGAGTTCCTCGACTACTACCTCGACGCCGGGACCCAGCACATCGCCCTGCGCACCGAGGATATCGTCGGCACGGTCCGCACCCTCCGTGAGCGAGGCATCGAGTTCCTCGGCATGCCGCACGCCTACTACGAAACCCTCCCCGACCGCGTGGGAGATGTCGGCGTGCCCATCGACACGCTCGAGGAGCTCGGGATCGAGGCCGATCGCGACGAGGAGGGCTACCTCCTGCAGATCTTCACCCGGCCGGTGCAGGATCGGCCGACGTTCTTCTTCGAGATCATCGAGCGCCACGGCTCGCGCGGCTTCGGTGTGGGCAACTTCAAGGCGCTCTTCGAGGCCATCGAGATCGAACAGGCGAGGCGCGGAAACCTCTAGCTGCCCTCGGACAGCCCGCCGCGAACTTCGGGTAGCATCGGGGCCACATGAGCACGAACAAGCTGCCCACGCAGGCAGAGGACTTTCCCGCCTGGTACGTCGAGGTCGTGAAAAGAGCCGAGCTGGCCGAGCACGGCCCGGCAAAGGGCTCGATGATCATCAAGCCGCACGGCTACGCCATCTGGGAGCTGACCCAGCGCGCGCTGGATGACCGCTTCAAGGCGACCGGGCACGAGAACCTCTACTTCCCGCTGCTCATCCCGATGAGCCTCCTCGACAAGGAGGCGGCGCACGTCGAGGGATTTGCGCCGCAGGTGGCGGTGGTCACGCACGGCGGCGGCGAAAAGCTCGAGGAGCCGCTCGCCATTCGGCCCACCTCCGAGGCCATCATCTGGAGTACGTACAAGCGCTGGATCCAGAGCTATCGGGACCTGCCGCTGCTCTACAACCAGTGGGCGAACGTCGTGCGCTGGGAGATGCGGACGCGGCTCTTCCTGCGAACGAGCGAATTCCTGTGGCAGGAGGGGCACACCGCGCACGCCACCTCGGACGAGGCGGTGGCCGAGACGCTCCAGATGCTCGAGGTCTATCGGCAGGTCGCCGAGGACGTCCTCGCCATCCCGGTCCACATGGGCCGCAAGTCACCCGGCGAGCGATTCCCCGGGGCGGTCGAAACGTACTGCATCGAGGGGCTCATGCGCGACGGCAAGGCCCTCCAATGTGGCACGACCCACTTCCTGGGCCAGAACTTCGCGAAGGCCTACGACGTGACCTTCCTCAACGCCGATGGCGAGCAGGAGCACGCCTGGGCCACGTCCTGGGGCTTCAGCACGCGGATGATCGGCGGCACGATCATGGCCCACGGCGACGACGCGGGACTGCGCCTGCCCCCCGCGATCGCGCCGGTCCAGGTCGCCATCGTGCCGATCGCGCGCACCGACGAGGAGCGAGCGGAGGTCCTCGAGGTCGCGGGCAAGCTGCGCGCCGATCTTGCGGCCCAGGGCATCCGGGTGCGGCTCGACGACCGTGACCAGCATCGGCCCGGCTACAAGTTCGCGGAGTGGGAGCTCAAGGGCGTCCCGGTGCGGGTGGAGCTCGGGCCACGCGACATCGCGGCCGGGCAGGTCGTGCTCGCCAGCCGCCTCGGCGGCGAGAAGGAAACCGTGGCGCTGGCAGAGGTCGCATCGGGCATGGCCGAGCGGTTGGCGGCCATTCAGGGCGAGCTCTACGCCGATGCGCTTGCCTACCGCGACGCGAACACGCACCAGATCACCTCGTTCGACGCGTTCGCGACAGGCGTCGCAGAGCAGGGCGGGTTCTGGATCGGCGCCTGGTGCGGGGACGGTGCCTGCGAGGCAGAGATCGCGACGAAGACGAAGGCCACCATCCGCTTCCTGTCGATCGAGCCGGCCGACCCGGGGACGCCATGCATGCAATGTGGGTCCCCCGGCGTCGACACCGCTACATGGGCCCGAGCCTACTGATGGAGGCGCCGCACATCGTCTCGATCCAGGAGATTCGGGACGCGGCGGAGCGGATCCGGGGCGTCGCCACGCGAACGCCGCTCCTGCGCTGGGATGACTCGACCTGGCTCAAGCCGGAGTCACTCCAGCCGATTGGCGCGTTCAAGATGCGCGGCGCGTACAACAAGATCGCCTCGCTCTCCGACGAGGAGCGCGGGCGCGGGGTCGTGACCTACTCGTCGGGCAACCACGCGCAGGCGGTCGCCCGCTCGGCCAGGCTGCTCGGTGCAACGGCGGTGATCTGCATGCCGGAGAACGCGCCGCAGGTGAAGGTCGACGGGGTCCTCCGGGACGGCGCCGAGATCGTCACCACCGGAAACGACTCAGAGGATCGGCATCGGCGCGCCCTCGAGCTCGTCGATGAGCGAGGCCTCGTCATGGTCGAGCCCTACGACGATCCGGCGATCATCGCCGGCCAGGG
>JBPCOK010000112.1:0-14173 GCA_051000335.1 Candidatus Limnocylindria bacterium | reverse complement strand
TCCCTCACCGATCCGGCGCAGCGCCTCGCCCAGGTCTCGGCAGCCACACACGAACGGCACCTTGAACGCGTGCTTGTCGATGTGGTGCTCCTCGTCGGCCGGGGTGAGCACCTCGGACTCGTCGATGAAGTCGACCTCGAGCGCCTCGAGGATCTGCGCCTCCGCGAAATGGCCGATGCGGCACTTGGCCATGACCGGGATGCTGACCGCATCCTTGATCTCGTTGATCAGCTTCGGGTCGCTCATCCGCGCGACGCCGCCGAACTTGCGGATATCGGACGGGACGCGTTCGAGCGCCATCACGGCCACCGCACCAGCCTCCTCGGCGATCCTCGCCTGATCGGCGGTCACCACGTCCATGATCACGCCCCCGGCGAGCATCCGGGCGAGCCCGACCTTCGTGGTCCACGTGCTTCGTTCGATGGTGGTCATTCATTCTTCCTGCGCGACGCACCGACCGGCGCCTCGCGCCGCCCGGGTTCGACGCTCCATTCTACTCGTGACTCGCGCGAGCGCCCACCGGGCCGCATGGGTTGTGCCACCCAGGTTGGCCGTTTGCCCGAGGACGCGGAGTGAGATTCGGCTCACAGGTCACAACGCCACTCACGGTGGCCGCATGCCCGAGGAGGCGGAGCGAGGACTGGCCCACCGGTCACGACGCCATCCACGTTGGCGGTCTGCCAGGCAAAGGGCCGGCCGCAGAGCACCCATCGGCCGCGACGACACCCACGTTGGCCGTGTGTCCGAGGAGGCGGAGCGAGGGATCGCTTACCGGGCCGTATGGGAGGTGCGGTGGTGCCAATCACGCTGGCCGTGTGACCGAGGAGGAGCCGCGAGGCATCGCCCGACGGTCACAGCGCCACTCACGCTAGCCATATGCCCGTCGAAGGCGCAGCCGTCGGTCGCGACGCCCATCCCGTTGGCAGCGAGGTGCGAGGAACCACAGGTTCGTTGGTATGATCCGATCAGGAAGGCCCTCGCACGAATGATCAACGCACCCGTCCTTGTCCTGAACCAGAACTACGAGCCGCTCAACGTCTGCGACATCAGGCGCGCCTTCCGGCTGCTCGGCGCCGAGAAGGCGGAGCTGCTGGCGAAGAACCACCAGGTGATTCGCACCCCCACCATCGCCCTCCCTGCCCCGTCGGTCATCCGGCTCCAGTACCACGTCAAACGGCCGCGGCCGCGGGTGAAGCTCAGCCGGCGCGAGGTCTTCAGCCGGGATCGGCACACCTGCCAGTACTGCGGCACGACGAGCCGCGACCTGACCATCGACCACGTGATGCCGAAGCACCGGGGCGGCCGCCACGAGTGGGACAACCTCGTGGCGGCGTGCCGCGCCTGCAACCATCGCAAGGGAGGCAAGACGGTGGCGGAAGCTCGCATGCGTCTCATGCGCGAGCCCCGCGCCCCTCGAGCCGACCTGCGCTACCTGTTCGGCACCTACCTCGCCGATGAGCGCAACGACGCGTGGCGCTCGTACCTGTTCCTCGAGCCCATTCGGCGGGCGGCCCCGCCCGGCTGACGCGGGCGTGTCAGCCCGCCTCGGCTGGGATCTCCCACACTGGGCGCACCTCGATGGCTCCGTGCTGCGCGCCCGGGCAGGCGGCCGCGAGTTCCAGCGCCTCCGCAAGGTCCGCGGCCTCGACCAGATAGAAGCCGCCGATCGCCTCCTTGGCCTCGAGGAAGGGCCCGTCGGTGACGAGGCGCTCGCCGTCCTGGATGCGGACCGTCGTGGCTGTGGGATTCGGCTGCAATGCCTCGCCGTGCACGTACGCGCCGCGATCGCGGAGCATCTGTGTGTAGGCGTTGTAGGCATCCATCACCTGGCCCATGGCCGCCGGGTCCGGTGGTGCGGGCGAGGGGTGGGCGGTGTCGGCGTTGGCGATGAGGAGCACGTAACGCATCGGATCGGTCCTTTCGCATGCGGATCGGTGTGGGATGGGACGCCCGGCGTCTCATGCGGACGACGCGTGGCGAGCCGGGAAATCGACACCGGCGGTGAGCCACGTGACGCGGGCTAGTATGCGGGCCATGCACGCGAGTACCGGTGACGACGAGCTGCGATTTCCGGGCCTGACCGACCGCGTGCGTACGGTCCTCGACACGCTCCGCGACGCGGGCCACGTTGCCGCCGTGGTCGGTGGCGCGGTCCGCGACCGGCTCCTCGGCCTGGAGCACAAGGGCGACTGGGACGTGGCCACGTCAGCGCGACCGGAGGAGGTGGCAGCCCTCTTCGCCGGCTCGAGCTGGGACAACCGGTTCGGGACCGTCACCGTGAAGGGTCGGCCATCGGTCGAGATCACCTCGTTCCGGACAGAGGGCACGTACCGCGACCGGCGCCGTCCCGACGAGGTCCGATTCGGGGCCAGCCTGGACGAGGACCTGGCGCGGCGCGATTTCACGATCAACGCGATCGCCTGGGTTCCCGTGGATCTCGCCGCCGGCATCGGCCGGCTCGTCGACCCGTTCGACGGGCGCGGCGATCTCGAGCATCGAGTCCTCCGAGCCGTGCGGGAGCCGGGTGAACGCTTCGAGGAGGATGCCCTGCGGCTCATCCGCGCGGCTCGGTTCGCCGGCCGCTACACGCTCGACATCGACCCGCCCACCGAGGCGGCGCTGCGGACCATGGCACCGACCGCCGTCAGTGTCTCTGCCGAGCGGGTCCGCGACGAGCTGATCCGGATCCTCCGCGATCCGACCCCATCCCGTGCGCTATCGGTGCTCGAACGCTCGGGAGTCCTGGCCGCGGTGCTCCCCGAGGTCGCGTCGCTGCGAGGCGTGCCCCAGCACAAGGCGATGCCGGGCGATGCCCTCGACCACACCTGGCGCGCCGTCGATGCCGCGCCCGCCGACGACCTGCCGGCGCGCCTCGCGGCGCTGGTCCACGACATCGGCAAGGCGAGCACCTTCGCGGACGGCCACTTCATCGGCCACGAGCGCGTCGGCGCCGAGAAGGCGGGCACGATCCTGGCCCGGCTTCGATTTCCTCGTGCCATGGCATCGCCCGTGGTGGATGCGGTCCGGCACCACATGTACGCCTACGATGCATCCTGGACCGACGCCGCGATCCGTCGGTTCATCCGTCGCATCGGAGCCGGCCAACTGTCCCTCCTCTTCGCCCTCAGACGCGCCGACGACGCGGCTTCCGGCATCGGCGAAGCGGGGGACCGCGTGCAGGGGGATCTCGAGCGGCGAATCGAGCTCGAGCTGGCGGCATCGCCCGACGTCCTCGTTCGCGCGAAGCTGGCGATCGACGGCGATGACCTCCAGCATGAGCTGGGCATCGGGCCCGGGCCGCGGATCGGGGCGGTCATGGCTTGTCTGCTCGACGCGGTCCTCGCCGAACCCGGGGTGAATGATCGTTCCTCCCTGCTCCGTCTCGCGCGTCAGCTGGACGACCAGGCGGTGACCAGACGCACCGCCCCGGAGCCGGATGGCTGACATCGGGGACCACGCTGCTACAATCCCTCGTCCGGGCCTCATTCGCCCGGGATCGTGCCTCATCGAACGCTGCTCATCCCCAGCGGAGGGACCGTGCCACCGATGACCGCCAGCGGGCGCCGGACTGTCCGACTCGAGCACCGGTTGACGCAACCGAACGCGTCACTCGCGGACCTCGATGCTGCCGTGTCGCTGGCCGTCGAGCACGACCTGGCAGCACTCTCCGTGAACCCGTGGCTGGTGAAGATGGCGAAGCGGGGGCTCGGTCGATCCCGCGTCACCCTCGGAACCGTCGTCGGCTATCCACACGGAGGGCAGATCCTGAGCGTCAAGGCATTCGAGGCTTCGAAGGCACTCGAGCAGGGCGCGACCCAGATCGATTTCGTTCTGAACGGCGGCGCGCTGCTGTCGGGTGACGACGAGGCGGTGTTCAACGACATGCTCGCCGTCATCGACATGGCGCATTCGGCCCTCGCTTCGGTTGGCGTCATCATCGAGGCGCAGCCGATGGGGGACGACCACCTGCGTCGCGCCTGCCGGCTCGCCGAGCGGGCCGGAGCCGACCACGTGGTCACGAGCACGGGGAGTGCGACCGTGAAGGACACGCTGGCTCGGACCCGACTCCTGCGCGACAGCGTGGGGCCCCGCATCGGCGTGAAGGCCAGCGGTCGCCTGCGGACCGTCGAGCAGGTGACGGCGGCGGGAGCGGCCGGCGCGACCCGCGTCTCGGCGCAGCTGTCCACCGCCCTGGCGCGGTACCTGGGCGAGGCGACCCAGCCAGCCGCTGCGGCTCGATGAGACGGCGGAGGAACGTGGATTGAAGCTACTGGTGGTCGGCGGTGCCGGATACGTGGGATCGACCAGCGTCGAGCGCTTCCTCGAGGCAGGTCACGAGGTCGTCGTCTTCGACAATCTGTCGAGCGGACATGCCGATGCGGTTCCAGCCGGCGCGCGGCTCGAGGTCGGCGACATCGCGGATGACCGACGAGTCGAGGCGCTGCTGTCTGACGGCGTCGATGCGGTCCTCCACTGCGCCGCCCGATCGCTCGTCGGCGAATCGATGGTCGACCCGGGGATCTACTACCGCACGAACGTCGGCGGCGGCGTCGCGCTCCTTGACGCGATGGTGCGATCCGGGGTGACGCGGCTGGTCTACAGCTCCACCGCCGCGGTGTACGGCGAGCCGCGCCGGGTGCCCATTGCGGAGGCCGACCGCACCCAGCCGATCAATCCGTACGGTGAGACGAAGCTCGCCTTCGAGGGCGCCATGCGCTGGTTCTGTGCCGCCCACGACTTCCGCGCCATCAGCCTGCGCTACTTCAACGTGGCCGGGGCCACGCAGCGCAACGGCGAGGATCACGATCCGGAGACGCACCTGATGCCGCTCGTGCTGCGGGTCGCCGCGGGCGAGGCGACCCACGTCCAGATCCACGGGCAGGACTACCCGACGCCGGACGGGACGTGCATTCGTGACTTCCTCCACGTCCGCGACATCGCGAACGCGCATCTCCTGGCACTCGAGGCGACCGGCGAGGGGGAGCCGTCGTTCGAGGTCTACAACCTCGGATCCGCCGCCGGATTCAGCGTGCGCGAGGTCGTCGAGGCAGCTCGCCGCGTGACCGGCCGCGCCATCCCGGCGCGTCCCGTGAAGCGTCGCACCGGGGATCCGCCGGTTCTCGTCGCCTCATCCCGCCGGGCGCGCCGCGAGCTCGGCTGGCAGCCGTCGCACTCCACGCTCGAGCAGATGCTGGCCGATGCGTGGGCGTGGCGAGAGGCGCATCCGAACGGCTACCGCCGCCCGAGCTCCGAGACGCCCGACCGCCCGCAGGCGGTCGCGGCATCGCACTGAGGCCCATCGCCGGTCAGCCGGCGCACCGCGCGCAGGTTCCGTAGAAGTCGAGCCGAGCGTCGTCGATCTCGAAGCCCAGGTCGGCGGCCACTCGGTCCGCCACGGGCGCCACGTACGCCTCACCGATCTCCTCCACGCGTCCGCAGACGCCGCAGGCAAGGTGATGGTGGTGGCGGGTTCGACAGGCCACGTAGGCCGAGACGTGGCCGTCCATCTCGAGCCTGCGTGCGACCCCGGCCGAGACGAACGCCTCGAGCGTTCGGTACACCGTTGCCCGGCCGATTTGCGGATGCCGCCGCCGCAGCCGTTCGTACAGCTCCTGCGCGCTGACCTGGCGACCCACCGTGCGGAGGGCATCCGAGACGAGGAGGCGCTGCGGCGTCACCCGCTCTCCCGCGTCGCGCAGGCGGTCGGCGACGGTCCTGGTGCTCATCCGACTCCCGCGACGCCGGCGACGACGCTGAGGGCGTAGATCGCAGCCACGCCGAAGAGCGTCGCCACGACGACCCACCGCGACCGATCGCTGCGATGGGCTTCCGGGAGCAGCTCGGCGGCGCCGATGTAGAGGAAGAAGCCGGCAAAGACGGCGAGCATGCCGCCGAGCACCTCGTCGGGGATCGGCAGCAGCATCCCCACGATCACCCCCACGACGGGGGCCAACGCCACGAGCCCGACCCAGCGGTAGATCTCGTTCATCGGCGTTCGACTGGCGAGGAGCAGGCTGACGATCCCGATCCCATCGCTGAACCGATGCATGATCACGACGACCGCGATCACGAGCCCCAGGCCACCGCCGATGGCGAGCCCGGCCGCCAGCGCGACGCCATCCAGGAAGCTGTGGAAGCTCATGCCCAGACTGCCGATGAATCCGATGTGCCGGTGCGATTCGTCTCCGTGGTCGAGCTCGGCCGCCGTCTCGTGCCCGACGTGCAGCGTGGTCAGCTTCTCGATCGCGTAGAACGCCAGGAAGCCGACGGCCGTGAAGATCATGGCGAGGTCGAGTGAGCCACCGAGATGCTCGACGCTCTCGGGGATCAGGTCGAAGTACGCGGCGCCGATCCGGATGCCGGCGCCGACCGCGATGATGATGCCGACGTGGCCGATGGCACGCAGGGCAAGCAGGCCCCCGAACAGGGCCGAGAGGAAGGCGCCCGCCGAGACGAGCAGGGCGGTCATCAGCATAACGAGACTGAGTATCACCTGGCCCCCGGGCCAACGTCAAGCCGCGCAGACCTGTGCCTCGTCTTCCCCGTGGTACGATTTCGGCGGCGCGGCGCTCGATGTCCGTCCACCGCGCCGCGCCGTCGGCGCCACCTCTGCCGCCGTGCCGGCTGCCTTCCCCGCCCAGCATCCCCAGCGGAGCTCCGCTTGCCCGATACCGATACCTCCCGGCCCAGGTCCAATCGCCGACGTCCGACGTCAGCCGCCGATGAGCCGGTTGCCATCGAGGTAGCGGCTTCGGCGCCAGAGCCGTCGGAGTTCGAGAAAGCGGTCATGGCCGCCTCGCGGGCCTACCGATTCGGCGAGATCGAGGTTCCGGCCACGATCGCTCGGGCCATCGAGTCGATGGGCTTCGCCACGCCGACCGAGGTCCAGGCTCGATCCATCCCGCCCCTGCGTCGGGGCGAGGACCTCATCGGCCAGGCCCAGACGGGGACGGGCAAGACGGCAGCCTTCGGCATTCCGATCGTCGAGAAGATCGATCCATCCGGAACGCATGTCCAGGCGCTCGTCCTCACACCGACCCGTGAGCTGTGCGTGCAGGTGACCGAGGAGATCGCTCGCATCGGCAGCTTCCGCAATGTGCGGACCGTCGCGATCTACGGCGGATCGTCGATGGACCGCCAGATCGACGCCCTGAAGGGCGGCGCGCAGGTCGTGATCGGCACGCCGGGGCGCGTGCTGGACCTCATCCGCCGCGGAGAGCTGAAGCTGGATCGCGTCCACACGGTCATCCTCGACGAGGCGGATCGGATGCTCGATATGGGATTCATCGTCGATGTCGAGACGATCCTCGCCCGCAGCCCCCGGCAGCGTCAGACCGCCCTCTTCAGCGCGACGATGCCCTACGCGATCCTGCGGATCTGCGACCGCTTCATGAAGAAGGACCCCGCCCACGTCACCGTCCGGCCCGACCTCCGAACCGTCGAGACCGTGCGACAGGTGGTGTACTTCGTGGCCGAGCAGGACAAGGTGGCCGCCCTGCTCGAGCTCACGGACGAGTTCGGGTTCGATCGGCTGCTCGTCTTCCGTCACACCCAGATCGGCGTCGATCGGCTGTCGACCACCCTGCAGCGTCGCGGGAAGAACGTGGCCGGCCTGCATGGCGGCCTGTCGCAGCGAGAGCGGGATCGCACGCTGGCCGCATTCCGGGCGGGGAAGATCCAGTTCCTCATCGCGACGAACGTGGCGAGCCGCGGCCTCGACATCACCGACCTGCCCTACGTCGTCTCGTATGACATTCCCGAGGACGCCGATACCTACGTCCATCGGATCGGGCGGACGGGCCGCGCCGGCAAGGAGGGAACCGCCATCACGTTCGTCGGCGAGTGGGACCTCGATGCGTGGGAGGCGATTCGCTCCGAGGTCGGTGCGTCGGTGGAGGAAGGCCAGCTCAACCTCTATGATCGCGGCTGAGCCGGTCTGGCCGATGAACCAGCGGACCGTCCGCGGGGTACGCTTGCGCAGATGAATGGGCCGATCTTGCCCCAACTGCCCACCGAGGCAAACGCCGATGTCCTGAGCGTGGAGTGGCTGTTCGAGCCGCTCTGGCCGGGAACACGCCTCCTCGCTCACGCGTCGGGTGGCCGCGTCCGATTGACCGATGAGCTGGGAGCCGATGCCGGCGACGACGACGGCCTGGCCGATGCGCCGGAGGTGCTCGCCGCCGCCATCCTGGCCGACCATGCGGTGATCGACGGCGTGTGGACGGCCCAGCCCTTCGTGGGGGACGGCAGCCCAGCCCGTGCCTGGGCCGAGACCCTGGAGACCGAGGGCCTCGATGACGAGATCCCCGATCCGCTCGAGACGGAGCGGCGGCGCGCGTTCATCGCGGTCGACCTGGTGGAGCTGGATGGCCAGCCGCTGCACGAGGTCCCGTTCCAGGAGCGCCGCCGCCTGCTCGAATCGGTCATCGACGAGGGCGTGCGGGTGCGCCTCAGCCCGGTCGTCAAGCAGCCGCTCGCCGGCTGGCTGGTCGGGTGGCGGGCGAACGGGTTCAGGCACTACGTCGCCAAGCACATGAATTCGCGCTATCGACCCGGCGAGCGCACCGAGGACTGGCTCAAACTGTCGCTGCGGACCGAGGCTCCGCGAAGCTTCATGGGCCGCATGATGGGCGGTCGGGGCGACCGGGTACGGAAGGTCCAGGACTAGCCGGTATCCGCCCGGCCCCGGCTCGGAAGAGCTGAGGCCGGCACCGTGCGTGTTACCATCGAGCACCCCGATCGATCGCCCCGCGACGCAGCATCGAGGAGGCTCCGTCCTGACAGCCAACCCAGCCATGCCGTCATCAGCGCTCGAATCCGAGGGCCTTGCAGAGGTCCGACGCATCGGAACCGCCGACCTCATGGTCGGAATCCCGTCATTCGGCAACGCCGAGACGATCGGCTACGTGGTCCGCGCCGCCACCGCTGGCATGGTTCAGTACTTCCCCGAGATGAAGCCCGTGCTGGTGAACAGCGACGGCGGATCACCCGATGACACGCCGCGGGTGGCCGTCAGCACGGAGAGCCCGGACTACCTCGAGAAGATCATTCTCGTCAGCCCGAAGCACAAGCTGCAGCGCATCAGCTTCACGTACCAGGGCACCAGCGGGAAGGGGACGGCCGTCCGCGCGCTGTTCGAGGTGGCGCGCGAGCTCAAGGTCAAGGCCATGGTCATGGTCGACTCCGACCTGCGCTCCATCGTGCCGGAATGGGTGGAGCTCCTCGCCGGGCCGATCCTGAAGGGCGGCTACGACTTCGTTGCGCCGCTCTACGCGCGCTACAAGTACGACGGCACCATCACGAACAACATCAGCTACCCGCTGACCCGCGCGCTGTATGGCACGCGCATCCGGCAGCCGATCGGCGGCGACTTCGCCGTCTCGGGCGACCTCGTGAGCCGATACCTCGAGCTCGACACCTTCGACGAGCTCACCGCCCGGTTCGGGATCGACGTCTGGATGACGCACTCCGCCATCAACGAGGGATTCGCGGTCTGCCAGGCTCGGCTCGGCGCGAAGATCCACGACGCCAAGGACCCGGCCAGCGATCTCGGCCCGATGTTCCGCCAGGTGGTGGGGACGTTGTTCAAGTTGGCAGGTCACTACGAGGACCGCTGGCTCCGCGTCCGCGGCTCGCACCCGATTCCCGAGTACGGCTTCGAACGCGTCGTCGCCCCGGAAGAGATCAGCGTCAATCACGCCAAGCTGATCGACAATTTCGACCAGGCTCGGCTCACCCAGCGCGACGTGTGGGCCGAGATGCTGAGCGACGAGCAGCTCGAGCGGGTCATGGCCCTGGACCTGCCGGCCGAGCCGTCCGACTTCCATTTCACCCCCGAGCTGTGGATCCGCTGCCTGTACGACGCCCTCGTCGCCTTCCACCGGCCGGGGATGGACAAGGAGAGGTTGCTCGCCGCCCTGACGCCCCTCTACTTCGGACGCACCGCCGGGTTCATCAGCGAGACGCTCGACATGACGACCGACCAGGCCGAACGCGTCATCGACGACCAGGCGCGCCAGTTCGAAGAGCTGAAGCCGTATCTCGTGTCTCGCTGGCGCGAGATGCGCGCCGCGGGCGAGTCGGCCTGATGGCACCCGCTCGGCGCAAGACTCCGTATCGCATCCTCCTTCCCCTTGCGAATCCGAGGACGGCGCGCGACCTGGTGCGGATCGGCGCGGGCGTGGCAGACGGCCGACCGACCGAGATCACGGTCCTCGGCATTGTCGAGGTGCCTGAGGGCGTCTCACTCAGCGAGGGAGCGACGCAGGCGCGGACCTCGCGCCGACTGCTGCAGCGCGTACTCAACGTGGGCGACGAGGAGGGCGTCGAGCTTCGGACGATGGTGCGCATCGGCCGCCACGCGGCCGATGGAGTGATCGAGGCGGTCGGAGAGGAAGGGTCCGATCTCGTCATCTTCGGCTGGGGCGGTCCGCCGACCCCGGCGCAGGTCGCGCGCGCCGACGCCGAAGCCACTGAACGAGCGGTCGCGGGCCAGGGGGTCCAGCTGCGACCCGTGTTCAGCCCGACGATCGACGCCGTCGTCCGCGAGTCCCCGTGCGACATCGCGGTCGTGAAGCAGCGCGGCATCGACAAAGTCGAATCCATCCTCGTCCCCGTGCGCGGCGGTCCACACGCGGAGCTGGCGATACGCATCGGTCGCGAACTGGCCAAGCGCTTTGGCGCCAAGGTCGTCGTTCTCCACGTCGTGCCCAAGGGAATCGGGCAGCGCGCCATCGAGCGGGAGCAGCTCGCCGTCGACGCGTTCGTCCGGGAGCACGCGGGAACGCGCCGTGCCAGCGGGCTCATTCGTGAGGCGTCATCGGTCAGGCAGGCGATCATCAAGGAGGCCGGAAACCATCAGCTGGTGGTGATGGGTGCATCGGCTCATCCGACGAATGCGAGCCCGGACGGTCGCTACCTGTTCGGCACGCTGGCGGAGTCGGTCGCGAGCAAGGCCAAGCCCACGGTCATCGTGGTGAAGACGAAGCAGTCGGTGGGGCTCGCCACCTTCGAGGAGCTGCGCGCCAGCGAGGGGACCCTAGCCCACGCGGATGCGTTCGTGGAGCGCAGCCGATCGCTGCCGGTCGTCGTCGACAAGTGGTTCGCCGAGAACAGCTTCCATGCCCACGAGTTCTCCGACATCCGAAAGCTCCTGGCGCACAAGGAACGGCTGGGGCTGACGATCAGCGTCGGTCTGCCGACCCTCAACGAGGAGAAGACGATCGGGACGGTCATCAAGCGCGTGAAGAGCGCGTTGATGGATCGCGTCCCGCTCATCGACCAGATCGTGGTCGTCGACTCGGACAGCGAGGACCGAACCGTGGAGATCGCGACCGAGCTCGGGATCCCGGTCCACCGCCACCGGGAGATCCTGCCGGAGACCGGCTCCCACCGCGGTAAGGGGGAGGCGTTGTGGAAGAGCCTCCACGTGCTCGACGGCGACATCGTGGCCTGGATTGACACCGACATCAGCAACATCCAGCCGCGCTTCGTGTATGGGCTGCTCGGCCCCCTGCTCGCGGAGCCGAAGATCCAGTACGTGAAGGGCTTCTACCAGCGGCCGATCAAGCAGGGCGACATCCTCCAGGCCGAGGGCGGCGGGCGCGTGACGGAGCTCATGGCGCGTCCGCTCATCAACCTGTTCTTCCCCGAGCTGTCGGGCATGATCCAGCCGCTGTCGGGCGAGTACGCCGGCCGGCGCGAGCTCCTCGAGCAACTCCCGTTCTTCACCGGCTACGCGGTCGAGATCGGCCTGCTGATCGACATCCTGGACCACGCCGGCCTTTCGGCCGTTGGCCAGGTTGACCTCGAGCGTCGGATCCACCGCAACCAGTCCCTGCCGAATCTGTCGCAGATGGCGTACGTGATCCTGCAGGGGGCCATCCGCAAGCTCGAGGAGCGGCATCGGCTCGAGCTGCTGACCGAGGTCGGGCGCGGGATAAAGCTCATCAACACCGGCAAGGACCACTTCAACCTCGAGATCCGCGAGATCGGCGACCAGATTCGACCGCCGATCAACTCGATCCCCGCCTACGCCGAACGCCGCAAGGAGCTGAAGGGCCGATGACGCGCACGCTCACGGTCGTCATCGCCCCCGACTCGTTCGGAGGAGCGCTGGACTCGGTCGCGGTGACCTCGGCCATCGCAACCGGCTGGTCGCGCGTCCGGCCGGCCGACGAGATCCTGCGGCGACCGATGGCCGATGGCGGCGAGGGAACGCTGGCCGCCATCGCCGACGCCCTGGACGACGGTGCCGAGCGTCGATCGGTGGAGACGACGGACCCGCTCGGCCGGCCGATCACGGCCGATTGGCTGCTCGTCGACCAGGGCCGCGGCGCATTCGTCGAGATGGCCGGCGCATCGGGGCTGGCGCGATTGGCGCCCGAGGAGCGGACGCCAGCCAACGCGCGCCTGGCGTCCAGCCGCGGCACCGGCGACCTGCTGAAGGCGGCGCTCGATGCCGGCGTCGCCGACATCACGATCGGCCTTGGCGGCTCCGCGACGACCGACGGTGGCTCCGGCCTCCTCCGCGCGCTGGGCGCGCGCCTGCTCGACGCGGACGGCCGCGACATCCCCGACGGCGGTGCGGCGCTCGCGTCCCTCGCGACGATCGACGTCAGCGCGCTCGATCCGAGGCTCGCCGAGGTGTCGCTGGTGGTCGCCTCCGACGTCACGAATCCCCTGTGCGGTCCACGCGGCGCCGCCGCGACCTACGGACCGCAGAAGGGCTGCGACCCCGAAGCGGTGGCGGAGCTGGATGCCGCGCTTGCCAGCTGGGGCCGTGCCATCGAGGTCGCCACGGGCCGGCTCGTCGCCGACATTCCCGGTGCCGGGGCTGCCGGTGGCACGACCGCCGGCCTGCTCGGCCTCGCGAGGGCCCGGGTGCGGCGCGGCGTGGAGGTCGTTGCCGAGCTCGTCGGCCTGGCCGAGGCGCTGGAGTCCGCCGACCTCGTCATCACCGGCGAGGGGCGTGCCGACGAGCAGACGCTGCAGGGGAAGACGGCCATGGGCGTGGCCACCCTGGCGCGGCCGCGTTCGACGCCGGTGGTGCTGCTATGCGGCGCGCTCGGGACCAACGCCGAGGCGCTGGACGCTGCGACCACCCTCGCCGTGGTGCAGCCGATCATCGACCGGCCGATGGACCTCGACGCGGCGATGGCCGACACCGAGAGCCTCCTCCAGGCCGGCGCGGCCCGGCTGGCGCGCGTCATCGGAGTCGGCCTCGACCTGGCGCTGCCCTAGGCCGGCGCCTCATGCCTCGCGGCCCGAGCCCACAGAAGCGTGCGGCGGATCGGCGCAAGCGCCGACGACTGGCCGATGTCGTCCTCGCGCGGCTTGGCGAGCGCTACGACCATCCGCGCTGGAGCGGGCCGCGCGTCGATACCGTGAGCGAGCTGGTCCTGACGATCCTGTCGCAGAACACCGCCGATACGAACTCGTTCCGGGCGTTCACCGCGCTTCGCGACCGCTATGCGTCATGGGATGCCGTGCTTGCCGCGCCGACCGATGAGCTCGAGGACGTGATCCGGCCCGGTGGCCTGGCGCCCACGAAGTCACGACGCATCCAGCACGTCCTGGCCGAGGTGCACGAAGAGACCGCTGGCACCTGGGACCTGGGCTTCCTGGCCGAGCGCCCGCTGCTCGAGGCCCGTGCTTGGCTGACATCGCTGCCCGGGGTCGGCCGCAAGACCTCGGCGATCATCCTCCTCTTCAACTTCGGGCGCCCCCAGCTGCCGGTTGACACCCACGTGCATCGGGTCGCCACCCGGCTCGGGATGCTGCCGCCGCGCACGCCGCTCGAGCGCGCCCACGACCTGCTCGAGGAGACTCTCGATCAGGACGAGATGTATCCGTTCCACGTCGAGCTCATCCGCCATGGGCGCGACACCTGCCGTGCCCCGCGACCGATCTGTGGCCTCTGCCCATTGACCGACGTCTGTCCCTACTTCGCCGATGCGGTCCGCGGCCGCGCGCCGATGGCGCCGATGCCGAAGGGCGTCCCGGAAGGCAGTGCGCCGCCGCGGTATCACGACGAGCTCATCCACGGCTGGATGCCACCCGAGGGGTGATCGGCTAGAATCGGCCCTCGTGCACGCGCCGAAGTAGCTCAGGGGTAGAGCATCGGTTTCGTAAACCGACGGTCGTGGGTTCGAATCCCACCTTCGGCTCCACA
>JBPCOK010000104.1:0-6568 GCA_051000335.1 Candidatus Limnocylindria bacterium | reverse complement strand
GATGATCATGAGATCCGTGGCGATGCTCCACGTTCGGATGTATCTGACATCCATCGTGCACATCTCGTTGTAGGTCAGCCGATTGCGCCCCGAGACCTGCCACAGTCCCGTGATTCCCGGACGAACGGTCAGGCGTTCCTTCTGCCAGTCCTCGTAGTGCGCCACCTCGTAGGGAAGTGGCGGGCGTGGGCCAACGATCGACATGTCCCCGCGCAGCACGTTGATGAGCTGCGGGACCTCGTCGAGCGACGTCGCCCGCAACCAGCGGGCGGCGGAGATGATGCGGCTGTCGCCCTCAAGCTTGAACAGACGGGCAGCTCCGGATGTCGACGTCTTTCGCTGCCGGATCATCCTCGTGACGAGCCGCTTGTGGGCATCTTCCGAGGCCCCATGGTGCATCGTCCGGAATTTCAGGCAGGTAAATGCTTCACCGTTGAGGCCGATTCGCCTCTGGCGAAACAGGGCAGGACCGGGCGAAGCCAACTTGATCGTGGCAATCGCGATGATCCAGATCGGGCTGCTCAGAACGAGCAGGATGATGGCGAGCACGATGTCGAGCACGCGCTTGGTGATGGATGTGAGCGCTGCCGGTCGATCAGTGTCGACCGGGCGCCGCGCCACGATACGCGTGGTTGGCGGCGCAAGGCGCGCACGGCGAAGTGAGGTCATGTCCACCCCTGGGACTTGTGAGAGGCGGGGCACCCGCCTCTCGGTGTTGAGATAGAGTCACTTCCAATAAGACATTGGTAAGCGACTGATAAGAACTTCTGTATGGTCGCTGAACGGAAGTACTAACGCAAGGGGGACGGACGTCATGCGGTGCGTGCCCGCACCGATCTGCCGATTTCCCCCTCAGAACGGGAAGAAGATCGGGATCAGGACGAGACTGAGCACGACGGAGACGAGGTTCAGCGGGATGCCGAGGCGCGCGAAGTCGCTGAACCGATACTGACCGATGCCGTACACCATGAGGTTCGTCTGGTACCCCAGCGGCGTCAGGAATGAGAGGCTGGCCCCCAGGGTCACGGCCACGATGAATGGGCGCGGATCAGTCCCCGTGGCCGCCGCCGTCGCGGTCGCCACCGGAAAGAGGAGCACGGCCGCGGCGTTGTTGCTGATGAGCTCGGTCATCGCCATCGTGGCCAGCAGGACGCCGGCCAGCGCCCCGACGAGGCCGAATGGCAGGAACACGCCGAGCAGGATGTCCGCGATGGAACGACCGAGACCCGAACTGTCGACCGCTGCGCCAAGGCCGAATGCTGCGGCAATGAGCACGACGATGTTCAGATCGATCGCGTCCCGCGCCTGGCGCAGCGTGAGGCCCCGAACCGCGAGGAGTAGCAGCGCCACCAGCAGGGCGCCCTGGAGGATCGAAACGATGCCGAGCCCTGTCGCCACGACGAATCCGAGGCCGATCAGCCCAACTCGCTTCGCCTTCCGCGGCTGGGTCGGCGAGATGCCCCGGAGCGGTGCAATGACCAGGAAGTCGCCCGAGTTCCGATAGCGCTCGCGGAATCCCTCGTCAGCGAGCACCAGGAGCGTGTCGCCCATGCGCAGTGGGACCTCGCCGAGCTTGCCCGGGATGCGATGACCCGCCCGATGCATGGCAAGGACCGCCGCCCCGTATCGGGCGCGGAACCCGATGTCACGCAGCGTCTGGCCGTTGAAGCCGTCGCCCACCACGACCTCGTGGAACGTATGCCGGTCACCCTCCAGCTGCTTGATCTGTCGCCGCTGCGTGGAAAGGAGACCGCGCATGCGCTGGAGGTCGACGATCTGGTCCACGCGCCCCACGAACATCAGGAGATCGCGGGAGTGGAGCTCGGTGGCTGGGCTCACCGGCGCGATTCGTTCGCCGTCCCGTTCGATGGCCACGAGGTACACGCCTTCGAGCTGCCGAAGGCCGACGCTCTCGACGGTGCGACCCACCAGCGGTCCATCTCGCTGGACGAGCATCGATACCGTGAAGTCCCGTTCGTTGGCGGGCGCCTGTTCGCCGCTGGACCGATCCGGAAGGAGCCGGTTCGTCAGGAGCACGAGGACCGTCGTCCCGACCAGGGCGATCGGCAGGCCCACCGGCGTGATCTCGAAGAGGCCGAGCGGCGGGAGACCCTGTTCGCGAAGGAGACCCGAGACGGTGAGGTTCGTCGACGTGCCGATCGTCGTCGTGACGCCACCCAGCACCGCCGCGTACGAGATCGGCATGAGGAAGCGGGAAGGCGAGAGCCCGCGCCGGTTGCACAGATCGATCGTGGCGGGAATGGCCATCGCCACAAGGGTCGTGTTGTTCAGGAAGCCCGACGCCAGGGTGATCGGGTACGTGATCCGTGCCAGGAGACCCCGCTCACCTGGCACCCGTCCCAGGAACCGATCGAGCAGCGGTGGGAGGAGCCCGGAGATGTCCGCGGCTCGGGCGAAGATCAGGAGCGCCGCAACCACGATCGGTGCCTCGTTGCTGAACCCGGCGAACGCCTCCTCGGGTGTGATGACGTCGAGGAGAAGCAGCAGGATGGTCGCGGCGAGGATCATGAAGGCGGGCGGGGCCATCTCGCGCGCCAGCGCGACGACGAGTACGATGACCACCAGGAGTGTCAGCCAGCCCTCGAAACCCATGCTCCCTCTCATGACGGCTAGAATCCGTGCCCAACACACCAAGCCCCGAGGCGGTGCGCCGCCCGCGGAGGATAGCCGAGGGATCGAATGGCCACCACGGATGAATTCACGATGGATCAGCGCGCCTTCGCGTTCGCGCTACACGGCGCGTCCGGCATCACGGCGCTGTGCCACGAGAATCCCGACGCGGACACGATCGGTGGTGCGGTGGCGATCGCATTGCTCGCGCGTCGGCTTGGCAAGCCGTATGAGCTCGTGAGCGTCGATCCACCCGCCCCCGCATTCGACTTCCTGCCGCTCTTCGGCGAGTTCCGCACGGAGCCGACCCTCGATCCGGACACGGCGGTCGTCTGCGATGCCGCGACCCTCGACCGCGTGGGCCGCATCCGGATCGAGCACCGGGACTGGTTTGAGCGTTCGACGCTCATCAACGTCGACCACCACGTGACCAACTCGGGGTTCGGGAGCGTCAACCTCGTGGACGGCGGCGCTGCGGCGACCTGCCAGGTGATCGCGGCAGCGCTCCCCGCCGTCGGAATCGACCTGGACCGGGAGATTGCCACCGCGCTGCTCGCCGGGATCGTTCGCGACAGCCACGGGTTCTCCGACCCTTCGACCACCTCCGCGACCCTGCGGTTTGCAGCGGCCTGCGTGGAGGCCGGAGCTCCGAACGCCCTCGTTCACCGGCGCGTGCTGGGCGACCTGCCGTATCCCACGCTCGCGCTCTGGGGCCAGATGCTGAGCCGCATGGGGCAGCGCCGCGACGGGCGCATCATCTACACGGTCCTCACCGACGACATGCTCGAGACGACCGGCACGGCCAACCACGATGCCGACGGACTTGCCGAATTCGTCGCCAAGGCGAAGGGCGCGGAGATCACCATCCTCCTGCGCGCATCATCCCCGTCGGAGACTCGCGTCAGCCTTCGCGTCAGCCCTGCCGTCAACGCGGCGGAGATCGCCGGCCAGTTCGGAGGCGGAGGCCATGCGGGACGGGCCGGGTGCACGATCGAGGCGCCGGTGGACGTGGCGACCGAGCAGCTACTCGCCGTCTGTGAGCGGGCTCTCGACGGCCGGGATTGACGACGGCCGTTGCCCCGGATCGTTGCTCCAGGCGCTGAGGTCTCGGCCGAGGAACCCCGACAGGCGCTCCACCTCTTCGCCAAACAGTGCCCGCAGACGATGGCGCGTGGCCGCCGACATCGGCTCTCGTGGCGCGGCCGCGATGTTCGCTGACTGTGCGCGTCGATAGGCTCTTCGGCGGACGGCAGGCGGAACCACAGCTCGGATGATTCGGCGAGGGAGCTCCGGGGGCCGGGCGAGCAGATGGCGCAGCCACTCACTGCGCGTCTTCTTGCTGGCGTTGACGATGTCGAACGTCGCGGGGCGCACGTCGTCACGAACCGCTAGGAACCGCAGCAGGTCGCGATAGACACCGCCGGTATCGGCGGCGAGATCGTCATGGATGATGACGTGGACACGTTCTCGGCCGAAGGCCCGGACGTACCGTTCGAGCTGCTCGGTGTAGCGCGGCACCGTCGAATACAGCAAACCCTGCGGCAGGTGCGCGTGTGGAGGGATTCGCCGCCGGGCCTGCCGGTCCGACTCGGCTTCCAGCGCGGCCGTGAAATCGCGAATGTCCTCGTTGCCGTTCGAAAGGTGCTCGCCATGCAGGGCGTGCAGCATGTCGGTCGGATTGCGGAGCATGGCGATGATGCGGGCGTCGGGAGCGTACGTCGCAATCTCCTGGGCAGCACTCTTCGAGTAGAGGTACCAGACGTACGCGGTGCCGATGAGCTGGCCCTGCCGGGCCGGCACAAAGTGAGCGAGGTATTCCTGCGGCGTCAGGGTTCGACGGTCGCGGATCTCCAGGTCCTGCCCGAAGAAGCGCAGCTCCTTCCGTTCGGGCAGGTACAGGTCAGGATGGGCGCGGAGGTACTGGTACATCGCCGTCGTCCCCGACTTCGGTGCTCCGACGATGAAGAAATCCGGTCGTCGACCGGTCACTGAGCTCCCGCGAACAGCTCGTCGAGGTGCCCGACCAGGCGCGACCTTGCCCACATCGGGCCGAGACCGGCATCGCGGGCGGCCTCGTGGGCTACCAGGTCGGTGTGTCGACCGAACAGCAGGAGGCGGGACCGCGGATCGGCCCGGTCGGCCAGCCGCGAGGCCCAGGTCGGGCTCCGCTCACTCCAATCGACGAGGATGAGGTCGAAGCCGACGTCGTCGGCCAGCTCGTCGACCGAGTCGACGCGAACCAGCTGCGCACCCGCCGCGCTCGCCGCCGCGTCGATCTTGGAGAACAGCAGGAGATCCGACATGACGGCTGCGGCTCTCATCCGGGGGTGGGCCGCTCGCGGAACGCGTCGCCGGACGAGGGAAGGGGACGCTCTGCGGGCGGCCTCCCGTTCCCCGTGGCCTGATCAACCACGAATCGCGCGATGCGAATCGGGTAGATGCCGACGACGACCGGCGCGTGGACCTCGACCGAGAGCTCGACGCCGACCTCGTCGCGCTGCCACAGGTCCTGGAGCTTGGACGCCTCACGCTCGGGAAGCCCGATGAAGGCCGTGGTCCCGTTCCGGCTCACGACGCTCATGGCTTCGGGCTCCAGCTCGAAGCGGCGCCGGATGTCTGCGACGGCGATGTACGGCCGGGACGTGAGATAGCGGCGGAGGCTCGACGTGCTCGGCCGTTTGCTGGCGCTCATGTGCTCGCGTCAGAGTCTAGCCGGGCGGCCGATCATCGTCAGGAGCCCTCGCCGAAGACGCTGCGCAGGATGAACAGGACGTTCGCGGGGCGTTCGGCGAGGCGACGCATGAAGTACGGATACCACTCGGTGCCGAACGGCACGTAGACCCGGACGCGGTAGCCCTTCTCGAGCAGCTGACGCTGGAGATCGCGGCGCACGCCGTACAGCATCTGGAACTCGAAGGCGTCAGCGCCGATGCCATGCTCGCGAGCGAAGACGGCGACCCGCTCGATCATCTCGGGATCGTGGGTGGCGACGGCGGGATACGTGCCGGCCCGCAGCAGCTCCTGGCACAGCGCGACGAACGCATCGCCCACCGCCACCCGGTCCTGGTGGGCGATGTCGGGCGGCTCCGCGTACGCGCCCTTGCAGACGCGCACGCGGGCGCGGGCCTTCGCAAGCCGCTCGACGTCCGCGGGCGATCGGTGCAGGTACGACTGGATGACCGGTCCCACGTCATGACCGGCCTCCCGCAGCCGGTCCACGACTTCGAGGGTGCGTTCGGCGTAGTCCGAGCCTTCCATGTCGATCCGCACGAAGAGCCCCGCTCGATCACTGGCCGACATGACCGGCCCGAGCACGTCGATGCACTCATCGACGCCGAGGTCGAGGCCCATCTGCGTCAGCTTGATGCTCACATTGGCATCGAGGCCGTCGCTCGCGATGCGCTCGAGGGCGGACACGTAGGCGGCCGCAGCGCGATCGGCCGCCGCGCGATCGTGGACCGACTCGCCGAGCACGTCGAGTGTCGCGCTGGCACCGCCGGCATTCAGCCCCCGGACGGCGGCGACGGCTTCATCGAGGGTCGTGCCGGCCACGAACCGCAGTGGCATGCGACGGAGCAGCGGCGTGCCCAGGGCGATCCGGGCCATCCATCGTCGGTCGCTGAGCCACAGGAAGAGGGCGCGGAGCGCCGAGGCGAGCACGACCGCAGTCTACCGGCACGGCTGGCCGGCCGGCCCGTCGACGGATGATCACCCGCAAATCTATGTTTAAGAAACGCTTGACCGTGCGGCGGGCAATCCGCGCGACGGCATGCGGGAGCGGCGATGCATCATTTCGGCTCTCGCGTCCGTCTTAGGGACTGCCACGAAATAAGGCCTCTCATTCGTGGGGGAGCATGAGGCGAGGCAGGAGGGAGTAGTTCCACTCGCCGTGGAAGGCGTCGGGGCGGAGATAGAGGGTCTCCATGGCGGCATCAGA
>JBPCOK010000011.1:0-6663 GCA_051000335.1 Candidatus Limnocylindria bacterium | reverse complement strand
ACGGTGCGCGCCTGGCATTCGAGCAGAGCCTTGAGCTGCGCACGCAGGCGGGCACTCCCGACGTTGAGGGCTGGTTTGCGCTTGGCGGGCTATGCCAGCTATGCATCTCGGCCGGCGACATCGAGCGGGCCGAGCCGATGGCAAAAACGCTCTACGAGCTCGGAGCACGCCACGGGAACCTGGACGCCCAGGGCGATGCCTTGCACTACCTGGCAGACTGCGCGCTCATCCGACGGGAATACCGCGAAGCGCAAACCCGCTACCGCCGAGCTCTCGATCACGCGCGCACATACGGACTCGTCGGGCAAGCCGCAGAGGAGTTGCGCGGCGTCGCCATGTCGCTCGCCGGGCAGGGCGACGATGTCCGTGCGATCCGCTTCGCGGCGGCCGCCTCGGCGCAGCGAGAGGCCGTAGGCGGCGTGCCGTTGAACGCCCACCATTGGTGGGCCAAGCTTCAGGAGCGCCTCATCGGCGCTGCCCGCGCACGTCTTCCTGGCGATTCGGTCAAGGCAGCAGAGACGGTAGGGAGAAATGTCGGCTTCGATGTTGCGGCCGACGAGGCTCTCCAGCTCGCACATGATCTGCGACATGCGTGACCTGCCCACCGGGACGGTGACGTTGCTGTTCACCGACATCGAGGGCTCGACAAGGAAAGGCGTGCTTTTACGGCGGCAAGTGAGCTCGCGCGCTTTGCCGATAACGCGAAATACGCTGTCGAACTCAAGCTGCGTGTACTGAGTATGGTCCGAGATGCCGATCCAGCTGCATACGCCGCAACCGCGCGCGACGTCGCGCTCGTCCTGGTTGGCCTTGGTGACATAGATGCCGCAGAAAGGTTCGCTACGGAGGGGCTAGAAATTCAGATGGGGTTGGGATTACCAGGGGGAATCGCGCACGCGCTCTTTGGCGTGGCAGAGATGGAGTGGAGCCGTGGCCGCCTTGATCGTGCGATCAACCTCATGCAGGAGTCGGTCGCCCGGTGGTCCGAGACCGAAAATGACGTTCAGCGTCCATCGTCACTAACGACGAGCGCAGTTCCGTCAGACGTGCCTGTGTAGCAGGTCGGTGTCCCGCGTCGGCTCTAGCGCGTCTTCTTCCCTTGGCGGCTGCTCCCAGCCCATTTGTTCCGCCTCGTTTTTCGCGACGTTGAGGTGCACCACGTCGCGCTCGACGTTGGCGATCGCAGACGCGGGAACATACAGGTGGCCGGAGACGCCGCCTCTCGATGCGAGAACGTAGTTCTGGCCAATGTCCTGCACGGTACCGAGACGGCGTCCGTCATTCCCGACGACAGCCCAACCGGCCTTCAGGTCTGTCATGCGCATCTGCTCTGGACCTCCACGCAGCTGACTCGCGCCTACCCTAGATGAGTCGGGGTCGGCACGTGCACACGATCGGGCAATAGTATGGCGAGCTATCGGTCGTCTCGGCTTCGCGCGGCCAGGCGCGTCTCGCCGCTGTCGCCGCCACTTCGGCGACGCCGCTCCTCGTTGGCCTCGTATGTCTTGCGGATGAGGTGCGCGAGCTCCGCAAAAGCCTCTTCGCCGAGCATCTCCCGCAGCTTCGGATAGGACTCCCCGTGCTCCTGAGTCATCGCGGCCTCCGTTGGCGGCGCCACTGGCACCTGGTCTCGAGAGAAACCATACCCCGGCCGGCCAGCTCGAACGACGGCGCTGGGGCCTCTGGCCAGTCTGGTACGGGCGTCCAGCAGCGGGACGAGCCGCCGACGCGACCCGGCCCACGGTCGGGCCGCAGGCAGAGATCAGGTCGGCCCCCGGCGGCGCCTCGGCTAGCTGGCCACCGGTTGATGATGGGGCGGGTTCGGGGCCTACTTGCGACGCTGCCTAGCCTTGGGGATCGTTCGCGCGGTGCCCGCAGCCGGGCGGATTGTGCTCTCGTGGCCGTCGTTCCAGCGGACGCGATAGCGGATCCCGTAGGACGCCTCGATGACCTCGAGGATGTCGCCCTCACGCGCCGGCATGCCGACCTTCTGCGACTCGATGACGATGCGGTCTCCGACCTTCACGATCATCCGTCACCTCCTTGAGCGCCGGCTAATCGACGCCACGCGCCATTGGCTTGATGCTCGCCTAGCATGGATCACAGCCGGCCTCATGTGAAGGGGCCAAGGTCAGGCGTCGGCCCGACCGCGCGGGCGTCGGCGACCCCAGGCCGCCTGCTCCATTGGACACGCTCATGTGACCGCAAAAGAGGCTGAGGACGAGGCCCACGCCGCGCCGCTGGCCGATCGCCAGGACCTGCTCGAGCTTCCCGAGGGCCGCGTCCGCGACCGTGTCCGGGCGGGGCTGGAACGCCTCCCAGATCAGGAAGATCCGGGCTTCGCGGAAGCCCCAGTCGGCCAGGCGGGCCAGGTCCGCGTCGAGATCGGCGGGTCGGAGCTCGTCCCACCAGCACCCTGCCGACCGCGCCGGCCAGTAGTTGACGCCGAGGCGGAACTCGCTCACCCGGGCATCCCCCGCACGGCGACGGCACCGGGTCGCGCGCGCCAGGTCTCGAGCACCCGTTGGTAGACCGCCTCGTACCGATCGACCATCCGATCGACGGTGAAGCGCTCCTCGACAGCCGCCCGGCAGCGGGCCCGATCGAGCCCTCGGACCTCCACCAGCGCCCGGGCGGCCGCGCCGAGGTCGGGGACGATGAAGCCCGTCTCGCCGTCGGCGACGATCTCGGGCACGGCGCCCCGCCGGGTCGCGATGACCGGCGTCCCGCAGGCCATCGCCTCCACCATCGCCAGCCCGAAGGGCTCTTCGAACGTGACCAGGTGGAGGAGGGCGAGGGCGCCGCCCAGGAGACGGTCCCGATCGGCCGGGCCGACCGGACCAACGAAGCGGACGCTCCGTCCGTCGACGTGCGGCTCGACCTCGTCGCGGTAATAGTCGCGATCCTGGACGATCCCGGCGATGACCAGCGGAACGCCGGCCGCGCGGGCGGCCCGGATCGCCAGGTGCACGCCCTTGTCGGGGTGGATCCGGCCCAGCACCACGGCGTAGTCGCCCGGCTCGGAACGGAACGTGAAGTCCTCCAGGCGGATCCCGTTGTGCACCGTCGCGACGTAGGTCAGCGTCGGGTCCCGGTCGCCGTCGCTGATTGAGACGTAGAAGGCGTCGCCGTCGTACTCGCGGTAGACCGCCTTGATCGACGGCGACGAGAACCCGTGGATCGTGGTGAGGAGCGGCGTCGGGATCCGCCGCGACCAGGCGAGCGGCAGGAAATCGAAGTGGTTGTGGATGAGGTCGAATCGCTCGGCCTGTTCCATCGCCCGCGCGATGTGGAGCGCCTCGTACACCTTGACGTCCAGCGAGGGGTCCTCCTCGTAGCCGCGCGGCGCGACCGCTTCGAGGCGGCCGGCGGTGCGCGAATCGCCCGTCGCGAACAGCGTCACGTCATGCCCGCGGGCGACGAGCCCTTCGGTTACGTTGGAGGCGACCTGCTCCCAGGGCCCGTACGAGCGGGGCGGCGTGCGCCAGGCGATCGAGCTCAGGACCGCGATCCGCATCGCAGCGCCCGAATCCGTTCCACCGCTAGCAGCCAAGCGAGGGTGGATTCGGCCCCCTGGTTGCCGTTGCGACCATCGACGCCGAGTCCATCGCGGCAGGCCCCACGCTCGGGGTCGGCCAGGGCGATCCCGAGGTCGTTATCGCCCAGGAACCAGCCGAAGGCGCTCTCCATGGCCCCCGCCCAGGCCGGATCCTCGGTCGCCTCGTAGGCGCTGCGGGCGGCTTCGAGGAGCGAGACCGCCTCGATCGGCTGCTGGTCGAAGCGGGCGGGGGTGGCGCCTCGCGGCCACCAGCCACGGTTGCCGACCGGGGTGAGGTGCCCGTCGGGCGCCGTCTGGGCGGCCAGGAGCCAGCGCAGGCCACGCAGGCCGAGGTCGACCCAGTCGCTGCGCCGCAGCCTCCGGCCGGCCACGATGAGGGCCTGCGGCAGGACACCGTTGTCATACGTGGCGACCGGTCCGGGCCACGGCCACTCGGCGGCGTCACGCGAGGAGCCCCGCGGAAACTCGGCGGCCAGGCGCACCGCGAGGTTCTCGAGGATGTCGCGCGCGAGCGGCGAGCGGGTCCCGCGGAGCGCGGCGTCGCAGCCCAGGACCACGTAGGCCCATGGCCGGACGTGACCGAAGTCGAGGGTCCGCGGAAGGGCGGCCTCGAAGAGCCGGCCGGCGCTCGCCTGCATCTGGAGATCGTTCGAGCACGCCAGGGTCTCGCCGAGGGCCAGCACCGCCCGACCGTGGCTGTCCTCCGAGCCGGCTCCCTCGGCCCACGACCCACCGATCAGCCGGAAATTCCGAAAGCGCCCAGTCGGCCCATCGAAGGCCTCGGTCAGGAAGCGGACGTTGCGCCACGCGCTGTCGGCGACCGCCGGCCAACCGAGCTCCCGCTGATGGAGCAGGTCGATCTGCAGTGCCCGGGCCACGTCGTCCGTGCAGTACCCGTGGGCCGGGTCCGGCTCGGATCGGATCGCGTGCTGCATGATTCCAACCTCGTCGGTCATTGCGTCAAGGTGCGCCCGATTGATGGGGTAGCGCCGCAGGAGATCAGGCATTGACCGCAGGCAGTTGCGTCGATGGCACCGGGATCTGGACGCCGGCGACGACTCGTGCGAACAGCCGCCGATACTCGGTTCCCACCTCAGACCAGACCATGCGCCGGCTGTGCTCGTACGCTCGCCGTCCAAATGCCCCCCTCCGCTCGTCGTCCTCGAGCAGGCCGTTCAGGGCAGCCGCGAGGGCCTCTGGTGAGCCGGGCGGCACGAGGACGCCGCGGCCGTCGGCGAGAAGCTCGGTGGCGTACGTGTACGGCGTGGACACGATTGCCCGGCCAGCGCCCATGGCGTATGAGAGCGTCCCTGACACGATCTGGTCGAGGTTGGGATAGGGCGTGACGAACACGTCGGCCGACTCGAGCCACCGCGTCAGCTCCACGTGGCCGACGAAGCGGTCAACGAACTGCACGTGGTCCGTCAGGCCAAGCTTCTCCACCCGGTCGATCAATGACGCTCGGTAAGCCTCGCCGTCGAGACGGACCAGATCGGGATGCGTTGCGCCGACAATGACGTAGCAGGCTGCCGGGTGCTCCGCGACGACGGCGGGAAGCGCCTCAAGGGCGAGCTCATAGCCCTTGCTCGGGCCCAAGAGTCCGAAGCTGAGGATCACGTCGCGTCCATCGAGGCCAAGGCCCGGCTTTATCGTCTCCGAACGGACCATCGGTAGGTCGGGGACCCCGTGCGGGATGATGTCCAGCCGGGTGCGATCCACGCCATAGGCGCTGGTCAGCAACGTCGCCGCGGATCGCGACATGACGACCGTGGCCCGCACCTCCTTGATGAGCGCGACGAGGATCGCACGCTGACGCGGCGTCGGTTGTCGGAGGATCGTGTGGAGCGTCGCGACCGCCGGCACATCTAGCGCCCGGACGAAGTCGAGGATGGCCTCGCCGTCACCGCCACCCCAGATCCCGTACTCGTGCTGGAGCGAGACCACGTCGACGCAGGCGCCGAGCGACCGGGCAGTTCGGGTGTAGTCGGAAGGCTCGTCGCGCCAGATGCGGTGATGGACCTCGAGCGGGTACGGCGACGCCTGCTCTGGCGGATGGAGGGCGACGATCTCGCAGTCCCAGATTACCCGGCTCAGATCGCTCGTGAACGTGGCGATCCCGCAACGCCGGGGAGGGTAGGTCGAGACGAACGCGGTGCGTACCATGGCGTGCTCCGATCGAGCGATGGGCGATCGCTCTGCGCCTCGGGGGAGATCGAGCGGAGGGAGGCGAGGGTCGCGCCGCACCTACCCGCGGAGCGAATGTGAACGGCCCGTCTCTCGGAAGGGCCGCACCTGTGCCGTCAGACTACGCCCACCTGTGTGACATGCGGCCCCTTGGGGCTTTTCTCGATCTCGAACTCGACGCGCTCGTCGCCGACGAGGCGGTCGAAGTCGATCGAGGGATCGAGGCCGCCGCGATGGAAGAAGTACTGCTTCTCATCCTCGGCGGCGATGAAGCCGAAGCCGCGATCGGCGATGACCTTCTTGATGGTTCCGGTGCAGGCGGACCACGACCTCGTCGGCAGGGACCGCGTCGAGGCCCAGCCCTCGCACGAAGGTGGACAGGAACTCATCGCTGCGCGTCAAGCCCCACCCGAGCGCGTAGGTCATGTCGTTCTCGTCCCGGCCGAGGAGGTCGAACACGGTCTCGATCGCGGCGCCGTGGAGCAGTAGTTGGGCCATCAGTCGGTCGCGGGCGATGGGGCGCTCATCGACTGCATGGCGGCCATGCTACCGACGGTCTCCCCTCGGTTGGGGCTCACGGACGTTAGCCGCACCCTTCCAGTCGACAATATGCTTTCCATGGTGTCAGAGGTTGACACCCCAGATCGGCCGCGTCATCCCTGCCGCCGGTAGAGGTTGAGCAGCTCGGCGGTGCTCGTGAGGGCATCGACCTCTTTGCGGATCGCGAACTGGTCGAGGTGGAGCCGGCGGTAACGGGTGCCGATCTTGGCAATCAGGTCGATATGCCCGAGCTCGGCCGTCCGCGTTTACCCAGCCCAAAAAGTACCATCCAATCCGTAGTGCTACGGTACACGCGGCCGCGCTTCCTCAGTACGCTTCCGGGAACAGCGACGTGGTATGCCCTTGCGTCGCGATCCATG
>JBPCOK010000069.1:0-4157 GCA_051000335.1 Candidatus Limnocylindria bacterium | reverse complement strand
GCATGTACGAGATCCCGAGCCGCGTCGGCGAGGGCCCGGACACCGCGATCGCGGCCATGGCCGAGACGATGGAGCTCGTCCTCCGCGAGACCGGTGTCGACCGAAGCCGCGTGGTCGCCGTCGGCCTGGACACGCCGGGGCCAGCCAGCGCGAACGGTGTGATCAGCGTCCGAGGAGCGACGAACTTCGCGCAGCCGGCATGGTGGGGATTCGACGTGCGCAGCGCCCTCGAAGCGCACATCGGCCTGCCGGTCGTCTACAACAATGACGGGAACGCGGCCGCGCTGTACGCGCACCACGTTCACCTCGGCGCCGATGCCGCGCGCCACTCCTCGGTGTCGGCCATCGTCGGCACCGGTCTCGGCGGCGGCGTGATCGAGGCGGGGCTCGTCGTTCGGGGAGAGGCCGGCATGGCCGGCGAGCTCGGGCACGTGCGGATCGCGACCGACGGCATCCTGGCCGATGACCAGCCGATGCCGGTGTGCGGCTGCGGCAACCACGGTGACGTCGAGAGCATCGCATCGCTCACCGGCATCCTCCGCAACCTCCTGCCGTACTGGCTGACCCGCTACCCCGACCATCCGCTGGCGAAGGAGCCGATCGACGAGGCGGCGAAGGCCGTCCGCACATACGGGGTGGAGCGCGACGAGATGGCACTCTCTCTCTTCGATCAGCAGGCCGCGGCACTCGGGCGACTCTTCACCATCGCGGCCAATTTCAGCGATCCGGCGGTGTACTTCGTGGGAGGGGGCGTGGTCGAGGTGGCAGCGCACTTCGGCGAGTGGTTCCTCGGGCGGGTCAGGCAGCACACGGTGCTCCGCGAGGAGCAGGCGGCCGTCGCGCGCTTCGTCCTCGTGCCCGACCGCGACATGGCCGGGGCTCGCGGCTCCGCCCTCGCGGCCGCCGCCACCATCGTGAGCTGATCGGCGATGCTAGGCTGCGCGCCATGACAGCACAGGCAGCCACCCGACCCCGCGTCCTGGCGGACCTCGTTCCCGGCGAACTGGTGCGCGACGTGGCGCTCGTCGTGGGCGCGGCCGCGCTCACCGGCCTCGCGGCGCAGATCGCCGTGCCGCTGCCGTTCACTCCAGTACCGCTGAGCCTCCAGACGCTGACCGTGCTACTCGCCGGAGCCGCCCTCGGGCCGCTGCGCGGTGGTGCCGCGATGGGCCTCTACCTGGTGGCCGGTGTGGTCGGCGTGCCATGGTTCAGCGAGCAGCGATCCGGATGGGAGTTCGCGTCGTTCGGGTACATCGTGGGCTTCGCGCTCGCGGCCGTGGTGGTCGGGGCATTTGCGCGCCGTGGCGCGGACCGGACCGTCATCGGCTCGACCGGGCTCATGGTGCTCGGCAACCTGCTGATCTACGCGCTCGGGGTCTCATGGCTGGCCGTCTCGCTCGGCGTGGACCTGCCCACGGCGCTCGGGCTCGGGGCCGTGCCGTTCCTCGTCGGCGACACGCTGAAGATCGTCATCGCCGCCGGATTGCTCCCTGCCGCCTGGCGCCTCGCCGGAGACCGGCCGCGGGGCTGACGCTCAGGCCAGCCCAAGGGTCGGCGCCAGCTCGACGGGTCGGAGCAGGTCGGCTCCATCCGCGGCGACCCGGTTGACGGCGGTGCTCACCGGCCACATCCGCAGGTCGGCCGCCGCCGCCGGCTGCATGAGCGCGGCGATCAGCCCGAGATCGGCGTCGGGATCCAGCCACGCGTCGAGCGCCTCATGGTCCAGGATCACCGGCATCCGGTTGTGGATCGGGGCGAGGAGCTCGTTCGGAGCCGTGGTCAGAATCGCGGCGGTCAGGCCCTGGTCATGGATCGGGCTCCAGATGCCGGCCAGTGCCAGCATCTCCCCCTCCCCGGCGGGACCAATCGCGTACGGCTGACGCGGCGTGGTGGTTCGGTCCCACTCGTAGAAGGCATCGGCGGGGACTACGCAGCGCCGGCTGCGCAACGAGCGACCGAAGACGGGAGAGTCCCATGCGGTCTCGGAGCGGGCGTTGATCCACGACTTCGCGCCGGGTCGCTCCTCATCGGCCCAGAACGGCCGGAACCCCCACCGCGCGGCCACCAGCCGACGCTCGTCGTCCTGCGCGACGACCATCCGAATCGTTTCCGTGGGCGGGACGTTGTACAGCCCGTCGGGGAGGTCGTCATCGGGGTAGGCGCCGAAGTAGTCGCTGATCCGATGCGACGGCTCGCCCTGGCTAAATCGGCCACACATGAGAAGCCGATGGTAGCCGCAGGTGCGTTCAGTAGCGACGACCGCGCTGTCGCGCGAGGTCGAACTGGGCGGTATCGGCGATGGCCATGACCGCCATCGTCCCGGCCTGGACCGGGTCGGACACCACCAGGTCGGCGGCGTCGGCCACCGATCCCGCCATGTTCAGCGCGATCACCGGCACGCCGTGCTCGCGCAGCTCTCGAACCGCCGTCGTGATCTGCCCGCCCATGATCGCCCCGGCCAGCACCAGGCAGCGGGCCCTTGGCAGGTCCGCCACCGCTCGCACCGCGGCGGCGATCGCGTCCTCTCCTACCAGCGCGATGGTGTCGACGCTGATCCGCTCACCGCGCAGGTTGTGGCGATCGGCCTCCGAGACGGCGCCGAGGGCCACCTGCGCGACCTGCGCCCCGCCGCCGATCACGATCACCCGCTTGCCAAACACCCGGTCGAGGATGCGCGTCGGCTCCTGCGAGACGATCGCCGTGACACCATCGAGAATCTCGGATAGCCGAGCCTCGTCGAGGCCGATGACCTCGAGCTCCGCCTCAGCCACGCCGTCGACGACCCGCGGCGTGGAGAGGGTGCGCAGCCGGCCCCCTGCGGCGGCGATGGCCGAGAGAATCTGCGGCAGTGCGTCGGGCTCGTCCGAGAAGCGGAGCCGGATGGCGCTCGAGGCGGGGCCGGATTCGCTCATCTCGCCGGCACGGCGGCAGCGCGCCGCAGGAAGCTCGCGACGAGGGCGTCGCCGGCATCGGTCAGGATCGACTCGGGGTGGAACTGGAATCCCTCGACCGGGTGCGAGCGGTGTCGCATGCCCATGACCACGCCGTCATTGGACCATGCCGTGACCTCGAGATCGTCGGGCAGTCCGTCACGGGCGACGGCCAGTGAGTGATAGCGCGCCGCATCGAACGGGGACGGAACAGCATCGAATGATCCGGCGTCGGCGTGGTGCACCGGACGCGCCTTGCCATGCACCGGGGGCACGCGAATGACCTGCGCCCCGTAGGCAACGCCGATGGCCTGGTGCCCCAGGCACACGCCCAGGATCGGCACCGACGAGCCCAGGGCACGAACGAGCTCGACGCTGATCCCCGCCCGCTCGGGGAGCGAAGGACCTGGCGAGATCACGACAGCGTCGGAGTGCGTGGCCTCGATCTCGGCCACCGTGACCTGGTCGTTGCGCGCGACCGTGACATCGGCGCCGATGCGTCCCAGCTGGTGCACGAGGTTGTAGGTGAACGAGTCGTAGTTGTCGAGCAGGAAGACCTTCATGAATCGCCACCGATGGCGGCCAGCATGGAAGCGGCCTTCGACGCCACCTCGGCCGCCTCGCGCTCGGGAACCGAGTCGGTGACGATTCCCGCCCCAGCGTGCACGGTGGCGATGCCGTCACGGATGAGGGCCGAGCGGATGGTGATGGCGCATTCGACGTCGGTCGGCGAGAAGTACCCGACGGCCCCGCCGTACGGCCCGCGCCGTTCCCCCTCCAGCTCAGCGATCGCGCGCATGGCGCGCACCTTTGGCGCCCCGCTCACCGTTCCGGCCGGGAACGTGGCGCGGAGTGCATCGAAGGCGTCGAGGCCATCGGCCAGGCGGCCGTGGACCTCGGAGACCAGGTGCATCACATGCGCGTAGCGCTCGACGTCGCGCAAGGTGGTGACCTCGACGGATGCCGGCGCCGCCACGCGGCCGACGTCGTTACGGGCCAAGTCGACCAGCATTGCGTGCTCCGCCAGCTCCTTCGGGTCGGCTCGCAGCTCAGCCTCGAGCGCTGCATCCTGCGCAGGATCCTCGTGGCGCGGCCGGGTGCCGGCGATGGGACGCGTCACGACCCCGCCGTCACGGACCCGGACCAGCAACCCCGGGGAGGCACCGACCACCACCGCGCCTGGCGATACCGTCGCGAGGTCCAGGTAATAGAGGTACGGCGACGGGT
>JBPCOK010000015.1:0-5684 GCA_051000335.1 Candidatus Limnocylindria bacterium | reverse complement strand
AGGCGCGCACGATCGGCGCGCAGCCGGTGGACTGGACGACCACCATGCGGGGCCGCTTCGATCCGATCCAGCCGAGCCGCTCCATTTCGTCGAAGGCCTTCCACATCCCGACGATGCCGGTGCCGCCCCCGGTGGGATAGACGATCACGTCGGGGCACCACCCGTCCCCCCAGCCGCCATCCTCAGCCAGATCGATGCCCATCGTCTTCTTGCCCTCGGCCCGATACGGCTCCTTCAGGGTCGAGAGGTCGAACCAGCCCTCGGCGGCGGCTCGCTCCCGGATGAGACGCCCTGCGGCGTCGATGAGACCGTCGACCAGGATCAGCTCGCCGCCGTACAGCGCCACCTCCTGCTGGTTGATCGCCGGCGCATCCGCCGGCATGGCCACGTGGCAGCTGACCCCGTGGGCCGCCGCGTAGGCGGCCGCCGCCCCGCCCGCGTTTCCCGCCGACGGGAGTGCGACGTCGGTGGCCCCCAGCTCCGCGGCGCGGGCGACGGCAACCGCCAGACCTCTGGCCTTGAACGAACCTGTCGGGTTCAGCCCCTCCTCCTTGATGAGCAGCTCACCGTCCTCGATCCCAGCAGCCGTCCGTGCCCGGAGCCCGAGCTCCAGAAGCGGGGTACGGCCCTCGCCGAGCGTCAGCGCGAACCGCTCATCGCGGATCGGGAGCAGCTCCCGGTAACGCCACAGGGTGTCGGGCCGACCACCGAAGTCGGGCACCGGCATGGACGCACGCAGCGCCTCGAGGTCGTACCGCGCGAAGAGCACCTTGCCGCAGGCCGAGCACACTCCGGCCAGCTCATCGGCGCTGGCGACGGCCGCGCACGAGGAGCACTGGAGGTCCGACAGGTACGAGCGGACGCTCACCCGTGGTGCCACTCGGATGCATCGTCGTCCGCGGGCGAGAGGCCGAGCACGTCCCCATCGGTCGTGACGCCGAGGCCCTGCACGGTGCGATTGGCGTAGGCGAAGTAGGCGGTCACCTGGTTGACCTCGAGGATCTCGCCGTCGTCGACACCGGCCGCGCGCAGGCGATCGAGGTCGTCCGAGGTCACCTCCGACGGCTCGAGGGTCAGGCGTCGGGCGTAGGAAAGCATCGCGAATTGGCGCGGGTCGAAGGCATCGGGCTCATCGGCCTCGAGGGAGGCTCGAATGGCGGCGGCACGGGTGTCATCGGCGAGGAGGCGCCGCAGACCGGCGAAGTGGTGCTCGACGCAGTAGTCGCACCGGTTGAGCATGCTCACGTAGACGCCGATGACCTCGAGCCACCAGATCGGCAGCGTGTTCCCGGTGTGGTGGAGCACGTTCTTGTAGAGCGCCATGTGGCCCTCGAGTGTGTGCGGGCGGAGGCTGTGCACGGTGAGGATGTTGTCGAGCTCACCGCGAGGGCCCTTGATCCGATCGTAGATGGCACGCAGGCGGCCGGTGGATGCCTCGTATCCGACGCGCTCGATCCAGCTCATGCGTTGATGCTAGCGCCCTACCATGACCGGCATGCCGCTCCCACGCCGACCGTACGCCACGGCCGAGATGACCGACGAGGAGCGTTCGGCCGCGTCCGAGCGCTTCCTGGCGACCATGGGGCGACGGCGCTCGATTCGCGACTTCTCGCCGGACCCCGTGCCGCGCGAGCTCGTGGTCAACGCGATCCGGTCCGCGGCCCTGGCGCCGAGCGGCGCGAACCAGCAGCCATGGACCTTCGTGCTCATCGGCGACGAGCCTGAGCTTCGCGCCCGCATCCGGGATGCGGCCGAGGCCGAGGAGCGCGAGGGCTACGGCCACCGGATGTCAGAGGAGTGGCTGGAGGCGCTCGAGCCGCTCGGCACCGACTGGCGCAAGCCGCATCTCACCGATGCGCCGTGGCTCATCGTGGTCTTCGAGCACGCTTACGGGTTGCGCGCGGATGCGCCAGGCGCGCGAAAGGTCAAGCACTACTACGTGCGGGAGTCGGTCGGGATTGCGGTGGGCATCCTGCTGGCGTCGCTGACCCACGCCGGCCTGGCCACCCTCACGCACACGCCGAGCCCGATGGGATTCCTCTCCGAGATCCTGGAACGTCCCGAGAACGAGCGCGCCTACGTGGTGATCCCGGTCGGCTACGCCGCGGCCGATGCGACCGTGCCGGATATCACGCGCAAATCCCTCGACGAGGTCATGGTCGAGATCCCCGGCGCCTAGTCCGAGTTGGCCGGAGATGGACATACCGGATATACGCTAGTTCAAAGGACGCCGATGGGTGCGGTGATACGCCATCATGCGCCGATGGAGATCGGCATCTACACGTTCGGCGAGGTCACCGAGGACGCGCGCCATGGCGGCACGATCAGCGTCGAGCGGCGGCTCCACGACCTCCTCGAGGAGATCGAGCTGGCGGACGAGGTCGGACTCGACGTCTTCGGGGTCGGCGAGCATCACCGTCCGGATTTCGTGATCTCGTCCCCGGCCGTGGTGCTGGCCGCGGCCGCCGCGCGCACGAAGCGCATCCGCCTGACGAGCGCCGTCAATGTGCTGAGCTCGGACGACCCGGTGCGGGTCTTCCAGCAGTTCGCGACGCTCGACCTCCTGTCCGGCGGCCGAGCCGAGATCATGGCCGGACGCGGCTCGTTCATCGAGAGCTTCCCGCTCTTCGGCTACGACCTGCGCGACTACGACGCGCTGTTTGCCGAGAAGCTCGAGCTCCTCCTGGCGCTGCGTGACAGTGAGCGGATCACCTGGTCCGGGACGCAGCGGGCATCGATCGAGGATCGAGGCGTGTACCCACGCCCGAAGCAGGACCCGCTGCCGGTCTGGATCGCCGTGGGCGGGACCCCCGAATCGGCGGTTCGCGCCGGGACACTGGGCGTGCCGATGGCGCTGGCGATCATCGGCGGCGAGCCGGCGCGCTTCGCGCCCTTCGCCCAGCTCTTCCGGCGCGCGGCGGCGGCCGTCGGACATGAGCCGGCCCCGCCGCTGAGCATCAACTCGCACGGGTTCATCGCCGACTCGTCCGACGAGGCCGCCGAGATCGCCTATCCGCCGATGAAGCTGATGATGGATCGCATCGGGCGCGAGCGCGGCTGGCCACCGACGGATCGGGCGCAGTTCGAGGCGTCTCGCGGTCTGCATGGGGCGAGCTTCGTGGGTGAGCCCCCGCAGGTCACCGAGAAGATCCTCCACCAGCACGAGATCTTCGACCACGACCGGTTCCTCATCCAGTTCACGATCGGCTCCATTCCGCACCACCAGGTCATGCGATCGATCGAGCTGTTCGGGGCGGTCGTGGCTCCGGCCGTGCGCGCCGAGGTGGCTCGGCGCCGCGCGCGTTAGCGCGCTTCCCCGCGATCGCGGCCCCACGGCCAGCGGCCGGTGAGCTCCACCTCGAGCGAAAAGCTCAGGAACGTCCGCACCAGCACGATGACCGCCAGGACCGCGACGCTGTTGAACGTCGGCTCGATGGCCACCGTCCGGATGATGTCCCCCGCCACGAGCAGCTCGAGGCCGAGCAGGATTCCCCGACCGACGGACTGCCGCAGCTCCCGATACGCGAGGTCTCGCGCCACGCCGCCGACGAGACCTCGGACGAAGCCGATGCCCGCTGCGACGATCGCGAGCAGGATGACGAGCACCCCGGCCACGTCAATGGCCAGTCCGATGACCCCGATGATTTCCTTGATGTCCACGACCGCCTCCTGGTTCATGCCGCCCCGACCGCGACAGCGTACATTCGAGGCATGAACGCCAACGTCGCTTGACCCGCCCATCGGCCGATCGCCGCGAGCTGCGGCAGGGCGCGGTGACGGCCATCCCACTCGCCGTGGCCGTCGGGCTGTTCGGCGTCTCCTTCGGAGTCCTCGCATCCGCGAGTGGCGGCATGGGTGGCATTCCCGCAGTCGTGATGAGCATGTCGACCTTCGCGGGGTCCGCCCAGTTCGCGGCGGCGTCGATCCTCGGTGCCGGGGGCCAGCCCGCTGCGGCCATTGCGGCCGCCCTGCTGCTGAACGCGCGATACCTCCCGATCGGGATCAGTGTCGCGCGCTTCCTGCACGGCGGACCACTTGCCCGCTTCCTCCAGGGTCAGCTCGTCGTGGACGAGTCGTGGGCCATCGCGGCGCAGGGCGGCGGCCGATTCAACGGAAGCCGGCTCGTCGGGGCCGGCCTCGTGCTGTGGCTGGCATGGGTCGGCGGGACGCTGGTGGGGGTGATCGGCGGTGACGCTCTGGGCGACCCGGCCTCGCTTGGTCTCGACGCGGCGTTTCCCGCGCTCTTCCTCGCGCTGCTCGTCCCACAGCTCACCCGCAGACGCGCGGTCGCGGCCGCGGTGGGAGGGGCCGCGATCGCGCTGGCACTCGTGCCGTTCACGCCCACCGGCGTGCCGATCATCGCGGCCGCAGCCGCTGCACTCATCGGGCTCCGGCGATGACCGAATCCTGGTTGGTCGTCCTGGCCGTCGGAGCGGGCACGATCGCCATCAAGTCTGCCGGACCGGTGCTCCTCGGAGGACGGGCGCTGCCGGCGCGGATCCAGGGCGTCGTGGCGCTGCTGGCCCCCGCGCTGCTGGCGGCCCTCGTGGCGACCGCGGCGCTCGGGAGCGAACAGGAGCTGGTGTTCGACGCCCGGATCATCGGGGTGGCGGCCGCGGCACTCGCCATCGCACTGCGCGCCCCGATCCTCCTGGTCGTGATCGTCGCCGCGGCGGCCGCGGCGATCGCCCGGCTGGCAGGACTCGCCTAGCCGGTGACGCTCTCCGCCATCGGCTGCTCGCCCGGAGGTGCATGGCGCGGCACCAGCGTCGCGGCCGCGACGGCCGAGACGATCGTCCCGCCGATGCCGAGCACGATGATCGCGAGCTCGATCGAGGACTCGGCGAGGAGTCCCGCGACCCCAGCCCCAACCGGGACGCCCAGGTAGTTGAACGCCATCGACACGGAGAAGGCGCGCCCCATCCATGCGCGCTCGGTTCGTCGCTGGCGTACGGTGAAGAGCGCGATGTCCATAGGCCCGATGAGGAGGCCGACGAGCAGCATCTCGGCGACGACCAGCCCGAGGCCGACCGGGACCGGTGGCTGGCCGGCGGCGACGAGGAGCAGCGCGACGCTGGGGATCAGCGCGATCATCGGCCAGACGAGCATCGACCACTCGCGACCGCGGGTGTCCAGGCGCCCGAAGAGGAAGGCCGAGGCCATCCCGGAGATGCCGGACACGGCGAAGACCAGGCCCACCACCGTCTCGCTCATGCCGAACCGCTGAAGGATGATCAGCGGAAGGACGATGGTCGTCATCCCGTGGGCCAGGTTGCCGAACGTGACGGCGAAGCCCAGCCCGCGCAGCGTCCGATTCCGCCACGTGTAGACCATGCCACCCCACGCATCGGCCAGGACGCGTCCGGATGACCCGACAGCCGAGGCCGGATCCGGTACGCCGATGAGCGCCGCGGCCGCGATGCCGAAGGCAAGGCCGATGCCGAGCAGCGCCGCGGGACCACCGAGCAGGGCTACCATCGCGGCCGCGAGCGGCGGACCGATGATCGTCGCGGCCACGTATCCGTTCGAGTCAACCGCGTTCACGCGTTCCCAGAGGGGCTCCGGGACGAGGATCGGGAAGAGGGAACGAAGGCCGACATGGCTGAGGATGGACGTGAGCGACGACGTGACCGCGATGAGCACCAGCAGTTGGCCGGGCAGCACGTCGATCACCGCCAGGCCGG
>JBPCOK010000180.1:0-4228 GCA_051000335.1 Candidatus Limnocylindria bacterium | reverse complement strand
ACGTCCTGCTTCGTCCAGTGCTCACCCGCCGGCTGGGCTCGGGGACCAGTCTGATCGAACTGATCTGGGACCATTAGCTGAGATCAACCGAGTGGGAATCGAAGGCGCTCCCGACGTCTTGACCTGGTTCGACCGGGTCGTGAGCCCCGGCATTCGGTCATCGAGCTGCCGGATCGCTCGGTGCGCAACCGTCGCGTCGCCCCGTTGACAGAGCCCCCCGCATTCGGCGACGGGCCGTGGGGGCCGCTGGCGGTGCTCGAGGCGCCATCCGATAGCGGCGACTACGCCGGCCTCAGCGAGAACCTGCGCATCGGCGAAACGTGCGTGACGGTCGGCAGCCTGGATGATCTAACACCCGTGAACTGGCGGAACAGCCAGACGCACTGGAATGTCCAGACCGGCACGATCGTATTCTTCGACCCGATCACCGCGCAGAGTGTCGAGCTGCACGACGGGGACTTTGTCAGGTTCGGCGGCGGCGGAATCGGCCCGGAGGGAGGTCCCGCCCCGGCCGATCTCCCGTGGCTCAACCCGCCCGACGCTTCATGCCTCGGTGAGGCGTTCGGCGTCCACAGCCTCAGCCAGGTGAATGACTTCGAGCTTCGGCCGTGAGGGCTCAAGACGGCGATCATCGTGCCCAGCGGGCCGACCCGAACCATCCGGTCGTCCCCCACGATCCCGACCGCCATTCGGTCGCCGACCATGAGTGCGATCCCGCCGAACATCTTCCGCTCACTTACCTCGGCGTGGCGAATGAGAAGCGACCGGATTCGCTCCGCCATTGTCGTGGTCGCTCGCGAAGCGCCGATCCCAGGTGGCCGAACGCAACCGCGGCTCGGCTGGGGCTGCGAAAAAGCGGGCGAGCCAAGCGCAAGCGTAGCGACCTAGAGGTAGTGGCTCAGTTTCGCGCCCCAGGTAGTGGCTCATTCCGACAAGCGGTCGACCGACAAGCCTTCCAGGTTTCAGTCCAGCCAGGTCCACATCGCTGTAGTAGTTCTCCGTGCCATCGGGCTCGATGACGCACACCACCTGAACCGGGTCGGGAATCGCCATGTTGCCATTGCCCAAGAGTGCCGGGTAGATGGGCACCGCCTCATGTGGTCCTTCAAACACCACAACTGAGAAGGGCGTCTTGGCTGCATCCAATTCCGGCGCCAGGCCGAGCGGAATTCGCTGCCGCAACTCAGCGACGGTGGACACCTGGAACTCCACGCTCGCACTGCCGGCCAGACCTCGGTTGCACGTGCCCGGGCCGTCGTTTGCCGCGCTGGCTGCTACCGCCACAATCCCGATCAGAACTATGGGAACGATAGAGGCAAGTCTTGGCCTTCTCCGCCTGAGCAATAGCGCCACCCCGAGCCGATTGCCTGTCATCGGTCCGTCCGCAATTCGATCCCTCTTGCCCGCTGGGGGCGTTGCACCGCTTCGGCCGGGTGATCCAAGAATCACCTACAAGCCAGGAGGGCTTTGCGGGCAATCCTGTTCGATGCGCTCAAGCGCACGGCCTGGCACATCCAGGTACGGCGACCATGGGCCGCTCGCTTTCCAGGTTCGGACGAATTCCTCTACCGATGGCGGGGCCGAAGTGACGTATCCGAGGTCCGCCAGGCGCTGTCGCATTTCGACCCAATAGGCATACATGCCGCGGATCTCGGCCTCGGTCAGCGGCACGATCGGCGGTGGCGGGACGACGATGTCGCACGCTCGCTTGTCCTCCGCGAACTCGAGCCTGCGGGACGGATCGCCGTAGCTGTACGACAGGGACTCTCCGTCATCGGCCACCTCAGCCTCCCATCCCGACTGACGCAGGCAGGCTGCGAGGCGCTCAAGATACGTGCCCTCGCGGGACAGAAGATTGAGGAGGTCGCGGAGAATGGCGGCCCGCGGCGGCGTTGAACCGATGTCGGGCAGCCGCGAAGCCGACGGGCTCGGCACCGGGGTGGCGGTGCACCCAGTCAGACACAGCACCGCGATGACGAGTCCGAGCCGCACGGGGCGCAATCCCTGCCAGCGTATCGACATCCGCATGGCGTCGCGCTTTCCCCTCCGCTGGTTCGGCTGGCAGCAGGCGCCGTCCCGCTACCAGGGCATGGTCATCGGCGAGCCCTCCGCAGTATCGTAGACGTGCCATGGACGGCACGGGCCTGACGCCGAGCGGCGGAGATTCCGGGGCACGCCTCTACACGCCCGCCTTCATCGCCCTCTCCCTGGCCGAGTTCGCCTACTTCACGGCGCAGGGCCTCGAGGTCCCCCTCGCTCCCCTCTTCGCCGCCGGCCCTCTCGGAGCCGATGAGGCCGGAGTCGGCATCACGGTCGGTGCACTCAGCCTCACGGCGCTCGTGCTTCGGCCGACGGCCGGACGCTGGGCCGATGCTCGCGGCCGGCGGCCGCTGCTCATCGGCGGCGCCCTCCTCTACGGTCTGGCCACGGCCGCGCACGCCTTCGCCCCCAGCCTCTTCGTCATGATCGGCCTTCGGCTCTTGCTCGGGGTCGCCGACGCGTTCTTCTTCGTCGCCGGGTTCGCGGCGCTCGCCGATCTCGCGCCGCGCGCACGCATGGGCGAGGCGCTGAGCATCAACTCCCTGTCGCTGTATCTCGGCATCGCGATCGGTCCGATCGTGGGGCAGGCGTTGCTCGGGCTCGGCGGGTTCACGCTGGCCTGGCTCGGCGCGGCCGGCATCGTCGGGCTGGCGGCCCTGCTCGCGTTGCGGATCCCGGAGACGGCGCCGGAACGACCGGCCGACGCCGCTCCGGTGGCGCTGATCCATCGAGCCGCCCTTCTCCCCGGTTCGCTGCTTCTGGCGGGGATATCGGCCATGGCCGGCTTTTTCGCCTTCGTGGCGATCCACGCCGAGTCGATCGGCGTCGCCGACTGGAGCCTCGTGCTCCTGGAGTTCGGGCTCATCGTGGTCGTGACGCGTGTCATCTTCGCTCGCCTCCCCGATCGCGTGCCGCCCTATCGCCTCGGCGCGGGCGCCCTGCTGCTCACCGCCGTCGGCATTTTCGTCGTCGCGCTCATCCCGACCCCGGTCGGGCTGTTCGTGGGAGCCGGGATCCTGGCGGCCGGAGTCGCATTCACCACTCCCGCCTTCTTCGCGGCGGTGATGACCCGAGTCGAGCCCCATGAGCGCGGCGCGGCGATGGGAACGATGACGATCGCCATCGATCTCGCCTTTGGCGGTGGCCCGATGCTCTTCGGCCTGGTGGCGGCGGCGGGCGGCATCCCGGTCGCCTTCATCGCGGGATCGGGTGTCGCCGTCGCCGGGGCCACCGGCGCAGTCCTGGCATGGCGGCGCGGAGCCGTCCGGATCGCCGCGGCATAAGGTGAGGATCAGGCCGCGACGGCGGGCACCCAGAGGAGCTCATAGACGCGGATCGGATCGTCGAAGCCGCGGAGTGCGACGTCGCCCCGGTCGGTGAACGTGAGGCGCTTCCCGAGGCTGAGATCGCGGACCGGGCTCGAGCACAGGACGTGGTCACCCTCCGCGTGATCGCAGAGACGCGCCGCCAGTTGCACCACGGCCCCGAAGAGATCGCCCGCCTCGGTCACCGGCTCCCCTGCCGCCAGCCCAACCTTCAGGCTGAGCTGATGCTCCGCGCTCTCGTTGTCCTGGGCGACGTCCCGTTGGATGCGCACCGCGGCGGCCGCGGCATCGGCGACGAGGTTGAACGAGCCCATGATGCCGTCACCGGTGTGCTTCACCTCGCGACCGCCGTTCGCCTTGAGGGCCTCCCGAACCAGGCGATCGTGCGTGCGCAGCACGGCCATGGCGCCCCGGTCGCCCAGGCGTTGGGTGAGGCTGGTCGAACCCACGATGTCGGTGAACAGGATGGTCCGGAACGCCGTCTCCGCGTAGGGCTCGCTCGTGGGCGGCTCGCTCACGCGGCCAAGGAACGCCTGGACCATCGCGTCCTCGACCTCGATGATCTGGTTCGCGACGAGGCCATGGCCCTCCCGGTGGACCGCGTCGACGGCCTCCCGGCTGGGTCCTCTCGCCAGGCAGAAGGCGGTTCCGGCATTCGCGTCGTGCCAGTACGTCAGATATTCGACACCGAACCGGTCCTGGATCTCGATGTCCTTCAGGTGACCGTCGGCCACGTCGCGCGCTGTGAGCTCGGGGACATCGTGGCGGTCCATGTAAAGGGGCACAGGTTCCTCCGTTGGCCCCAGCCTACCCCGCAGGGCATCCCCCGTCACGCCGTGCAAGACGAAGCCGGCCCCGTGCGA
>JBPCOK010000126.1:0-2634 GCA_051000335.1 Candidatus Limnocylindria bacterium | reverse complement strand
TGACGCCATCGCCGAGCGCCTCGGCCAGCCAGCCGTCCGGCGGTCAGCGCTGCACGAACGACAGGTTCGGATTCGCGGTCGGTTACCCGGCGGATTGGTACACGAACGCCGAGATCGATCAGGAGTTCGCCGAGCCGACGCCGGCCTGCACCTATTTCGGCGAGCAGCCGATGGAGATTGGCCCGAATGCCGGCGTACCCCCGACCGTGGCGATCACGTTCGGTCGCTTGACGGAGGTTCCCCCGTCCAGCGAGGGGTGGGAGGTCATCTTCCGCGATCAGACCGAGGTGGCCGGAATGCCGGCGTTCGTGATCGAGGCAGAGCAGACGAGCGATGCCGGAGCGCCGTTCTCGGCTCGGGGCGATCGCAGCTACGGCTACCGTGTCGAGCTGCCGGACGGCTCGGTCATCGTTGCTGGCACGAGTAGCACGGCCGACGGCGACTACGCCGAGCACCGGGACGTCCTCGACGCCATGATGGCGACATTGGAGCTGACGGGAGGGGGCGAGGCCAAGGAGCCGCAGGGCCCTCTCGGCCCCTGAACGGAGGGAGCCCGCCGCCCGGCACGCCAGCCGGCATGCCATGGGCGTTCCCCGGCTTGCGGTGCAGGGTTCGGTGGGTTGCCTAGCTGTGATTTCCATGGAGGTTGTTGAGCAACGCCTGCATGGCGACACGATCAAGGTGAATATCGACGGCGAAGTCTTCCCGGTCCGATACATCGGGATCGGCTCGCCCGAGGTGGGGCTGCCGCATCCCGCTGAGGCCACGTTCGTCAACGAGCAATTCCTCGCCGGCGGCACCGCAACTCGGCCGCCTTCTGCCTGAGCCGGGTACCTACGTCATGCGCTATGTCACGCTCGCCGGAGAGGTCGTGTCAGAAGGCGAATTCGAGCTCACGCGCTGATCGCTCGGTACTGGGGCGGAAGGGATCGCGATGTCAGCGGATATATCAGTAGCGATATATTCGGTGACGGCGGTGAAGGGCCCCCACGAAGCTTGAGGCTTCACTGGGCCGCGGGGCTTGCGCCACGCCTGGCGAGATTCATCGGCCCCGGCCTGAAGCATTGAGGTTTTCAGCCGCCGATCCAGTCTCGTCTTCGGACCGGCCGTCGCCACGCACGTGATCATCGGCCGCCACGACCGGTTCTTCCCGGGCGCCTGGATGCGGGGCGTCGTGCGCGACCGGCTCGGCATCGAGGCCGATGAGCTGCCCAGCGGCCACACGCCGGCGCTCAGCCGTCCGCGTGAGCTCGTGGACCTGTCCGAGGTCTATCGGACGGGGCCGTCCGGCCGCCCTGCAATCGCTCGACCGACGTGAATTTCGGTACCGTGCGCGTCTAGTTGTCGTGGATCTCGATCGTCGTGGTCATGCGGTCGACAACGCGCTCAAGGGGCGGCCCGTGGATGCCCCCCAGTCGCGTCCAGCAATCAACAATCCGCGGGCCGTGCTGCACTCCTCGGAGGTGGGCGGCGTGGGGTCGTTCGGTTCCACGAGGACCGGCCCATCATCGCGCCGGAGGTTGAGGATGTACGCGTAGCCGCCTCGTGCGGTTCTCGCCCGGAATGCGGGATGGCCACCGACGATCACCTTCTCAAGCGCAACCGGGAACATTATGAGGTCAAACTCGAGACAGGCTCCAGTGAAGACGCCGATGTCGACGGTCCATGCATCGTCTTCGCCATCGGACGCGTCCACGTCAAACGGTCCCGGACCGAAGTAGCGACATGCTGGGATATCTTGGTCGGGGTCACCCGGAAAGACAGTCCAGTCGGCCGGATACGAGATGGAATAGCCCTCGGCCTCGTTTTGGCACGTGGCTCCTGGTCGGGATGCTGTCCTTCATCGGGACCTGGCTCGGCAGCGTCGGTCCCTGATGGTCACGGCCGAGTATCGTGTGCACCGTGGAACGCGACGACCTGGTACTGCTGCGGCGCGCGCGAGACCAGGTGGATCGCGAGTACGCCCGCCCGCTCGACGTGGAGGCGCTGGCTCGCACCGCCTGCATGTCGTCTGGCCACTTCTCCCGGAGCTTTCGCGCGGCCTACGGCGAGACCCCGTACAGCTATCTGATGACCCGCCGCATCGAGCGCGCCATGACCCTGCTGCGCCGTGGCGACCTCTCGGTGACCGAGGTCTGCTTCGAGATCGGCTGCTCGTCGCTGGGAACGTTCAGCACCCGCTTCGCCGAGCTCGTCGGCGAGCCGCCGAGCGCCTATCGGGCTCGGGATCACTTGTGGACGGAGGGGCTCCCCGCCTGCCTGGTGCGGGTGGCGACGAGACCGGTCAGGAATCGAGAAGCGGTCACGGCCGAAACTCGGTAGGCTCGCGCCATGGATGTGAAAGTACAGGACTGCTTCCTGGCGGTCGACGACCACGACAAGGCGATCGCGTTCTATCGCGACGCAAATGGGCTTCGAGGTCCGCAATGACGTCAGTGCGTACGGCATGCGCTGGGTCACCATCGGGCCACCGTCCCAGCCCGACATCAACATCGTGCTCGAGCCACCGGCAGCCGATCCCGGCATCTCGCCGACGGACCGGGAGCTCATCGGCGACCTGCTCGCCAAGGGCCTCCTCCGGGGGCTGAACTTCTCGACGCCGGATCTCGACGCAACCTTCGATCGGGTGCAGGC
>JBPCOK010000109.1:0-4065 GCA_051000335.1 Candidatus Limnocylindria bacterium | reverse complement strand
TTCATGGACCCGGCGCCGAACACCCAGCGCGTGCCGCCCGGCATCGACCTGCTGTATCCGGGACAGGTCGCCCGCCTCGCCGCGAGGCAGCGCGCCGGGGATACCGTCGTCGCCATCTATCGGCGGCGATCCATTGACCTCGCGCGAGAGTGGGCTCGTTGTCTTGCCGCGACGATGGATCCTCATCGGATCCTCCTGCTGCGTGACCCGGTGGACCTGCCGCTCATCGGGCCGGCACTCCTCGCACTGCCCGCGGCTCGGAACTTTTCGCGCAGCGATCACGTGCGGTTCTGGCAGGCCGGGCTCCCGGCCATCCAGGTCACGAACACCGCGAACTTCCGCAACCCGAACTACCACCGCGCGTCCGATACGCCCGACACGCTGGACTACGCGACGCTGGCGAGCATCACGGCCGCCACGGCGCTCACCGTCGAACGGCTCGCCGCTGGCTAGACTTCGCCCATGCTCCGTTCGGTCGACATCACCCGGTACATCGCGCCGCTGCGCGAGGGCAGCTCGCTGCCTGCTCGACTGGTCCATCGGCCTCAATGTCGGTCTCGCGTTCGTCCCGGGCGCCCTGGCCGCTGACATGACCCGCGTCCCGCCCGAAGGAGCGGACTGGGCAGCCGACGTCGTCTGGTTCGACAGCCTGACCATCAACCCGGACCGCACGCCACGCAACGCGAACCTCGTGGTCGGTGAGGGGCAGACGTGGCTCATCGACCATGGGTCGGCGCTGTACGTTCACCATGCCTGGGAGGACCCGGATGCCCACGCCGAGCGCGGGTTCGAGCGCATCGGCGAGCACATCCTGCTGCCGTTTGCCGCCTCCATCCCTGAAGCCGATGAGCGCCTCGCCCCTCGGCTCGCTGGCGACATCCTGACCCCGATCGTAGGGTCGATTCCCGAGGCATGGTTGACCGATTCACGCTTCAGCGGCCCATCCGACGAGCGATCGGCGTACTCGCGCTATCTGTCACGCCGGCTCGCGGCCCGGGCGACCTGGGTCGACACGGCGGAGCGACTGCGGATGGAGGTGCAGCGTGGCGCCGTCGCGTAGCCCGTTTGCCTATGCTGTCCTGCGCGTCGTGCCCGACATCGAACGCGAGGAGTTCCTCAACGCCGGCCTCGTGCTCTTCTGCCGCGAGCGGCGCTACCTGCGCGCGTCGACGGCACTCGACGAGTCGCGGCTCCGAGCCGTGACGCCCCAGGCCGACGCCGACGCCCTTCGGAATCAGCTCCTGCTCGTCGAGCGGATCGCGGCCGGGGAGGTCGAGCCCGGGCCGCTGTCGATGATGTCGCAGTCGGAGCGGTTCCACTGGCTCACGACCCCACGCAGCACCGCAGTCCAGCCGGGGCCGACGCACGGTGGCATGTCGGACGATCCCGAGGCGACCTTCACGCGCTTGTTCGACACGTTGGTCGCGGGCTCATGACCCACGCGCGCTGGCTCTGGCTGGTGGCCGTGGTCAGCGTGGTCCTCCTCGCCATCTCGTTCGTCAATGGATGGATCTTCCACGACCGCGAGGTGCGGGGCGAGGGCTATCGCGAGGTTCATGTCTATCTCAGCGCGTGGCGTGGCGTCGCGATGCCGGTCACCACGATCGCCGCCCTCGGTGCGCTCGCCATTGGGCTGGGGGCGGCTGCGGCTGCGCTCGGCCGGCGGGTGGTTCCGCCGTGGCTGCTCATCGTGGGGGCGGCCGTCGTCATCGGCCTCATCGCGGCATCGGCCGTGCCCGTGACCAAGGTCGGACACGCATCGACCGTTCGGCTCAGCGCCGCGTGGCTCCTGCCTGTCGCGCTCGCGATGGCGGTGGTCATGGCGTTCGGGTTGCGGGCGGCACTGCAGCCATCACGACGTGTCGTCGTCGCTGCGCTGGCCCTGGGGGCCGTGGTCCTCGCCGGGGGAGCCGGCGCCCGATGGCTCGGGCTCCAATGGGCCGAGGGAACCGGCCGCCACTGGGAAGTGGGCTCGTACACCCGTCCGGCGACGAACGGTGAGCAGACCGAGACGCTGAGCCTGACCGGCGATCGATACGCGGTCGATGATCGCTGGTCCGGCGACTTCGAGAGCTCGGGCTGGACCGTGATCGTCGACAACGACCCCGCCTGCCCCGAGGCTCGCGGGACGTACCACGCCCATGGGGAGAACGAGGAGGATCTGCGGTTCGTGATGGTCGTGGATCCCTGCCTCGGCGGGGAGCGTGCCGCAGATTTCGAGACCGGGATCTGGAAGCGGGACCCCTAGCGACGCGAAGTCGCAGGTGATGCGTGCACGCACCACCAGGGCGAGATCGTCAGCCCGGCGGCAAGGTCGGCAGCCTACTGTGAGCGGATCAACCGCCGATGCACGGGGAAGACCATGATCCGACGGAATCGCCTAGCGCTGCTCGGTGCGCTCGTACTGCTCCTCGTCGCCGCCGGCAGCACGCTCGCCAACCGCTCTCCCGAACAGCCGACCGTGGCGGCCCCGCCTGCGTCCAGCCACGAGCCCGAGGCCGAGTCAGAGGAGGCCGACGAGGTCGAAGAGGCTCCCACCGCCGAGGACCTGGCCCACGCGGCCGATCGACTCACGGCCAACGAGATTGCATTCGATGACGCCGCGCTGCAAGACCTTGCCGCGCGCCATGGTCTCGGCGGTGCGGTCAGAGTCCTCGCCTGGGCCGACGAGACCGGCATGAGCGTGGGCGAGATCACCGCGCTGCGCGACGGGGACGAGACGACGCTCGGCATGGGTTGGGGTCGCATCGCCAAGGATCTCGGCACCCACCCCGGTCTCGGCGGGATCATGGGAAACGGTCACGGCAAGGATCACGACAAGGACGGCGCGCCGGGCGAGAGCCCATCGGAGTCCGACGACTAGGAATCGACCCTCGGCCCCGGCGTCGAGTTGCGCAATGACAGCAGCATCCGCGCGGCCACGGCCAGGATGAGGAGCGCGAAGAGCCGTCGCAGCAACCCCTCGTCCAGCGACAGCGCGGTCACGCTGCCGAGGAGCGCACCCAGGACGCCACCCACCGCGAGGCCGGCGGCATCGCGCAGCGCGTAACGGCCATGCCGGTGGTGCGTATACGATCCAAGCACGGCCGAGGGGATGATCACGAGCAGCGAGGTTCCCTGCGCCACGTGCTGATCGAACCCGGCCAGCAGGACCGCGGCCGGAACGATCACGAGACCGCCCCCGATGCCGAACAGGCCGGCCAGCACGCCGGCGCTGAGGCCGATGGCGAGCAGGACCGCGACCTCGATCGGCGTCACGAGACGAGCATCGTGATGCCGACCGCGACCATGAGCACCGCGAAGCCGATGCGCAGGCGATCGTCACCGATCCGCGGCATGGCCCACGTCCCGACCTGGACCCCGACCAGCGACCCGACCGCGATCACGAGCGCCGCCGGAATGTCGACACTGTCCGCCCTTCCGAAGATGAACGCGCCCACGGCCGCGATCGGCACGATGGCGGCCAGCGAGGTCGCCGAGGCGCGACCCTGGGCCATGCCGGCCAGCAGGACCATGGCCGGCACCATGACGATGCCACCGCCGACCCCGAACATCCCGCTGAGGATGCCCGCCCCGAGACCGATTCCGACGAGAACCAGGGTCGTGCGCGACGTCATCCTGAGGCGCTACTGGGTCGTGCGGCGGTTGTAGAGCCAGATGCCCAGCGGGAAGAAGACGGCGAGGATGCCGACCGACCACAGGATGGCCGGCAGCTGCGCATTGTAGAGATCCAGGCCCAGGGTCAGCTCGCGGACCGCGTTCACGACCTGCGTCATCGGCTGCACCTCCGCGAAGGCCTTCAGCCAGCCAGGCATGGAGTCGGTCGGGACGAACGCACTGCTGACGAACGTGAGCGGAAAGACCGCCGCGAAGATGATGCCCTGCAGGGCCTCGGGCGTTCGGACCAGCGCCCCAGCCGCCACGCCTACCCACGACAAGGCGAACCCGAAGAGCAGCATGATCCCGACCGCCGCCAGGCTGCCGCCGATCCCACCCTCGGGTCGGAACCCGACGAGCATGCCCACGACCCACATGATCACAACCGCGAGCAGGGCGCGCATGAGG
>JBPCOK010000097.1:0-3227 GCA_051000335.1 Candidatus Limnocylindria bacterium | reverse complement strand
GGCCCGATGTGCTTGTAGGCGATCGTGCCGTCTCGGCTGATGACGAAGGTCTCGGGCACGCCGTAGACGCCCCACTCGATGCCGACGCGCCCATCACGGTCGGCGCCGGTCCGGGTGTAGGGATCGCCGAGCTCGTCGAGCCAGGCCGCTGCATCCTCGGGCCGGTCCTTGTAGTTGAGGCCATGGATCGGGACCACGCCGTCTTCCGCCAGGCGCATGAACAGCGGGTGCTCGTAGCGGCACGCCGTGCACCAGGAGGCAAAGACGTTGACGAGGGAGACTTCGCCCTCGAGGTCCGAGCTTGCGAGCGCGAGGGTGCGCCCCTGGACCGGCGGCAGCGAGAACGCTGGCACGGGCTTACCGATCAGCGCCGACGGCAGGTCTTGGGGATCGCGCGTGAGGCCGACGCCGAGCGCGATCGCGACGGCGACGAAGACCACCACCGGCAGCAAGGATGCCACGCGCCGAAGAGCGCCTGTTGTCGGACGTGGGGAGGTCAGCACGCGATCAGTCACGCCGCTTCTCCGCGCCGCGGCCGGCCAGCAGATACTTGACCAGCGCCGCCGCGGCGAGCAGCAGCACGATGATCACGAGCAGCCAGAACAGGCCCATGCCCCACATCATCGCGCCGCCACCTCCCATCATGCTGTCCATCATTTCCGATCTCCGGTTCCAGTACTTCTGGGCGTGTCGTTCTGCCGAGCGCGAGCGACCAGGCCCTGCAACGTCCCGAGATCGACGGCCCCAGGCACGATCTGCTGACCGATTACAAAGCTCGGTGTTCCGGTGATCTGAAGCGCGTCCGCAAGCTGCAGGTTGCGCGTGATCGCTTCCTCGATCTCCGGATCCTGCATGTCGGCCTTAAGTTGCTCGGTATCGAGCCCGACCTGGCGCGCGATCTCCATGACGGTGTCTTCCGTCACCTGCTCGTCAGCTCGCATCAGGGCGTTGTGGAACGGGACGTACTTGCCCTGCTTTCCAGAAGCGAGCGCCGCCCGCGCCGCGAACTCCGAGCCGGGGCCGAGGATCGGGAACTCCTTGTAAACGATGCGCAGATCGGGATCGGCTTCTTCGAGATCGCTCACCGTCGGGGCGACCCTGCGGCAGTACGGGCAGTTGTAGTCGAAGAATTCCACCAGGGTGACGTCGCCCTCGGAGTTGCCGCCGACCGGCGCCGCCGGGTCGTTCAGGATCTCATCGCTACGTTCCGCAATGGTCCGCTTGAAATTTTCCGCTTCGGCCGCGCGCTGTCGCTCCTGCAGGAGCTGCAGCGCTTCCATGATGACTTCGGGATTCTTCAGGAGATACTCGCGAACCCGCTGCTCGAACGGATCCAGCTCCGCGGGGTCCGTCGACATCTCCGGTACGTCCTGGCCCGGTTGCGCATCCGCCCCGACGACGAACCAGCCGGCGGCCAGGACGGCCGTGACTGCCGCAGCGACGGGAATCAAAAGAAGGCGTGGCATCGGGTCATCCTTGTTGTGCGCATGCAGGCGGCATCGCTCAGCAGCGCTTTTCGATTGCAGTGCTGATCTCGGCCGGGTCGGCAAAGATCACGAACGCCCGATCGCCCATCATGCTGGCCGGAAGCAGCGCCGGCTGGCCGGGACGCGGTCCCTTGTCGCTCGAGTCGGTCTTGAAGCGGAGGTTGAACTCCCAGAACGGGATCGTCTCGCCCGCCGCCGTGGTGACCTCGTAGGTGTCGCCGCAGTAGCGGATCGCCGCCACCTGCCGGTCCGGACCGAGCGTCCCGAGGTCCGGCAGGTCGGGCGACGCGTTGCCATCATCGGCTCGAGCGGCTTCGGCCGTGGCGACCTCCAGAAAGGCGATCAGATCGGCGCGGGTCTGCGCATCCCCGATCCCCCGGAAGGTCATCCGATTGCCCGGGATCATGGCTTGCGGGTTGGCGAGCCAGGGGTCGAGCGTCTCCTCGGTCCAAGTGACCTCCGCTTCCTCGAGCGCCTGCGAATAGCGCGTGAAGCCAGGAATGGTGCCGGCCTCGCGCCCGAAGATGCCGGCGAGGCTCGGCCCGGTCCGATGCTCGCCCGAGGTCAGCGCGTGACAGGCGGCACAGGCGCGGAAGACCTCGGCCCCGCGCTCCGGACCACCACCCGCGGCACCCGCCGGCTGCGCCCCAACCAGCAGGCTGCCAAAGAGCGCGGCTGCTTCGGCCAGGCGGAGAAAAGCGCCAAGCGGTAGGGGAGATGCTCTCATCGGTCGGGCTCCATTAGGCGACGCGGATCACGCCCATCATTCCGGCCGCCTGGTGCTCGAGGATGTGGCAGTGGAACATCCAGTCGCCGGGGTTGTCGGCGACGAAGGCGATCAGGGCCCGCTCGCGCGGCGCCATTAGGACGGTGTCCTGCCATTCGAGGTGGCGCGTCGGCTGGCCGTGCCGGGCGATCACGCGGAAAGAATGGCCATGCAGGTGGATCGGGTGGTGCCAGGCGGTGTCGTTGTGCATCGCCAGCACGCAGGGGCGGCCTCGTTGCAGGGTCAGGAAGGGCTCCATGACGTGCCCGGTCGCGGCGACACCGTTGATCGACCAGATGCCGGCGTGCTGCATCCCGCGCATCATGCCGCCCCTCATCATCCCGCCACTGTTCATCATGCCGCCCATCATCCCGCCGCCGAACGCAACCTCATGGCGCTCGGCGCCGCTGATCTCGGGCTCAGGCATGGTGTTGGCGGCGAGGTGCATTCGCGCATCGAGCGGATGGTCGCGCAGTGGCGCTTCCTTCCCGTACACCAGGTCGAGTAGGCGGTATTCGCGGCCGCGATAGAACGTGTCCGCGACCGTGAAGCGCCCGCCCGGCTCGCCCTCCATGTCGATCACGAGATCGGCCCGCATCGCCGGCCCCAGAACGACGCGGCCGCCGGGCAACTCATGCGGCTCGACCGGCTGTCCATCGAGCGCCACGGCCATTGGCCGATGGTCCTGGAACTCGAGCCCGAAGATCCGCGCATTGGCAGCATTGATCAGGCGGAGGCGCACGCGCTCGCCGGCGCGCACCGGAAAGCTCTCCAGGATGTGGCCGTTGACCGTGACGGTGTTGCCGACCCGGCCATTGTGGCTGCTGTCCATGAAGTTGCCGAAGTCGTCGCTGATCTGGGCGTCCTGCAAGAGGCGCCAGTCGTCGAGCACCCAGGTGACGTCCCGATCGACCCGGATCGGCGCGCGCTCCTCGACAATCAGGGGCCCGTACAGGCCGCGGCCGACCTGCTCG
>JBPCOK010000043.1:0-4340 GCA_051000335.1 Candidatus Limnocylindria bacterium | reverse complement strand
TACGGGCACCCGTGACGATCACGCGCGGATCGGTGGCGGAGAGGGAGGGATTCGAACCCTCGGAAGAGGTTTACCCCCTTCAACGGTTTAGCAAACCGCCGCACTAGGCCACTATGCGACCTCTCCGTCCGGGGCATTCTACGCACGATCCGGCCCGGATGCCACCCGGCCGTGCTGGCCTCCTCCGGGCCGGTTACCCCCGTCTTACCCCTATCCTGCCGCAGCCGTACCGAACATCTGGTCTAGTAGCCGGGCGGCTTTTTTGCCTGCCGCTGGGAACAGATGGCCGTAGCGGTCCATCGTTACGCTGATGCTGCTCTGGCCAAGCCGCTCCATGATGAGCCGGGGGTGCAGCCCCGCCGCGATCAGCAGGCTGGCGTGGGTGTGGCGCAGTTCGTGGAAGCGCAGGCGTTCGGCCCCAGTGAGCCGCAGGTAGCGCTGGAGCTCGCGGGTCACCCACGAGCTGCCCAGCGGCCGCCCTGTCGCCGTGGTGAAGATCAAGATCACTGTCCGTCCAGCGCTCCCCCGCCAGCAGCCGCTGCTGGGCCTGGTGCAGCCGCTGCGCGCGGAGCGCGGCCGTGGCTCGCTCCGATAGGTCGATTGGTGCGCCGGCTGCGGGCGGTCCTGGTATCCACGAACTGCCCGGCCTGCAGCGCGCGGCGCACCCGGTAGTCGCCGTCCCAGCCCACCACCTGTGCCATGGCCAGCATCTATGAGAGACTGCGCGGATGCGTGTGTACACACACACCGACATGCCGCAGGTGAACCGCAGCCTCCAGGTGCGCGTCCGCATCGACCCGGAGCGCGTCGAGCAGTTCAAACGGCTGTACCTGGCGGGTGCGGCGCTGCCGCCGATCACGCTGGAGCTCAAGCAGCTCGCCCAACAGGCCTCCTGACCACGCCGAAAGACCGAAAGGACGGATCACCATGGACCACGAGCGAGACGACCAGCAGGTAACCGATGACGACGCCGGCAAGAGCTCGGGAGGCCTCGGCGGAGAAGACAAGTCGCTGAGCGCCGATGGCACGACCAGCGGCGGCATCGGCAGTGGCGCGAACGCCGGGACAGGCGGCGATGTCGGTAACTGGGCCGACGCTGGCTCGGTCGCCGATTCCGCAGAGGCGACCGAAGGCAAGGAGATCGTGTACCCCGCGGGAACGGGACCCGTTGGGAGCAGCGACTGGAATGCCCGCCAATCCGGCACCGGTCGAGATTCGGGCGCAGCCGAGGGCGACGCGGGCGATCCGGGAGATGAGACCGACCGGCCCTGACGCCGGAGGCGATCACTGACGCGGGCTGGCTCCCGATTAGGGCACTCGCCCCGATGCACGCCACCCCGAGTACCAATGGCCGTGGCCAGAATCCCCGTGCGACCTCTCCGAACGGCGCCGATGATAGCATGGAGCCTCCCCCACGGACGAAGCTCGTCCCTGGCCGATTTCACCCTCCCCGTGCTGAACCCGTAGCGTGTCCGAGATGCCTCCAACCCGACTCCCGATCATCGGTCATCCCCTCGCCCCGTCGCCGATGGAGGGCGTGCTTCGCGCCGGACTGGCGGACGTCGGATCCGCACTCGAGATCGAGCGCTGGGAGCGCCGACCACATCAGCTGGCCGACGCCCTCGGCGAGCTGCGCGCCGATGACGCATTCGCCGGCGCAGTCATCGCGTCGCCGCACAAGGAGAAGGCTCCCCCGCTCTCCGACGCCCTGTCGGACGACGCGCGGGTCAGCGGCGCCGTCAACGTCTACGTGCGCGACGGCGGCCGGCTGCGCGGGCACAACACCGACGTCGACGGGATCCGTGAGGGCCTTGCCTCGATCCTCCCGCGGGTCAAGGGCAAGTGGCCGCGCAACGCGGTCGTCCTCGGCGCGGGCGGCGGCGCGCGGGCCGTCGTCGCGGTCCTCATCGGCGCCGGCTTCCAGCACGTGGCCGTCCTGAACCGGCATCTTCATCGGGCGGAGGCGCTGGTGGCACATTTCTCGCGGAGTGCCCGTCACATGGAGCTGCGCGCGCGTCCCTGGCATGACACCATCATCGAGGCGGAGCTCGCGCGCGCCGAGCTGCTGGTGAACGCCAGCGGCATCGGCGCCGAGGCCGGAGAGTCGCCGATCCCGGCCGAGCTCATGCCGGCGGATCGCTTCGTGCTCGACCTCGTTCTCGATCGTGCCTCGACTCCGCTGATGGAGCAGGCGCAGGGCGAGGGCGGGACGGTCGCGAGCGGCCAGGCGGCATTCCTGCGGGCCAATGGAGAGACCGTGCGCCTGCTCACTGGATCCACGCCGTCGGCGGATGCCCTGCGTGGCGCCCTCGCGACCGAGCTCGGCGTGCCGGAAGACACGCTCGCGGTCGTCGGCGACTGACCCGATGATGCGCTCGAGCCACCAGAACGTTCCACATGCGAGCGCCGCGTGAACGAAGACCGTCGCGTGGACGCTCGGTTGGCCGATCGGATCCGGACCGGCGAGACCGAGGCGCTTGAAGAGCTGTACGACCGATTCGCGAGTACGGCCATCGCCACGGCGCTGCGGGTCGTCGGCAGCCGGGATGAAGCAGAGGATGTCGTGCACGACGTATTCGTCGCAGTCTGGAAGAAGATCGACCGCTTCGACGCGGAGCGTGGTTCGCTGCGCGCGTGGCTCATGACCGTGGTCCGCAACCGGGCCATCGACCGCGTCCGGGCCCGTCGCGCGAGCATCAACATCGACGATGCGGACGAGCGATCGCTCCTGCGCACAGGGCCGAATCCCACGTGGGAGGCCGCGCTCACCCGTGCCTCGGGCATCGACCTGCGGGCCGCGATGGCCTCACTACCCGACGAGCAGCGTCGAGCGCTGGAGCTCGCCTATTTCGAGGGGTATACCTACCGCGAGGTCGCCGACCTCACCGGCGTTGCGCCCGGCACGGCCAATGGCCGGCTGCGGCTCGCCCTGGCCAAGCTGCGCGATGCGCTGGCCGGCACGAGTGCGGCGCCGATGTCGCTGGCCGATGGCCAGCTGAGCAACGAGCCAGGCGGATGACCAGCGATCCTCTCGAGCTCGACTGCGCGATGGCCGACGAGCTGGCGGCCGCCTACGGCCTCGAGGCACTCTCGTCCGACGAGTCGCGCGCCGTCGAACAACATCTCGACTCCTGCGCACAACCGCACGCGTCCGCCCATGAGCTCATCGCCGCCGCGGGCTTCATCTCCGAAGCGCTCGAGCCCGTCGCACCATCCCCCGCGCTCCGGGCCCGTCTCATGACGACGGTTGCGGCGAGCCCGCAGGATCATGCTCCGCGGGCTGTCGCCGATGCGCCGCACGCGGAGCGCCCGACGTACGCGAATGCGCCCGCAGAGCCACGGCGCGCGTGGTGGCAGTGGGGCGCCCTGCCGTCCGCAGTGGCCGCCGTCGGCCTTGCCGCCGCCGTCGGCCTGGGAGCCTGGAACGTGTCACTCAACGCCCAGCTCGCGGATCGCGAGACGGCACTCCGAGCCGTCGCATCGGCTGATGCCGCCTATGTCGCCCAGGGCCAGGCCGGCCGAGGCTGGGTCATCCAGAGCGGCGAGACCGCGTACTTCATGGCCGAGAACCTTGCCACCCTCGCATCCGGCGAGCTGTACGAGCTGTGGCTCATCGACGGATCGGGCAACGCCGTGGCGGCCGGCACCTTCGACGATACCGACGGCGTGACGTTCGTCGCGCTCGAGCACGATCTCGTCGGAGCGACGACGTTCGCGGTCACCGTCGAGACCGAACGCGTCGAGCAGCCGGCGAGCGCTCCCGTCATCCTCGCCTCCCTCGAGAGCTAGCCGACTAACGGCACTCGCCGCCGGCATTCAATTCGGCCCCTCCGGGCAGCTCGGGACGCCCGCCACGGCACGCGCCGAGCCTCCGACGGACGAGCCAACCGCCCGGCAGCGGAGCCCCGGGCGCGCGGATCATCGCCGATCCGGCCTCACTGCCGGATCGGCACGTTTTCAGCAGCCGGCAGATCGCCCGATGCCCGGAGGGATCGGCGCCAGATTTCGGACGTCAGGCGCGACCAGCGGATCGACTTGCGTGGGCCACTGGGCCAATTGCGTTGGGCTGCGCCGTTGTGTCGTTTGCGCCGTTTGCACTGCAGCGCGATTAACGGCCCACGTTGGGCGCGATTCGGTCGGCCGCGTGGTCACCACTTGCTCCCGGACGCAAGTTCCGGACACCCAGGGACCCGGATACTGCTCTTCTGGTCGTTAAGCCCGGATCCACCGAAGCCGAGGCTGAAGTGCGCCTGACGGCCACAGAGGCTCGGGAGCGGCTGGCTGACGCGGGGTCGGTGACCGCGTTGTGGCCATTGCGGCGGTCTTTCAGGACCGTGGGA
>JBPCOK010000089.1:0-3444 GCA_051000335.1 Candidatus Limnocylindria bacterium | reverse complement strand
CACCGCTCCCCAGAGAGCCCGAGCCCACCCGCTTCCAGCGCCAGGGCGATTACTGGAACCTCCCTTCGCCGGCGAGCAGGCCCAGCTGCATGACCTCAAGGGGTTGCGCTACCTGGCCGAGCTGGTCGCCGAATCCGGCCGCGAGCGCAATGGCTTGGAGCTTGGTGCAGGCCGTCGAGGGGGCTCACCGCGGGGGTCGGAGCGGATCAATGGCGCCCAGGCCTGCGCGGAGCTCGAACCCGCCGGCCTCGGCGACGCGGGCTCCCACCTCGCCCGGGCCGCCTGCGCTGTCTACCGTAAGCGCCTCGCAGACATCGAGGAGGAACTCGAGCGGGCCGGGGCGCTCGCAGCTCCTTCGGCCTCAGCGGCCGGGAGCGCCGCGTCTGCTCGGCCACCGAGCGCGCCCGCGTCGCGCTCCGCCGCGCGATCAAGACCGCGCTCGATCGGAGCGCAGAGCACGCCCCGACCCTCGCCGAGCACCTCGAGCGCAACGTCCGGACCGGCGCCTTCTGATGCTATGAGCCGGAGCGGCGGGCGGCGATGCGGTGGGTGGTGTGAAGCGGTCCCGAGATCGCGGTCTCACTGCGACCGTCGAGTGTCGTGACTACGCTCAGGCGCCAGCTCGCAATCTCGGGCACGAGAATGATGCATCGCACCGCGAGCGAGCGTCTCGGAGCTCGGAAGGCTCGCTCCTCAGTCACGAGCTGCAAGTGTCCGCCACGCGCTCGCGCGGACTCTCGCTCCGCCCGGGCGATGCGGAAGCGGACAACACGCCAGTCGGGGCGCTTGGACGTCGTCCAACTCGGGAGCGCGGTGGCCGAGGTCGAGGACTTCTCCTTCGTGCGAGCAAAGCAGCAGCCTGGCCAAGAGCGAACGATGCGCCTGCCGTCGTTTCGGCGCACATCTGATCCCGAGCTCGGCGTCAGCTGCTGCTCGCTCGGCGCGATCCGGAAGCCGTGTGGGCTCCGATGGCTGTCCGTAGCTGTCCGTAATCGGACGAGTTCCGAGCATGTTCGGCTGACGACCGGCTCACGGTCGTTCGGGCAGGGTCTTCGCTGTGGTCAGCGTGGGGCGCTGGCCCCAAAGCCAAGGACGAGGGTGGTGAGAGCGTTGCGCCACGCGCGTTCTTCTTCGCCCTCGGGCAGGTTCCTGAACACCGCGCCTCGCAGCTCGGCGTTGGCCAGGCCCTCCAGCATGGCGTTGAACTCCACGGCTGCTGCACGGACCGGCTTGTCACCGAGAAGCCCGGCGTCGTCGAGTCGTTGCACCTTGGCCGAGAGTTGGCTGAAGGCTCGCTCCCTGGCAGCGGTGAGCTCCGGTCCGGGACGAAGGTTGCGGACGGGGCGCTGGAACGCGATGCGGTACAGCGCCGGGTGTTCGAGCACCAACCGGCGGAAGATGGGCACACCCACGGCGACCAGGTCGGCGACGGGATCGTCGGTATCGGTTAGCTCGTCGGTCTCGTCAGCCAGGAACTCGAAGGCTCCCTGGGCGAGGGCATCCACCAACAGCCCGTCCTTGGACCCGAACAGACTGTAGACCGCCCGCGTGCTCGTGCCGGCCGCGTTCGCCACGGCACGAACCGAGAATGCATAGGGCCCACCGTTGGCGACGAGATGCTCGGCGGCAGTGCGCAGCGCGGCCCTCGTCTCCTCGCCGTGCTCTCTGGGTCGTCCCACCCTTGACAGGGTATCGTGACATGTTACGATACGCATAATGCAACACGTGACGAAAGGCCCTGGCGATGTCCTCGCACCTGACGCAAGCACCGACCCTCTCGCGGGACCGTCTCTTCATCGCTGGAGAGATGGTCCAGCCGGAATCGGAAGCCGTGATCAAGGTCGTCTCCCCGGTCACCGAGGAGCGGATTGCCACCGCTCCCTCGTCCACCCCGGCAGACATCGATCGGGCCGTTCGTGCCGCTCGCGCCGCCTTCGATGATGGACCGTGGCCTCGCATGTCTCCTCGGGAGCGAGCGGATGCGCTTGAGCCCGTCGGCGATTACCTACGCGCGCGGATCCCGGAGATCGCCCAGCTCATCACCGAGGAGATGGGCTCGCCGATCAGCTTCTCGAATCACGTCCAGGCACCGGTTCCGGTGATGCTGCTCGACTACTACAGAGGACTCGCGGAGAGCTTCCCGTTCGAGGAGGACCGCGCAGGCATCACCGGTCCAGCCCGGATCCTCCGCGAGCCGGTGGGCGTCGTCGGGCAGATCGTGCCCTGGAACGTCCCGCTCATCCTCACCATGGCGAACCTCGCGCCGGCACTGATCGCCGGCTGCACCGTCGTGCTCAAGCCCGCGCCCGAGACGCCGCTCGACGCGTACCTGCTCGCCGACGCGGCGATGGCGGCGGAGCTGCCCCCGGGGGTCCTGAACATCGTGCCTGCCGACCGGCACAACAGCGAGGCGCTCGTGCGCCACCCGCTGGTCGACAAGATCAGCTTCACAGGCAGCTCCGCTACGGGCCGGCGCGTGGCGGCTCTCTGCGGCGAGCAGTTCAAGCGCGTCACCCTGGAGTGCGGCGGGAAGTCGCCCGCCATCCTCCTCGAGGACGCCGACATCGAGAGCGTCGTGCCGGCCCTGATGCCATTCGCGATCATGATGTCCGGCCAGCAGTGCCTGGCGCAGACACGGATCCTTGCTCACCGCAGCCGCTACCGGGAGACCGTCGATGCGATCTCCCAGGCAGCCGCCGAGATGACGGTCGGCGATCCTCACGATCCCACCACCGAGGTCGGCCCGCTCGTGGCCGAGCGCCAGCGGCAACGGGTCGAGGGATACATCGCCAGCGGGCAAGCGCAAGGCGCGAAGATCACCGTGGGCGGTGGCCGCCCCGCGAGCCAGCCCAAGGGCTGGTACGTCGAGCCGACGATCTTCGCCGATGTCGAGAGCTCCATGCGCATCGCCCAGGAGGAGATCTTCGGCCCCGTACTCGTCGTGATCCCATTCGACGATGACGACGACGCCGTCCGGATCGCCAACGACACCAACTACGGCCTGTCCGGAAGCGTATGGACCAGCGATCTCGACCGGGCGATGCGGATCGCCCGCCAGGTGCGTACCGGCAGCCTGACGCTGAACGACTACCGGATCGAGTTCGGCGCCCCCTTAAGCGGATACAAGGAATCGGGCATCGGGCACAAGTTCGGACCAGAAGGCCTCAGCTCGTTCCTCGAGTACAAGACCATCAATCTCCCCGGCGAAATGGCCCACTAGCGTCCATACCGCCGGGTGCCGACGTGCCGCCCGGCGGTCTGCCCGAATGGGGAAAGCGGGCATCTCCGAACGATGCGCAGACACGCTCGCCTCGGACGACGAGCAGGATGCCGATCAGCAGCGCGCCGATCCGGCGGGACCCTCGAGGGCCGGCCCGCTGTCGGCCAGGCCGACAGCGATGGCGATAATGACGGTCGCGATGCCCAGGAGCACCGGGGAGCGCA
>JBPCOK010000200.1:0-2964 GCA_051000335.1 Candidatus Limnocylindria bacterium | reverse complement strand
GGTCAGCAGGCGCGGCAGGATGGCGACGCGCCGCGGTCGCTCGTGGGCTCCAAACGAGGAGAGGGTGCGCTTCACCTCGGCGTCGAAGAGCTTCTGGACCGCCCTGACCTCCACCAGCTGCTCCGGTGGCATCTCCGCGATTCCCTCCTGCGCCGCCGCCCATGCGCTGAGCTCCTCGAAGTCCGGAGCAATGAGGGCGCCGGTGTACGGCTGCCGATCGCCGAGGATCACGGCCTGGGCCACGAAGCGCGAGGTGGACAGTGCCGCCTCCATCGGCGCCGGCGAGACGTTCTTGCCGTTTCCGAGCACGATGATGTTCTTCAGCCGATCGGTGATCTTGATGCGTCCGCCCGGATCGAGCTCGCCGATGTCACCGGTGTGGAACCAGCCGTCGGGATCGATGGCCTTGGCGGTCTCCTCGGGCGCGTTGAGGTAGCCGCGCATGATCTGCGGGCCGCGGACCAGGATCTCGCCGGTCGCTCCGTCGATCCGGACCTCGGTATCCGGCGCTGGCTTGCCCACGGTGCCGAACACGAAATCCTCGGGCCGATTGATCGAGACGAAGGGCGAGGTCTCGGTGAGCCCGTAGCCCTCGAGCACGAGCATGCCGAGCCCGTAGAAGAACTCGCCGATCTCCCGTGACAGCGGTGCGGAGCCTGACACGAAGTAGCGCACCCGGCCGCCCGTCCTCGCGCGGATGGTCTTGTACACGAGCCGATCGGCGATGGCCAGCTGCAGCGTCAGCCACGGGGAGTCGCCCCGGCCAGCGACATGGTTCGCGTACTTCTTGGAACCCAGTGCCGCGGCCCAGTGGAAGATGCGCTGCTTCATCGGCGAGCCTGCCTCGACCGCCGACAACACGCGAGCGTAGACCCGCTCGTAGAGGCGAGGCACCGCGACCATGACCGTGGGATGCACCTCGGCCATGTTGTCCGGCAGCCGCTCGATGATCGGCTCTGCGTACGCGATGGTGCAGCCACGTCCGAGCGGCACGACCATGCCGGCCACGCGCTCGTAGATATGGCTCAGCGGCAACCACGAGAGGAAGATGTCGTCCGGGGTGAAGTCGACGACCTGGTGGACCGCCTCGTAGTTGAACACGAGGTTGCCGTGGGTCAGGATCGCGCCCTTCGGATTGGCGGTCGTGCCCGACGTGTGGATGACGGTGGCCACATCGTCGCGGCTGACGCTGCGCCATCCCCGCTCCCACGCGTCGGCGCCCTCGGGATTCTCCTCAGCCTGCTCGTGCATGTCGTCGAAGGTGACCGCGCCCTCCGGAAGCGTGCCCCGCTCGTCGAAGACCACGATCGTCTCGATGGTCGGACACTGATCGCGGATCGACTCGATCTTCGCCGCCTGCTGCGCGTTCTCGACGAAGACCAGCTTGGCGCCGACGTTGTTGATGATGAACGCGGCCTGGTTTGCCTCCGAGGACGGGTAGATCGGGCAGCTCACGGCGCCGAGCGACATCGTGGCAAGGTCCGCCACCAGCCAGGCCGGCCGGGTGCGGCTCATGATGCAGGCGTGATCGCCGCGTCCCAGTCCGAGGTTGCCCAGGGCGAGCGCGACATCGCGGATCCAGTGCCAGGTCTCGTCGTACGTGGTGGAGCGCCAGACCGCCTGGTCGTCGGACTCGGCCCGATCTCCCTCGGCTGTGCGGCGGCTGCGCGGCAGCTTCCAGCGCAAGGCCTCGCGCGGACCGTGCTCGACCACCGCCCGATGAATGAGGTCGAGGATGCTCGAGGCCCGCTGCTCATCGGGGATGGTTAGGGGCTCGACCAGCGCGGTCGCCGCCACGTGCCGGAGCTTCCCGGAGCTCACCTCGTCCGTCATCGGTCCGCCTTCCTCGTGTTCTCGATCAGGTGCTGGGCGACGATCAGACGATGGATCTGGTTCGTGCCCTCGTAGATCTGCGCACCCTTCGCGTCACGCATCAGGCGCTCCACCGGATTATCCCGCGAGTATCCCGCGCCGCCGTAGATCTGGACAGCGTCCGTTGTCACCTGCATCGCGACGTCGGAGGCGTACCACTTCGCCATGCTGGAGGGCGAGTTGATCGGCAGGCCCGAATCCCGCATCCGGGCGGCCCGCCATGTCAGGAGCCGGGCCGCATCCACGCGGACCGCCATCTCGGCCAGCATGGCCTGGATCATCTCCTGGTCGGCGATGGAGCGGCCGAACTGGCGCCGCTGGATCGCGTACTGCGTCGCCAGCTCGAGGGCGTTTCGCGCCAGGCCGGTGCAGCTGGCGGCGATGCTGATGCGGCCCGCCCCGAGCGCGGAAAGCGCGACCTTCAGCCCCTCCCCCTCCTCGCCGAGCCGGTTGGCCGCCGGCACCCGGGCGTCCTCGAACACGATCTCGTATCCGGTCGTGCCGCGGATCCCCATCTTTCGCTCCTTCGATCCGAGCCGGAATCCGGGCGTATCGGACTCGACCACGAACGCGGTGATGCCGGCCTTGCCCAGCGACCGATCGATGGTGGCGAAGACGACGTAGCGCACCGCCTCGCCCGCATTCGTGATCCAGATCTTCGTTCCGGTGAGCAGGTAGTCGTCACCCTCGCGCCGCGCGGTGAGGGCCAGGGCCGCGGCGTCGGACCCGGCGCCCGGCTCGGTGAGCGCGAAGGCCCCGAGCTCGCGACCGGCGGTCATCGGCGGGAGGAAGCGATCCTTCTGCTCGTCGCTGCCGCTCGAGACGATGCACAGCTGGCTGAGGATGTGCACGCTGAGGCTCACCGCCAGGCCCATGTCGGCCGCGGCGATCTCCTCGGCGGCCAGCGCCCAGGCGAACGTCCCCATGCCGGCCCCGCCGTATTGCTCAGGATAGGGAAGGCCCGCCAGGCCCAGCTCGCCCGCGGCTTCGAACAGCGACCGGTCGTACCGTTCCGCCTCGTCACGCTCGGCTGCGCCGGGGGCCACCTCGCGCTGTGCCCAGTCCCGGACCGTGTCGCGAACGCTCCGCTCT
>JBPCOK010000053.1:0-26115 GCA_051000335.1 Candidatus Limnocylindria bacterium | reverse complement strand
CAGGAAGACGGTCGCATCGGCATCGGCGTCGCTCAACCCGTGCGACCTCCGGAAGTAGCCGATCGCGATGAGCGTCGCGTTGTAGGCCCCCAGGAACAGCAGCCGCACGACGAGCAGCCAGAGGACGTCGCGTTGCCGAAGGATGTCACGCCCCCAGGCCGAACCCGCGATCGCCAGCCATCCCCGGCTGCGTGGCGGAGCAGAGCGTCCCTCGTCGACGGTGGCGATCAGCACGATCATCGTGACCAGCTCCACGAGTCCGAGCGCCAGCGTCGCAAGCGCGACGTTGTCAACGATCCCGCCGAGGGTGGCGATCCCCACGCCGGCGATCGTGCCCAGGGTCAGCATGAGGCCCATCAACCCGCTCGCCGTGCCCACCTGGCGGGCTGGCACGAGGTCCGGCACGTAGCCCTGGAACGGACCCTGGGCGAAGTTCGAGCTGACCTGCAGCAGGAAGTAGAAGGCGACCATGGCGATGAAGTCGGAGTTGAACGCCAAGCCGGCCAGGAAAACGATGTCCAGCAGGGTGCCGATCACGATGTACGGCTTGCGTCGCCCCCAGCGCGTCACCGTGTAGTCGCTGATGACTCCGACCGTAGGCTGGATGAGGATCGGCGCGATCGCCCCGGCCAGCATGATGACCGCGAGCAGCGTCCCCTGCGAATCGCGGCTCAGGTCGTCCAGGCGCCCTGGGATGACCGTGATGTTGAGGCCGCCCCAGATGGTCTGGATCCCGAACCAGTAGATCGAGAGCGTGACGAGCTGCGACAGCGGCAGCCGAAGGCGCTGGTGCTCGGGTCCCGTTGCGGTCATCGCCAACCCACTGCGGATGACGTGACTCTACGTGGTGTCGAATCCGTTGACGAGTGCAGGGATCATGGGTCTCGGAAGATGATCAACGGGAGGAGGATGGGTCATGGAGGAGCCGTGCATTTCGTGCGGACGGGAGACGCGGGTCGGCACACGCCTGTTCAGCGCTCGCAAGCGCGGGCTGGACACGGCGACCGATGATGAGGGGTTCCTTTGCAGCAGCTGCCAGCAAGGTTCCGCCGGCACCGGCGTGGAGTCGACCGCGCCCCTGAGCGGGCGCTACGTGGTCATCGATCTCGGCAACATGCCGGGTTGATGTAACCCGGCTCACATGACGATCCGCATCGTCGCGGCCTAGAATCGCGGGGTGATCGACCCCGTCGCCATTGAGATCGGCCCGTTCCAGCTGCACTGGTACGGCATCATCATCGCGAGCGCCGTGCTCATCGGCGGCCTGCTCGGGACGCGCGTGGCGACGTGGCTCGGCGAGGACCCCGATGACGGCTGGTCGATGCTGCTGCCCGTCGTCATCGCGTCGGTGATCGCGGCGCGGATCTACCACGTCGTCCACCTCTGGGACTTCTACCGCGAGAACCCGGTGCTGATTCCCCAGATCTGGAACGGCGGCATCGGCATCCCGGGCGCTGTCGCCGGCGGCGCGCTGGCCATCTACCTGGCAACCAGGATGCGACGTCTCAACACCGCGCGCTGGCTCGACATCTTCGCGCCGGCCCTCTTGCTCGGACAGGTCGTCGGCCGCCTGGGAAACTTCGTGAACCAGGAGCTGTACGGACCGCCGACCTCGCTGTGCGGCACCGACTTCCCACCCTGCCTGCCGTTCGGCATCCCGATCGATGCCGCCCATCGCGGGGGCACCCCATGGGGCGTCGCCGCGTTCCCGGTCGAGACGACGAGCTTCGTGCCGCTCTTCGCCTACGAGATGGTGCTGAACTTCATCGGCATGCTCGTGATCCTCTACGTGATCCGCCGATTCGCACCCCGCCTCTTCGCGGGTGACGCTGCCCTCATGTACATCATGTGGTACGGCGCCGTCCGCACCCTGCTCGAGACGTATCGCACCGGAAATTGGACGATCCTCGGGCTGCCGACGGCGATGTGGGTCGGCATTCTCGGCTTCGTCGTAGCGGGCGCCTGGCTCATCTACCGTCATCGCCGCGGGTGGGGTTCGCCCATGCTGCGCCCGGCGAGCGACGAATCGGCGGCCGAGGCCGGCGCGCAGCCGCAACCCGAGGCGAGCGCTGGCTGATCGGCCGGGCGGCATTCTGCCCGATATCACTGCCGCCGTCGGGGGAACGCCGCTGGTCGCCCTCGACCGGCTGGCTGCGGGGCTGACCCCTCGCCTGGTTGGCAAGCTCGAGCACATGAACCCCGGCGGCTCCGTCAAGGATCGGATCGCCATGCCGATGATCGAGGCCGCCGAGGCGGCGGGGCTCCTGAAGCCAGGTGGCGTGATCGTCGAGCCGACGAGCGGCAACACCGGCGTCGGCCTTGCGCAGGCGGCCGCGGTGAAGGGCTACCGCTGCATCTTCGTCATGGCCGACAAGCAGTCGGAGGAGAAGCGAGCGCTGCTGCGAGCCTATGGCGCGGAGGTCGTCGTGTGTCCAACCGACGTCGACCCGCATGACGAGCGTTCGTACTACCGGGTCTCCGATCGCCTGGCCCGCGAGACTCCCGGGGCCTGGAAGCCGGATCAATACCACAATGACGCGAACCCGGCCGCTCACCGGGCGACCACGGGCCCGGAGATCTGGGACGCGACCGAGGGACGAATGACGCATCTCGTGGTCGCTCTCGGCACGGGCGGCACGGTCACCGGAACCGGTCGCTATCTCAAGGAGCGCAATCCGGAGATCACGATCGTCGGGGCCGATCCCTCCGGGTCGGTGTACTCGGGCGCCACGCCGCACCCGTACTTGACCGAGGGCATCGGCGAGGACTTCTGGCCGTCGAGCTACGACCCCGCGGTCTGCGACATCGTGGTGCGCGTGAGTGACCGGGATTCCCTGCTCACCGCTCGGCTCGCGACCACGAAGGAAGGGATCCTGATGGGCGAGTCCTGTGGCACCGCGCTTTGGGCCGCGCTCCAGGTCGCGCGCGACGTCGACAATCCTGCCGCGCTGTTCGTGGTGCTGCTGCCCGACGGCGGCCGCAACTACGTCGCCAAGCTGTACAACGACGCGTGGCTGCGCGAGCAGGGAATCCTCGGCCCCGATGAGCAACCGGCCGACTACGACTGGCGCACGACGTCACCCGAGGTCGTCCTCACCGGTGCGCAGATCCCACGCGGGGGATCCGACTAGGCCATCGCGCTTCCTCAGGTCGACGCAGCCCGCTCCTCCAGCAGCTCCCAGAAGTCGGCGAGCCCGCCGCTGACCTGGTATCGGATCGCCGGCTCCACTGCGCGGAGGATGGCGGCGTAGCTGACCACCTGGTACGCCGCGCCGAGGCCGAAGACCGAATCGATCTCGTTTCGCAGGCCATTGACGTCGCCAAGGCCGTCCAAAGCTTTCAGCCATGCCGGCCACGACGGGTCGTTGGCACCGAACCCGCCGCCGGGATGCACCATCCAGGCGGTCATGTCGAGCAGGGGGTGGCCGATCGCCGCGTCCGACCAGTCGATGATCACCGGTCCGACCGGCGCGACCAGCGCGTTGGCTCGATTGAAGTCGCCGTGCACGACGGTCTCCGGGAAGCCGAGCCCATCGAGCCATGCCGCGCGCCGACGGACCCACGCCGCCACGTCGGCCAGCCGATTCGGCTCGACGCGTGGGCCGCCGAGGTCGGGACTGTCGGCCATGGCTCGGACGAGCTCGTCACTGAGGATCGCGAGGGGTCGGTGCGGTGCTCCGAGTGCAATGAGCTCGGACCGCAGATCGATCGAGCGACGCTGAACGTCGACGAGCGCACGGACCGCCGCGGTGATGGCGCTGGCGTCCCGGGACATCCCGAGCTGCGGCCCGGTGACTTCGTCGAGCAGCAGCCATTCCTCCTCCGCGTGCGTGGCCAGCACCCGGGGCAGCACGGTGGGCACCGCATTCGCCAGGAGCTCCGTGATCGCAGGTTCGTGGCCGAACGATGGGAAGACCGCCTTGAACCAGGCGGCGCCGCGGTCGGTTGGAACCCGCATGAGCGCGCTGATGCTCCACAGGCGGCGCACCTCGACCGCCGCGGCCCGCGTTCGCTCGGCCACGGCCAGCTCCGCGTCGATCCAGGCGACCGCTCGCGCCTGCCAGCCCGGTCGGGACCAGCGCGCGCGCAGCACGCCAGGGGCGGCTGCGGTGTGCCACTCGGCGAGCCAGGTGCGCACACGTCCCCCCAGCGCAGGGGGCAGCACCTCGGGAGCTCCGGCCCATGCCTGGCCGCCGCGAGGCTCCCACCGCGGCACGGGAGGGTCGAGCACCGCGAGGGCGGGCCGCGCATCTGCATCATCGCTCGGAGTGAGATACGTTTCCAGGATCACCGGATCCAGCTGCCACGCGGTGCGGAGGTGGCGTGCGACGGCCATCACCAGCGTGTCGCCATCGAGGATCTCGGGACGAATCGCTGGCAGCGTCGAGCCACCGTCCCGGACGAGAATGCGGTTGGAGCCGGTCGGGTCCGGCACGAGGAGATGAACGTCGATCACCGGCTCAGGCATCGGAGCAGCATGCCAGACGGCATGGCCTGCTGACGTTGGCGAGTGTGGGGAGTATCGTTGGGAATCACCACACGATCAGGAGCTCACGGAACCTTTATGACGCACGTCGCAGAGCCGCCGGTCACTGCCAGCGGGGATCGGGCCGGCCAGGAGCAGGTCAACCACTGGATCAACGGCGCCCGCGTGGCTGGAACGAGCGGCCGCCAGGGGCCGATCTACAACCCGGCCACGGGCCAGGTGGCGCGCCACGTCGACTTCGCCTCGGTCGAAGAAGTCGACGCCGCAGTGGCAGCTGCGCATGCCGCCTTCCCGGCCTGGCGCGCCACGAGCATCAGCAAGCGCACCGAGATCATGTTCCGCATCCGGAACCTGGTCGAGCAGCACCGCGAGGAGATCGCGGCGCACCTGACCCGGGAGCACGGCAAGGTCCGCTCGGACGCACTGGGCGAGGTCGCGCGCGGGCTCGAGAACCTCGAGTTCGCCACGGGCATCCCGCACCTGCTCAAGGGCGGCTTCAGCGAGCAGGTCAGCACGGGGATCGACGTCTATCAGATCCGCCAGCCGCTTGGCGTCGTCGCCGGCATCACGCCGTTCAACTTCCCGGCCATGGTGCCGATGTGGATGTTCGCCAACGCGATCGCGTGCGGCAACACCTTCATCCTGAAGCCGTCCGAGAAGGACCCGTCGGCCTCGGTGTACATGGCCGAGCTGTGGAAGGAGGCCGGCCTCCCTGATGGCGTGTTCAACGTCATCCACGGCGACAAGGTGGCGGTCGATCGGATCCTCGAGCATCCCGACATCGCGGCCGTGAGCTTCGTCGGCTCGACGCCGATCGCGCGCTACATCAGCGAGACCGGCACGAAGCACGGCAAGCGCGTCCAGGCACTGGGCGGTGCGAAGAACCACATGGTCGTCCTGCCGGACGCCGACATCGACATGGCCGCCGATGCCGCTGTCTCCGCCGCCTACGGCTCCGCCGGCGAGCGCTGCATGGCGATCAGCGTGGTCGTGGCGGTCGGCGATGTTGCCGATCCCCTTGTCGATGCGATCGAGCGGCGCCTGCCGAAGATCAAGATCGGCCCCGGCCACGAGGAAGGCTCCGAGATGGGCCCCCTCATCACGAAGGAGCATCGCGACAAGGTCGCTTCGTACCTCGACTCCGGCAAGCACCAGGGAGCGACCCTGCGCGTCGACGGCCGCGAGCACGTGCTCTACACCGAAAGCGCCGGCTTCTTCCTGGGCGTGAGTCTGCTCGATAACGTGACGCCCGAGATGGAGTGCTATCGCAACGAGATCTTCGGGCCGGTGCTCGAGATCGTCCGTGCGCACGACTACCCCGAGGCGCTGTCGATCGTCAACGAGAACGAGTACGGCAACGGGACCGCGATCTTCACTCGGGACGGTGGGGCGGCACGCCAGTACCAGTTCGATGTGAACGTGGGCATGGTCGGCCTCAACGTCCCGATTCCCGTCCCGGTCGCGTACTACAGCTTCGGCGGCTGGAAGGCATCGCTGTTCGGCGACCTCCATATGTACGGCCCCGAGGGGATCCAGTTCTACACGCGAGCCAAGGTCGTGACCGCGCGGTGGCCCGATCCGGAAACCAGCAGCGTCGACCTCGGCTTCCCGCGTACGCGATAGCGGAACCTCCAGCGGAAGGCGTTGCCTGCGCTCGCCCGGGCCCACAAGCCGACAGTAATCCGGCGGTAAGCGCCGATCGGGATACTGCGCCGCATGGGACTCACGAGAAGGCGCAAGCCGAAGATGCCGGAGCCATCGCCGCGTGGCCTGATCCGGGTGGGCGACCGGACGCTTACCTTCATTCGCAATGAGGAGGAACCCGCGGGGTCCACGTTTCCGAGCGCCGAAGAGATCGAGGCGACGTTCAGCGGACTTCCAGACGAACTGACGTGGGACTGGGCCGCGCCCCGGCTCATCCCGCTCTTCGAGCGCGGCTACGGTGAGGGTGTCAACGGTGACCCGATGGTCAACACGGTCAGCCAGCTGGGCATCGGGATCGGTTTTGGTATCGACTTCGGGCCGGTGCTCGGCCGCGTGACGCTGTCCATGGCTCGACGCTGGGAGGCATCGCTCGAGCAGATCGAACGCGCCGCGACCATCCACCTGACCGAGGTGGCGGCGAGTGTGAGCCGGAGCGACCTCCAGTCGATCGTCCACCAAGGCCACCTCGTCCGCGCCCTGGGCACGCCAGCTGGTTGGGCGTCGTCGATCATCCTGGCCGGCGGGTCGGAGCTGATCCGAATTTTCGGCGTCCGTGATGCCATCCTCACCGCGCCTGCTCGGAACTCGCTGTTGGCATTCGGCTCCGGTACGCCCGCTCGAGCCGTGGCAGAGGTGACCGTGCAGCTGGAATCGCTGGATCCACACCCGCTCGACCTCGATCCGTTCGTGATGGAGGATGGGGTCGTGCGCTGGAACGGCCTTGAAGCAGATCCCGTCGAGGTGATCTGACCCGAGCCGGCCTCGGATGGTCGCCGTGTCAGAATGGTCGTCTCATGACGGACCGATTCGAGACGCTCGCCGTCCACGCCGGCGCCGAGCCTGATCCCCGTACCGGAGCGGTGGTTCCCGCCATCCAGATGAGCACCACGTTCAAGCAGGATGGCGTCGGGGGGCTCCGCGACGGATTCGAGTACGGCCGCAGCGGGAATCCCACGCGGCTCGCGCTCGAGGATGCGATCGCCACGCTCGAGGGCGCGAGCCACGGGCTCGCCTACGCGTCCGGCCTCGCGGCGACGCAGAACATCCTCTACCTGCTCGAGCCGGGCGACCGCCTGCTCATGAGCGACGACGTGTACGGGGGCACCTGGCGCCTGGCCGACAAGGTCTGGCGCCGATACGGGATCGAGACCGACACCGTGGACCTGCGCGACCTCGACGCCGTATCGGCCGCGCTCGAGGGTGAAACGGCACCGAGCATGGTGTGGATCGAGACCCCGTCGAACCCGATGCTGAAGGTCATCGATATCGACGCGGTCGCGCGTGCGGCGGTCACGGCAGGCGCGCTGACGGTCGTCGACAACACGTTCGCGACGCCGTACCTCCAGCGTCCGCTCGAGCTCGGCGCGGATCTCGTGCTCCATTCCGCCACCAAGTACCTCGGTGGGCACTCCGACGTCATCGGCGGGCTCGTCGCCACGAGCTCCGACGAGCTCGCGGAGCGGCTTCGATTTCACCAGAACGCGGCCGGCGCCGTGCCCAGCCCCTTCGACTGCTTCCTGGTGATGCGCGGGATACGCACGCTGGCGGTCCGCATGGAGCGCGCATCGGCGAACGCCGGCGCGATCGCCGCCTGGCTATCGGATCGGCCGGAGGTCTCGGCGATGCACTACCCGGGCACGCCCGATCACCCCGCAGCCGAGCTCGTGCGGCGCCAGATGCGCCTTCCGGGGGCGATGCTCAGCTTCGAGCTGCATGACGGTGAGGCCCGGGCGCGCGCCTTCGCGGCGGCGACGAGACTCTTCACATTGGCCGAGTCGTTGGGGGCGGTCGAGTCGCTCATCGAGCTCCCTGCGCCGATGACGCACGCCTCCGTCGCGGGATCCGCACTGGCCGCTCCGCCCAGCCTCGTTCGACTGAGCATTGGCATCGAGTCTGTGGACGACCTGCGCGCCGATCTCGAGGCCGCCTTCGCCTCATCCGCACCATGACGGTCGAATCACCCCGATCCGACGGCCCGACGGAGCTCGTCGAGGACGCGGAGGGCGAGATGGTCGAGCGCCTGTCGGGCGCCACGGCCACGCTCCTTCTCGCATGGCTCATCGGCGTCGGTGGGCTCTCGACCCTTCTCGGTGCCTGGATCTTCTTCTGGGTCGTCGCCGGGCAGCGGCTCGGGCTCGGTGCATTGTTCAGCGGGTTCGGGCTCTACACCGCGCTGGCGGGCGCGGCCGGACCGTGCGTGTTGTGGCTGGCCGGACGGGCGCAGGGCCACTCCCTCGGCTGGTTCGTGGTGACCGGAGTGAAGATCGCGATGGTCATGGTGGCGATGGTCGTCATCGTGCTGGCGCTCGCGATCCTGGTCCTGGCCGGGGCGCTGCCGGGAATCGGTGCGGTTGCCGCGGCCGGACTCATGACCGTGATGGCAGCGGTGCTCGCGGTGCTCTGGGCGCTGGCGACGTGGGCCGCGGATCGATGGATCGCGCGAGCCCGCGTCACGGAGGCCGATCAGACTTCGTAGTCGTTCCCCGGCTGCGCGATATCGACGAGGCCATCGAACGATGCCTGCGCCTGGCTCCGGAAGCTCGCCGCGTCGTCGCCGTTCACCGGCAGGTGGGTCAGAACGAGGCGCTCGACTCCGCCCTCGCGAGCGACATCGGCCGCCTCGGACGGCAGGAGGTGGCCGCGAGGCTCCGGCGGCTGGGCGTCCTCCGCGAGGGACCGAAGCGTGGCCTCGCTGAGCAGCAGCTTCGCGCCATCGGCCAGGGCATCCAGGCCCGCGCACGGCGCCGTATCGGCCGTATAGGCCAGGACGCGGGAATCCTCCTCGAATCGGAAGCCCCAGCAGGGAATGTAATGCTGGGTCTCATGTGGCGTGATGGCGAGCCGCCCGACCTCGAAGGGTGAGCTGCCGTCGTGCTCGCTGAGGTGGAATGCATCCTCGAAGTGACGCGGACCGCCGACGCCGCGCGCCAGGTCGAGGAGTTGATCCGCCGACCCGGGCGGCATGATCACGCGCAGGCGCTCCTCGGGTGCCAGCCGTCGCCACGGGTAGACGTAGCGGAGTGTGACCAGATCGAGCATGTGGTCGGCGTGCATGTGGCTGACGATGACGGCGTCGAGCGTGTCGGGGTGATGACGCTGGAGCAGCTGCGCGACCACCCCGGGACCGATGTCCAGGAGCACGCGGGAGCCGGACCCCTCGACGAGGTAGCCGGCACAGGCCTCGCCCGGATTAGGGCGCGCGGGGGAGCGGCCGAGAATGGTGAGGCGCATCGGTTCAGTGGCTTCCCGTGTCGGTGTGGGGGCGAACGTACATGGCCGCATGGCCATGGGATTCGGGCACGAAGCCGAGGGAGGCGAAGAACGGGACACCCGCCGGGGTGCTCACCAGGGCCACGATGCGGCGATCCGCGCAGCGCTCCATTGCGGCACGCGCAAGCGAGGAGCCGATGCCGCGACGCTGGTGGTCCGGTCGGACGATCACGTCCCACAGGCTGGCATGCAGCCCGCCATCGTCCAGCACGCGCGCCACGCCCACCAGCTCGCCAGCACCGTTCCGGGCGGTGAACCACGTGCAGCTGCTGCTGATGGCGTCCAGGCGCCACGCTTCGCGCTCCGGCCATTCGACCCACGCGTATGCTTGGTTGATCTCCTCGGGGCTCAGCCGGACATCGGATTCGATTGCGGGGTCATCGCTCATCTAGCGCTGCTCGATCGAGACGTAGTCGCGCATCGCCGGACCGACGTACACTTGGCGCGGCCGACCGATCCGCGACTCCTTCGAGGACATCATCTCGCGCCACTGCGCGATCCATCCCGGGAGCCTGCCGATGGCGAAGCTGTTGGTGAACATGTTCTTCGGGAACCCGATCGCGCGGTAGATGAGCCCCGAATAGAAGTCCACGTTGGGATACAGGCGTCGACTCACGAAGTACTCGTCACGAACGGCGACTTCCTCGAGGGCCTGCGCCACCTCGAACAGCTGGTCGTCAGCCCCGGTCGCCTTCAGCACCCGCTCGGCGGCGCGCTTGATGATCTTCGCCCTCGGGTCGAAGTTCTTGTACACGCGGTGGCCGAACCCGGCCAGGCGGAAACTGTCGTTCGGGTCCTTGGCCTTGTCGACCCACTTCCGGACGTTTCCGCCGTCCGCCACGATGTTCTCGAGGGTATCGATGACCGCTTCGTTGGCGCCGCCGTGCAACGGCCCCCACAGGGCGGAGATTCCTGCGCTGATCGACGCATAGAGGTTGGCGTGCGTGCTGCCCACCAGCCGCACCGTGGAGGTCGAGGCGTTCTGCTCGTGATCGGCATGGAGGATCAGCAGCAGGTCGAGCGCCTCGGCCACCGTGGGATCGACACGGTAATCCTCGGTGGGCACGGCGAACATCATGTTGAGGAGGTTCGATGAATAGCCGAGGTCGTTGCGCGGGTAAACGTACGGCTGGCCGATCGCCTTCTTGAACGACCAGGCGGCCAGCGTGGGGAGCTTCGCGATGAGCCGGTTGATCGTTATCTCGACCGCGTCCGGGTCGAAGATGTTCTGGCTGTCGGGATAAAACGTGCTCATACCGACGGTGCCGGAGGCGAGCACCGCCATTGGATGCGCATCGGCCGGGAACGAGTCGAAGAAGTGCCGCATCTCCTCCCGGATGAGCGTGTGGTGGGTGACCTCGGTGACGAAGTGGTCGAGCTCCGCCTGGGTCGGCAGCTCGCCCCAGATCAGGAGGTAGGCCACCTCGAGGAACCTCGAGTGCTCCGCCAGCTGCTCGATCGGATAGCCGCGATAGCGCAGCACGCCCTCCTCCCCGTCGAGGAAGGTGATGGCGCTCGAGCAGGCGCCGGTGTTGCCGTATCCGGGGTCGAACGTGATCATGCCCGTCTCGGATCGGAGCGAGGTGATGTCCAGCGCGTCGTCGCCCTCGGCTCCGTGAACGACCGGCAGCTCGAGCGTTCGGTCGCCGATGTGCAGCGCCGCCGTCTCACGGGTGGTGGCATTGGCGCTCATGCCAGCAGCTCCTCCACGGCGGCCCGCTCCTCGAGGAGCTCGGCGGTCGTGGCCTCGATCTTCCCCCGGGCGAACTCGCCATGCTCGATGCCCTGGACGATCTCGACGGCTCCGGCGTCCGCGCGGAGCGGGTACCCGAAGATCAGACCCTCCGGGACGTCATAGCCACCCGACGCCGGTGCGGGGATGGCTGCGCTGAACTGGGTTCCGCTCGGCCGCGCGATGCTTCGCAGCGTGTCGACGACGGCATTCGCGGCGCTGGCCGCGCTCGACTGACCGCGCGCCTTGATGATGGCCGCCCCGCGCTGCTGCACATTGGCGATGAACTCGCCCTGCAGCCAGTCCTCGTCCGCGATCACGTCGGCTGCCGGGCGGCCCTCGATCGTCGCGTGCCACGCGTCCGGAAACTGGGTGGCCGAATGGTTGCCCCAGATCGCGAGGTCTCGCACCGTGTCGACGGGCACGCCCGCCCTCGACGCCAGCTGCGTCCGACCGCGATTCTCGTCCAGCATCGTCATGGCGAACCATCGGTTGCGCGCCATGCCGAGCCGGGCCGCGGCGGTCGACCCGATGAGCGCGTTCGTGTTGCACGGATTGCCGACCACGAGGACCCGGCCGTCGTCCGCGGCGTTGCGGGCGATGGCCTCCCCCTGCCCGGTGAAGATTCCACCGTTGATGTTCAGCAGGTCCTTTCGCTCCATCCCTTCGCGGCGCGGGATGGCGCCGACGAGCACGGCCCAGTTGGCGCCCGTGAATGCCTCATCCGCGCTGGCGGTGCACACGACGGATTCGAGGAGCGGGAACGCACAGTCGTCGAGCTCCATCCTCACGCCCTCGAGCGCCGGGAGGGCCGCCTCGAGCTCCAGCAGCCGAAGGCTCACTGGGGTGTCGGCGCCGAACGCCTGCCCGGACGCGATGCGGAAGAGGAGTGCATAGCCGATCTGGCCGGCGGCCCCGGTGACGGCCACCGTGACGGGGGAGTCGGGCATCAATCTCCTGTCGAGCTGGGTCGGCCGTGAGTGTAGCGCAGGCTCAGCCGGCGTCCGGCCCGGGCTCGCCGCGACGCCCGGCGGCCCAGTCCTCGATGGCCGAGGCCATGGATCCAAAGGCGATCCGAGGGATCCACGGGCCGATCTCGGAGCAACTCACCCAGGCGTGGTCACTCGACTCGAAGTCGAGCGACACGGACGCGGCCGGATCGACGGCGCGAGCTCGGTACACCGCGGTCACCGCATTCGCCGGTGGCGAGTGATAGACGCCGGCCAGGGACAACAGCTCCACCTCGATGCCCGACTCTTCGCGAGCCTCGCGGCGTGCCGCCGCCTCGAAGGATTCCCCGGGATCCAGGTACCCGGCAGGCAGATCCCACTCGCCCAGTCCCGGCTGCACGGCCCGACGCAGGAGGAGCAGCGACGGGTCGTCGCCGTCTCCCGCCTCGAGGAGCACGGCAGCAGCCGGCTTCGGGTTGCTGTACCAGCGCCAGCCGCAACGATCACAGACGAGCGGTTGCTCGTCCGCGGTTGCACAGTGCGGGCACGCAGGAACGGTACGGCTCATGGAGGCGAGCGTAGCAGCCCGAGCTCGAGCGCCGATTGCCCGCCGTCAGGCCGCGTTCGAGATGAAGCGCTCGACCCGGGTTCGGAGTTCGTCGCGAGCCGCCCGGAACGCGAGCAGGCGCGCGTCACGATTGCCCTCCGTGCGCGATGGATCGGCGATGCTCCAGTGCTCCTGGCGCCGCACCCCCGGGAGGGTCGGGCACGATTCGCGCGCGTCATCGCAGACGGTGATCAGCCAGTCGAAGGGGTCCTCGAGGAACCGCGCGAGGGTCTTGCTCGACTGGCCGCTGATATCGATCCCGAGCTCGGCCATGACGTCGGCAGCCTCGGGCCGGACGTGGGTTGCCACGGTCCCCGCGCTCGATACGTCGAATCGGTCGCCGGCCCATGCGCGGAGCATGCCCTCGGCCATCTGGCTCCGCGCGCTGTTGTGCGTGCACACGAAGATCACCCGCTTCCGTCCGGACGGCTCGCCCATGGAGTGATCGTACCGGATGTCCACTCGTGGGGACGACATGTGGATAACTCACCCGACACGTCCAAATGTCGTGGAGAAAGGGGATGGACGGCCGGGCCGCGCGCTCGGTACTCTGTGGTTGTCCCGAAGGGGCAGCCAACGGCACCAGCGATTGCATCAACGGTCTGACGGCGGTTCCTTCGGGACACTTCCGTGTCTGGATCCGGACACGACGGCGACCGCGCTAGGTGTCGGTGCCACCAACGTCGCGCTGGAGTCGCCGCACCACCTCCGCGGTCTCGTCATCGGGCCCATGGCCGGGCTCCGACGCGGGGCCGGCGAACGTGCCGAACTGTCGGTCCCCGGCATCACCGAGGCCGGGGACGATGTATCCGCGCTCGTTGAGATGCGAGTCGAGCGCCGCCACATGGATGTCGATGTCCGGGTGAGCCGCCGAGAGCGTCGCGACGCCCTCGGGCGCGGCGATGAGGCTCACCTGCTTGATCCGAGCCGCGCCCCACTGCTTCAGGATGTCGACCGTGGCGGCCGCCGAGCCCCCGGTCGCCAGCATCGGATCGAGGATCAGGCACACCTGGACCGTGGCCGCATCCGGAAGCTTGTTGTAGTACTCGACCGGCTTCAGGGTGCGCTCGTCGCGGTACAGGCCGATGTGCCACACCTCGGCGGACGGCAGCAGCTCGAGCATCGCGTCCACCATCCCGATCCCGGCGCGCAGGATGGGGATGAGGCCGACCCTCGGCTCCAACCGCGCCCCGACCATCGGCTCGAGAGGCGTCTCGATCGGCTCCGGACGCGTCGCCAGGTCCGCCATGGCCTCGTAGCCCAGCAGCCAGGTCAGCTCGCGGACGAGCTCGCGGAACTTCTTGGGCTCGGTGGTCTTGTCGCGGAGGATGGCGAGCTTGTGGGCCACCAGCGGATGGCGGCTGAAGTGCACGGAACTCGAATTCTCGCCGAATGACATCGCCGCGATTCTAGTCCGGGGGAGATGCGCACAATGCCCCGATGCGACCCGTTATCTATCCGCTGCCGGCGGCCTTCGGCGCGTTCGGACTCCTGTGGGGTGCGTGGCAGGCGGCGCTCCCCGATCTCGCCGCTCACCACGGCCTGAGCAGCGGACCATTGGGGCTGATCCTGACTGCGGGTTTCGCCGCATCGTTGCCCGTGATGCTGGCCACGGGGCGATTCATCGATCGGTTCGGATCGCGGGCGGGAATCATCGTGACCGCGGTCGGACTGGCGCTCGGGCTCGGGACGGTCGGACTGCTCGGACCATTGCCGGTGCTCGTCGTCGGCGTGGTCGTGATGGCGGCGGGCAGTGGCGCATTCGACGTCGCGATCAACGGCGCAGCCCTCGGACACGGGCGCTGAGGCCGGCCGGCAAACCTCACCCTGCTGCACGCGGCGTTCAGCGGTGGCGGCCTCGTGGGGGCGGTCGGCGCCGGGGCGGCGATCGGTGCCGGGGTGTCCTTTCAGATCGTGTACCCGGTGATCGCGGTGGTGGTCCTCGCGGCCGCGCTCACCTCGTTGGTGGAGCGCCAGGAGGCGGAGCGGGCCACCGGACCCGTTCCGCGCTGCGTGGCCCTGGCGCTGCTGCCGCTGGCCGCACTCGCCGGACTAGCGTTCCTCGTGGAGGGTTCGATGGAGACCTGGTCCGCGATCTACCTGCGAGACAGCCTCGGGGCTGCCGCCTTCGTCGGCGCCCTCGGACCCGCCGCCTTCCACGCGGCGATGCTGATCGGCCGTCTCATCGGCGCCAGGATCACCGGCCGTCTGGGCCCGGCACCCACACTGCTCGTGGCCGGCGGCGTCATCGCCGGTGGCATGATCGTGGCGCTTGCCGTGCCGGTCGTCCCCATCGCGATCGGCGCGATGTTCTGCGCTGCACTGGGCGCCTCGCTCGTGGTACCCGTGGTGGTCAGCATGGCAGGCCGACGCGCCGGCGGGTTCGCCGGGCGCGCATCGTCCTACGTCCTCTCCCTGGGCTACGCCGGTTTCCTCGTCGGCCCGTCGATCGTCGGCCTGGTCGGTGAGGTGGCCGGACTGCGGGCCGGACTCGCCGTGATTCCCGTCGCCGCGCTCGTCATCGTGCTCATGTCACGAGGGCGCGCAGTGCGCACGTGATCCCGACCTGGTACGTGGCATGCGGATCAACTGGGGCGGGTCTTTATCGGCTGGCCGCATGCTGCTACGCTATCGGTTCGTGTGTGACCCAATGCGCGCCTGGACCGTGTGCCCGCCCGTCGCTCGGATCCGCCACCTGAGGAGGTTAGGAGAGCATGGTCTTCGGATCAAAGCGTGACACCAAGCCGGACAGCCTTTCCCGCGAGGATGTCGTCGGGAACCTGTATCCGGACAGCTTGACGAGTGAGGTCGACGTGGCACAGTCACCCAGCGAATTTCCACCGCGCCGTGATGATCGCGGCAACGAGAGCGTCATCGATCCCCATGCCCGATTCAACGGGAAGTACGTCAGTGATCGCGACCTGCGAATCGAGGGAGAGGCGCAGGGCGAGATCGAGTGCCAGGGGACGCTGATGATCAGCCCGCAGGCGCGCGTCCGCAGCGCGATCAAGGCGCACAACGTGGTCGTCAACGGCGACTACGAGGGCGACGTGGATTGCGGTGGCCGCTTCGAGATCGGCTCGACCGGGCGCGTGAAGGGCAACATCAAGACGCAGGTCCTGGTGGTCAAGGAAGGCGCGCACTGGGAGGGTGGCGTCACGATGACGCGCGAGCCCGGTGCCCGGCCGGCGCCAACCTCCGGACAGCCCGGACAGCCCGGACAGCCCGGACAGCCCGGACAGAGCGGCTCCGCTCCGGCAGTGCAGCGCTCCGGCAGTGGTGGCATCTTCAGCAAGGGCGAGCGTGACGGCGAGAAGGCCGGAAGCGAGCAGCAGCGCGAGGGCCAGCCGGCCGGTCAGGGTGGCGGCGGGCAGTAGGCCCCCGCTTCCCGTTCGAGGGTGAGTCCGGCTCGCCGAACCTCCCCCGCAGCGCCGCCCGTGCTGGTGGAGGTCACGCGGGGTGACCACGTCGAGTCTGCACATCGCGGATCCATCGTGGTGGTCGCACCCGAGGGCTCGCAGATCGCCTCCGTCGGCGATCCCGACCAGTTCATCTTCCTCCGGTCCAGCGCGAAGCCCTTCCAGCTCGCGCCGTTCGTGGCATCGGGCCGTTTCGACGAGTATCAGCTGGGGCCCGACGCGCTGGCCGTGATGGCCGCCAGCCACAGCGGCGAGGACCGACACGTGCGCCTCGTGCAGGAGATCCTACGACGAGCCGGGCTGACGAGCAGCGTCCTCCAGAACCAGGTGCACGCGCCGTTCGACGTCGAGACGGCACATCGGCTGGTGCGTGACGGCGAGAAGCCGACGGCGCTGCGGGGCAACTGTTCGGGGAAGCACGCGGCGATGGTGCTGTTCGCAAAGGCTTCCGGTTGGCCGGTGGACACGTACTGGCACCCGGATCATCCCGTCCAGCGCATGGCCCTCGAGACGATGTCGGCGCTGTCGGACGTGCCGATGGAGCACATCGCCACCGCGACCGATGGGTGCGGCGTCGTGTCGTTCGGCATGCCACTCCGGGGACTCGCTGTGGCATTCGCGCGCTTCGCGGACCCCTCGGCGGTGGCCGATCCTCCGCTTCGCGGCGCGCTCACCCGCATCCGCGACGCGATGATCGCGCACCCCGAGCTCGTCGCGGGAGAGCGTCGCCGGATCGACACCGCCCTCATGAGAGTGGGGAACGGGTCATTGGTCGCCAAGGGCGGGGCGGAGGGAGTCGGTGCGGTGGGTCTCCTGCCCGGATGTCCGGGGGGATGGTCGCCTTCGGGCATGGCCCTCACGATCGAGGATGGCGGAACGACGTCCCGTGCGGTGAACGTCGCCACGTGCGACGCGCTGCGGCAGGCGAACGTTCTCGACGATCAGCAGATGGCCCTGCTGTCCGAGTACGCCCGGCCCCCGGTGCTCGACCCGCGCGGGGCGGTCTCCGGCGAGATCCGTCCGGCCTTCAGCCTCGGCTGAGTCAGGATCGCGCGCTGGCGCGGACGTGATCGGAGCGGGACTCGAGCCCGACCAGCAGCATCAACGCGACGGCGACGACGCCAAGTGCCCAGATCGGCGCCAGCGGCGCGCCGAGGACCAGGCCGATGAGCATGGGCCCCGAGGGCCACGGCCCGGACGACCAGGACTCGTCGGTGCAGGTACCAGTACGAGACGGCCGAGAAGCCGACGAACGTGACGGGCTGCGATTCCGAGGCGCGCATCGAACGGGCGGTGTCGGTCATCGGCCTCCTGCTTGGGTCTCATGGAGCGTAGCACCCGGTCCGGTCCGGTCCCTCACGACAGCGCGGCCCGCACCGCCTCGGCGACCCGCATGAAGATCGGGGCCAGGATGAGCGCCGGCAGGAAGCTCGCCACCCGGACGGCCTTGAGGTCAAGCAGCCGCAGGGCGACGCCCATGAGGATGAGCCCACCGGCGGCCGTCACGGCCAGGATCGTCGCATCGTCCATCACCCCCTGGAAGAGCGACGCGCCGGCAGCAATGCCCCCCTGGACCACGAGCACCGTGAGCGCCGAAAGGTAGACGCCCGCTCCGAGGGCGGCTGCGAAGGCGATCGATGCGACCCCGTCGAGGAGCGACTTGATGGAGAGCAGCTGGATGTCGCCGGTCAGCCCGTTCTGAAGCGATCCCAGGATCGTCAGCGGACCGACGCAGAACACGATGCTCGCGGTGACGAAGGCCTCGGCGATGCGGCTGGGGCGCTCACCGCGCGAGAGGCGGCGCTGGAACCATGCTCCGAGCCGTTCGAGTCCATCGTGCAGTCGCAGCACCTCGCCGACGGCGACGCCGAGGAGGAGGGCCGCGAGGACGGCCAGGTCGTCTCCCGGTTCCGCGGCGGGATCGATGAAGATCGAGATCGCCATCGAGGTTGCGATGGCAAAGGTGAAGAACGCCAGGCCGGTGGTCAGGCTGCTCTGCATGCGCGGCGACATGCGGGCGCCGATGAGCAGGCCGATCGTCGTTCCGATCAGCACGGTCATCACGTTGAGCAGGGTCCCGGTCAGGAACATCCCGCGTAGCGTAGCCGCGCGGCCGAGGCCCGGGCGTCGGGGCGTGTAGCCTACGGGGGAGCATGCACCGCCGCCGACGTCTGATCCTGCTCGGCATCAGCCTGGCCCTCGCGGCGTGCGGCACCTCCATCACGACCCCGACCGGCCAGGAGGACTCGGTGCGCTACGTGGCCCTCGGCGATTCGTACACCATCGGCACGTCAGTTGGCGAGGCGGACCGCTGGCCGAACCAGCTGGTCGCCCGGATCGCCTCGCTTGAGCTCGTCGCCAACCCGGCCGTGAACGGCTACACGTCGAAGGACCTCATCGACGACGAGCTGCCGCAGGTGCAGGCTCTCCAGCCGGAGCTGGTGACGGTCCAAATCGGCGTGAACGACGTCGTGCAGGGCGTGCCGGAGGGCCGGTACGCGACCAATGTCGAGACGATCCTGGACGAGCTGCTCGTGCTGCTGCCGGCTGAGCGCGTGGTGTGCGTCGCCACGCCCGACTACACGGTGACGCCGCAGGGAGCCGCCTTCGGGGATCCGGCGCAGCAGCGAGCGGGGATCGTGCAAGTCAACGCGATCCTGCGCGATGCCTGCGAATCCCGCTCGATGCGGTTCGTCCCGGACATCTTCGAGATCAGCCAGGACGCGGCCTCCGAAGGCTCCCTGGTGGCAGGGGACGGACTCCATCCGTCCGGCGCCCAGTACGCGAGATGGGTCGACGCGATCGCCCCGGTCGTCAACGAGGTGCTCGGCACGGGCCCTGCTACGCTGCAGGGAGAATGAGCAGCGAACGACCGATGCGCGTCCGCATGGCGCCGAGCCCGACTGGCCCCCTCCACATCGGCACCGCGCGAACGAGCCTCTACAACTACCTCGCGGCCCGCCACGGCGAAGGAACCTATGTGCTTCGCATCGAGGACACCGACGCGGTGCGCAGCACGGACGCGTTCGAACAGGACATCATCGACAACCTCCACTGGCTGGGCATCAGCTGGGACGAGGGTCCCCAGATCGCCGGCGGCGAGGACATCGGGCCCTTCGGACCGTACCGCCAGAGTCAGCGGATGGACCGATATCGTGCCGAGGCGGATCGGCTGCTGGCCTCCGGATCCGCGTACCGATGCTGGTGCAGTCCCGAGGAGCTCGAGGCGGTTCGCCGGGAGCAGCAGAAGGCGAAGCAGCCGCCGCGTTACAACCGCCGCTGCCTCAACCTCACCGATGCCGAGCGCGACGCCTTCGTGGCCGAGGGTCGCCCATCGGTCCTCCGCTTCCGCGTCGAGGCCGAGACGATCCGGTTCGACGACCTCGTCCGCGACGACGTCGCGTTCGACAACGCCTTGCTCGGCGACTTCGTGATCGTCCGCAACGACGGGATGCCGCTTTACCACTTCGTGGTCGTCGTCGACGACGAGGCGATGGGGATCACGCACGTGATCCGCGGCGAGGATCACCTGTCGAACACGCCGAAGCACATCGCCCTGATCCGTGCCCTCGGGTATCGTGAGCCGCGCTTCGGTCACATCCCGCTCATCCTCAATCCGGACCGATCGAAGATGAGCAAGCGGAAGTCGCAGACCTCGATCACCGCCTATCGCGAAGAGGGCTACCTGCCCGAGGCGTTTGTGAACTTCCTCGCCTTTCTGGGGTGGTCGCCGGGCACCGAGGAGGAGATCTTCACGCTGGACGAGCTTGCCGAACGGTTCGAGCTGTCGAAGGTTCACAAGGGCGGGGCGATCTTCGACCGCGACCGCCTCGATCACCTCAACGGCGTCTACATCCGCGCGTTGTCCGATGAACAGCTGGCCCTGCGCCTGCGACCGTGGATTCCCGACGAGATCCGCGATGACGATGTCCTGCGGCTCATCCCGCTCATCAAGGAGCGCCTCGTCCGGCTGGGCGACGTCCCGGGGCTCATCGGCTTCATCTGGGAGCCGGACGACGTCGTTAGCGGCTGGTACAGCACCGAGCTGCTTCACCCGAAGAAGGGTGGGCCGATGGAGGCCCGCGCCGCGCTGGAGGGCGCCCTGCGCGTCGTCACCGAGCTCGACGAGGCCGATTTCTCGGCCGATGTGCTCGAGCAGCGCTGCCGCGAGGCGGCCGATGATGCCGGCATGAAGGCGGGCGACTTCTTCTCGCCGATCCGGGTCGCGGTCACCGGGCGAACCGTGTCACCGCCCCTCTTCGCATCGCTCGAGCTCCTGGGGCGCGATCGGTCCCGGGCCCGGGTCGAGCGTGCACTGGGCAAGCTTGGCGAGGCGGTCGCATGAGCGCCAAGGACGCACGACCCGGTGGGGCCTCACCGCGGCTGGACGAACTCATCGAGGCCGAGCTGGTGGTGCCGATCCGCTCCTCGTCCGGCGCGAGCCCCGATCCGGCACTGCTCGACGTCGAGGCCCTGCGGCACGGGACCGATGACGCCGGTCAGCGGTTCATCGCCGCCTTCTCCTCGCCGGCTTCGTTCGAGGAGTTCGGTCCGGCCGGAAGCGACACGGTCCGCGTGGCGGCCCGCGAGCTGTTCGAGCGCGCCGATGCGGCACAGGAGCGCGTGGTCATCGACCCCGGTGCGCCAACGCAGGTCGAGGTCGCTGTCGGCGTCCTGCCGTTCCTCGCCGCCGGGATCGACCCGAATCGGCCGGACGCCCTGCGTGCCCGTCGCCCGCTGGGCGACCTTCCCGCGCTCGAGGTTCCGGACCAGATTCCGGAACCATTCGGCCGCGAGCTGCACGCTGCCCTCGTCCAGCTTTCGCGGGTCAGGCGTGCATGGCTCCTGCGGGCCGGGACCGCCTGGACGGCCGGCATCGAGCTCGATCCCGATGCGCTGCTGGCCGATTTCGACGCGGTCAGGAACCGTCTGCACGCCGTCGCCACCGAGCACCTCGGGTCGCGGCGCATGATCGCGGTCACCGACCTGCGGTCAGCAGCGCTGCGCGACATGTACGACGCCACGGCCGCCCCGTTCTTCGCGCGACACGAGGAGCGCAAGAGCCTGCTGTCGCGCCTCCTCGGCGGTTAGGCGCTCAGGGGACGAGCACCAGGCGTCCGTCGACCTCCCCGGCACGCAGGCGCCGATGGGCCTCGGCCGCGGCCGAGAGTGGGACGGTCTCGGTCAGCCATTCGACTTCGCCGGCTTCTGCAAGCCGCACGACCGCCTGAAGGTCCTCCATGGACCCCCAGGCAACCGTCGTCATCCACGCCTCGATCGGTACATCATCGAAGCCGAAGGCCACTGACCCACCCGCCTCGCCCACGAGCATGACGAGGCCGCCGGGGGCAACCGCGCGCATCGCGTGACGCATGGTCTCCGTGCTGCCCACGAAGTCGAGGACGACATCCGGCCGTCCGCCCAATACCTGCACCGACGCTTCCGGGTCGGTCAGGAGGAGTGCGATATCGGCGCCCAGGGCCGCGGCCCGGTCGAGGCGTTTGAGCGTCAGCTCGCGAACGCCGATGACAAGGTCGCGGCCCGAGTCCGGAAGCAGGCGGAGGTACTGCAGCGCGAACTGGCCGAGGGCGCCGCAGCCGATGACCAGCACGCGCGCACCGGGCGCCAGCCAGCGCTCGGCGCGCCGCACGGCTCGATAGGGCGTCACTCCGGCGTCCGCCAGCGGCGCCGCCCGCGCGGGATTCAGGTCCTTCAGCGGCACGAGGTGACGCGGATGCGGGACGAGCATGGCCTCCGCATAGCCGCCGTCCGCCTGGAATCCCGGGGCGACGGATCGCTCGCAGCGCTGATCGGCCCCGATCCGGCATTCCCGGCACTCCCCGCAGCTCCAGGCTCCGAAAACGAGCACGGGCGTGTCGACCGGGGGCGCGTCGACGCCATCGGGGCCGGTCGCGTCAACCCAGCCTGCGACCTCGTGGCCGAGCGTGACTGGTAGCTCGACCCGTGTCTGCGTGCCGTCGACGACGTGCAGGTCGGTATGGCACACACCGCATCCGCCGACCCGGATCCGAACCTCGGTTCCCCGCGGCTCGGGCAGGGGAACGTCCTCCGTGGCCAGCGGCTGGTCGAGACGGTGGAGCCGGACCGCGCGCACGGGCAGCCTGGCTAGGAGCCGGTCGAGGCGTCCTCGGCAGCGGCCGGGATCGGCTCGGAGAGCGCGCGCACGGCCTGGTCGACGAGCGTGTCCGGCTCGAAACCCTCGAAGATGGCGCGCACAATGCCCTCGACGTCGATCGCCAGCGCCACCGGGCGGGCGACGTTCACGTTCGAGCCGTCGGCCACCGTCTCGATGCCGAGCATCCCGACCGCGCTGCGTCGTTCGTCGCTCATCAGCAGGAAGGGGAGATGCTGCTCCGTTGCGAACGTTGCCTGCTGCTCCTCGGAGTCGCAGCTGATGGCCGCGACGGCGATGCCCGCCTGGTGGAGCCGATCGTGCCCCGCCGCGAGCGCCTCGACGGCCTTCATGCCACGACGCCGATTGGCGCCCTCGAGCGTCGGCGCCCCGAAGAAGAGCAGGAGTGACGGCTGCTTTGTCACCTGGCTGCGAAGGTTGAGGAGGAATCCGTCGGTCGCGCGCAGCCCCACCGAGGGAAGCGCGTCGCCGACCGCCAGCTTCACGGTCATGCCTCGATTGTAGCCTCGCCCAGCGTCACCATGGCGCCCGACCGATGGACGAGCCGGTCCCCCGCGAGGCCCGCGAGCACGCGCTGCCAGCCGGCGTCATCCAGCCGAGGTCCAATCGCGAGCTCCCGCCCGTCCACGGCGGCCCGGAGGTCCGGCTCCTCGATGGTGTGGGACGCGGCTGCCGCCAGCAGCGCGAGGACGGCGCCGCGGTAGGCCCGGCTGCTCCCGCGCAGCCCCGCCTGGCGCGGAACCCGGATCCGGACGGCGCGGCCGCATGATGGACAGCCACGGGCGATCGGGCAAGCATCGCAGCGGGGAGCGCCGGCTCGGCAGATGCGAGCCCCGAACTCCATGCTGGCGTGCGTCCACGCCGCCACCTCATCGGCGCCATCGGGGGCGGCCAGCCGATCGGCGAGCTCCTGAAGTGCCGCCGGGCGATCCGGAATCCCGAAGCGACGGAGCAGCCAGCGGCGGACGTTGGTGTCGACCACGCCCGCGGGCACCCCGAACGCGAGCGAAGCGATCGCACGGGCGGTGTACGGGCCGATGCCGTCGAGCGTACCCAGCGAATCCACGGCGCGTGGCCAGCCCTCGCGCGCGATCGTCGTCGCCGCCCGCTGCAACGCGAGGGCGCGGCGGTTGTATCCGAGTCCGCTCCACTCGGCGAGCACCTCGGCCGACGGCGCGGTCGCCAGGGCGTCCACGCTCGGGAACCGAGTCATGAAGCGCGGGAACCGTTCGGCGACGCGGGACGCCTGGGTCTGCTGCAGCATCACCTCGCTGACGAGCACGGCATACGGGTCGTGCGTTCCGCGCCACGGGAAGTCACGGTGCTCGATCGCGTACCAGGCACGGAGCGCGTGACGCACGCGTCGGAGGGCGGGGGTCGAGGGATGAGCGGCCACGCCTCGCGATCGTAGCAGCGGAGTGCGCTACCGTTGCGAGCATGGGCTTCCGACTGCTCTGCCTCGACGCCGGCTTCACGCTCCTCTCGCCGAAGCACTCGCTGCTCGACGCGTTGTCCGGCGTCCTGACGCGGGACGGGCGCGCGGTCACCGAGGACGACATGCGTGCGGCGTGGGACGCATCGGACCGCTGGTTCTGGGACGAGTACCACCGGCCGGGCAACGACACCTGGACCGATGACGGCCGCATCGACGACTACTGGCGCCGGTACCACGGCGGCATGCTCGAGCGGTTGGGCGTGGACCCGCGCGCCGACGTGCTCGATCGCATCCTGGCCAGCCAGTTCGCCCCAGGTGCCTGGGAGCTCTTCCCCGATGTCGAGCCGATGTTGCGCGAGGTGCGTGACATCGGGATCTCTATTGGCATCGTCAGCGATTGGGGTTCGAACCTGCGGGGCATCATCGACGAGCTCGGGCTCGAGCGCCACGTGGACTTCGTCCTCGCATCGGGCGCCGTGGGCGTGGCCAAGCCGAACCCCGAATTCTTTCGGCTGGCCCTCCAGCATGCCGGCGTGGCCCCACGCGAGGCCCTCATGGTGGGAGACTCGTATCGCGCCGACGTCCACGGGGCGTGGAGCGCAGGACTCGACGCGGCCTGGCTCGATCGGTCCGACGGGAAACGGATCACCCCGGATGACGAGCCACCGCCCGGCGATGTCCGGATCATCCGCTCGCTGGAGGCGGTCCCCGAGATCCTGCGTGCGGGGACGCCGCTGCCGCGCGGAGAGGTCGCCGTGGCCGATCCGTCGGCGATCGCCTGAGGGACCCGGTGCGCGCACCTCAGGCATCCGACATCGTCGTCGACAAGTTCGGCGGGTCGGTTCTGCGCCGGCCGGAGGACATTGCCGCCGCCGTCGACGTCGTGGCCCGGCAACGCGCCGCCGGCCTGCGTCCCGTGGTGGTGGTCAGCGCGTTTGAGGGCGTGACCGACACCATCCTGGGAGCGGCGCGGGTGCTCATGCCGGACCGCGGCGAATCGATCCGCGAACCGGGACAGGCAGCCGATTCCGGGTTCGCACGGGAGACCGATCGGGCCCTGGCCACCGGCGAGGCGCTCTCGGCCTCGCTCTTCGCCCTGGGACTCCAGGGACGCGGCATCGCGGCGCGCTCGTTCTCGGGAGCGGAGGCGGGGATCCGTACGGCGGCCGCGCACCTGGGAGCCGAGGTCCGGCGCGTGCTGTCGCGCCCGCTGCGCAGCGCCCTCGCGGACGGCCTCGTCCCGGTCGTCGCCGGCTTCCAGGGGATCGGCACGCACGGTGAGCTCACCACCCTCGGCCGTGGCGGCACGGATCTCTCGGCGGTGGCCCTCGCGGTCGCGCTCCGTGCGGACCGCTGCGAGCTGTTCAAGGACGTGGGCGGCGTGCTCGAGGCCGATCCGCACATCGTGCCCGGCGCGCGATTCCTGCCGACGGTCGACGCGCTCCAGCTCGAGCTTCTCGCCGAGCTGGGCGCCGAGGTGGTGCACCCGGTGGCCGTTCGGCGTGCGCGTCGTGGTCGCCTCCGCCTCGTGGTGCGCGCGCTCGACGACGATGCGCCGCAGACCATCGTCCGGCCCACGCGCGATGACGACGGCGTGCTGATGCTGGCCGTGGATCGGAAGGAGCGCGTGGCCAGGATCAGCCTGGTCGGCCCGGCGTCGATGCTCCCCGAGGTGCTCCCCCTGCCCGCTCATGGTGAGGGTGCGTTCGACGAGGGCGGGATGCGCGTCGTCTGGGCCGAGGTGCCACTGGCGTCGGCGACTTCCGCCGCGCAGTCGGTCCACGCGTCGTTCATGTACCGCGAGCCTACGGGGCCCCGAACGTGACCTCGGCAACGTCCGCCGCGTGGCAGCTTCCCTCGGGAGGAGGCATCTCGGCCAGCTCGGGCGCGAGGTGGGTCTGGCGCTCGATGGTCCGGCCGCTCGCAAAGACGAGAGTGACCGCATCGGTCGAGAGGGCGTGGGTCCAGTCGTAGCCGAAGCGCTCCTCGACCACGTCGGTCGTCGGGCTCGGTGGGAAGAGGCAGGCTCGCGACCACGAGAAGTCGGTGAAGTCCGTCAGCTGCACCGGGTCCCCTCCGGACGCGCGCGCGCGGCCGCCTCGATCCGATCGCCGAGGCCTTCGTCGATCGTCGCGCCCCGGATCAGCAGCGTGATGCCGCCGATCACGACCACGGTGATCGCGGCGATGCCGACGGTCCGCACCCATGACCGCCGGAAGGGCTCGCCGTAGTCCGAACTTCCAGCGCCGATCCGGCCTGATCTGAGGCAGTGCACGCTCACAAGCGCCATGCCGCGGTTCAAATGTATGACATGATGTAGGCAGTAATATGCTTGACGTGCTGGTCAGCGTGTGGCTA
>JBPCOK010000102.1:0-7975 GCA_051000335.1 Candidatus Limnocylindria bacterium | reverse complement strand
ATGACGGGTCCGCCCGGGTTGCGCAGGACGGGCGCGATGTAGCTGCACGTGTCGACCAGGATCTCGACCCCGGCGCCTCGCAGGCGGTCCGCGATGCCCCGCTCGGCTGCCTCCGACAGCACGTCACGGCTCGTCGAGACCATGCACTCGACGTCGGCGTGGATGCGTCGGTCTCCCAGCATCGCCACGTATCGATCCAGCTCGGCCAGCGACGCGTGTGGGGTCCCGAGTGATACCCCGACGAGCCGGTCTCCCGTCGCCGTGCTGAGCTCGTCGCGCGCGGCTCGCAGCTCGGCGAGATGGATGAGCTCCACGGCCTCCGGAGGTCGACGCTGCAGCGCGTCGTCCAGCGTCGCGGCTTCCGGCGTCGAACCGGTGACGTGGAACATGGCGACGGGGCCCGACGACGCGGCCGCTGTCCCCAAGGCCTTCAGCCGGTCCTCCGATTGCCGCGGCGCCAGCCCATCGATGACCGCAATAGACGACCCCGCGCGGCGGCCGAGGACGATGCCGAAGACAGGAAACAGGACGTCCTCGTCCCGCAGCGCAGCGGGAACGTCATCGGCCAGGCGGAGGACCAGGGTGGCGCGCCGGGCCTCCGTGCGGTGCAGGCCGGCATCGGGAACGCGTCCCGTGACCGCGGCCGCGACGTCGATGAAGTCCCCGTACCGATTCGTCCGCGCGCCGAGCACGCTGTTGCAGAAGGCGATCGCGTTCGACTCCCCCCACGCCACCTGCTCGCCGAAGGCCGGGCGCACGTCCGCGAGCTGGTAGGGCGCACAGGTGAACGTCGGCCGCGCCCCGAGCTTCCGGTATCGCTCCATGAGCATGCCGCCGCGCTTCGCCGTCCTCGGATCGCCTCGGTACAGCTCGGGGTGGAGCAGGTCGAGCGCACCCACGTTCAGCGTCGTGGGAACGACGACGCGGGTCCCGCCCTCGGCGATGCGCTTCACGAAGTCGAGCGTCGCCTCGCCGTGGTAGAGGCACGAGTCGACGTGGGCACGCGTGATGTCGAGCAGCTGGGTGGCCCCGGTTGACCTCGCCGCGCGCATCACGAGCCGCATGGCAAATGCCACGCCGTCGCCACGAGATCCGTTCAGCAGCCCGCGGTCGTGCGGGCTCAGCGAGACGCTCAGCCGCGCGCCTCCTCGGCCTCGACTCGCGAGATCTTCTCAATGCGCGGCACGTGGCGTCCGCCGGCGAACTCGCCGTCGAGGAACTCACGGACGCACTGGCGGGCGACCTCCGTCCCGACGATCCGGGCGCCCATGCTGAGCACGTTCGCATCGTTGTGCTCGCGTCCGAGCCGCGCCGTCACGGAGTCGGCTGCCTCGACACAGCGGATGCCTCGGATCTTGTTCGCGACGATCGCCTCCCCGGTGCCGCTGCCCCCGAGCACGATCCCCCGCTCGAAGTCGCCGCGCGCCACCGCGCGGGCGACCGGCGCGATGAAATCGGGGTAGTCCACCGGCTCGGTGCCGAAGGTCCCGAAATCGCGGTACTCGATCCGCAGCTCGTCCAACAGCGTGCAGAGGTCGCCCTTAAGGTGGAAGCCGGCATGGTCGGAGCCGATGGCGACGCGCATGCGCCGCAGTGTAATCGGCGGCGGCCACGGCGGACCGCCACCGTCATCCCGTCAGCCGGCTTCGATGAGATCCTTCAGCGCCGTCATCCGCTCGCGCCACATCGACTTCAGCCGGTCGGCGGCGGCGGGATCGGGAATTCTCTCGTGCGTGAGCGCCAGCAGGGTCTTCTGTGGCCCCTTCGCGTCCATCGTGAAGATGACTCTCGACGCTGGATCGGGCCAGTCGAAGCGCGCCGAGCCACCGCGCGTTGTGGCGCGCTCGGTCATCGGCTCGTCCGGAAGCCAGTGAGCTCGGTCACCGTCGTTCACCACTGCGCGCCGAACCACCTCCGGCGCGCGGTTGATCGTTCGCGTGACGGAGATGCTGAACCCGGACGCATGCTCGTGCAGCGCTCGCCTGCCGCGCGCCCGCTCGTACGCGACGGTGACGGTCTGCGCCCACCAGCTGCCGACCTGGTGCTCGCTGACGAGCCAGCGGGCGATCTCCGTGTGCGAATGAGCCGCGCCGTCCCACGCATCGAGGACGGCGAGCCATTCGTCGAGCGGCCGTCCGGTGCCACGCCGCAACGCCTCCTCGGACATGCCCGCCAGCTGTTCGGTATCGATGGCGGTGGCCCGCTTCGGCTTCTGCAGCTGGTTCCGTGCGGCCGTGTACGACTCGCCGGTCTTCGCGGATCGGGCGCGGACACGCCGCTTGAAGGTCTTCTGGGTCGTCATCATTCGTCTCCCTTGCTCGGCACGGCACCCGGACCCACGCTCCTGGATGCTCGCGCGGCAAGCAGAGACATCGATCCCGAGAAATCGAGTTCCCCTTTGCCTCGCGCGGCCGGCGGCGTGAGCGCCGGGATCGAGGTTGGGCGCGGGAGGCGCCGCTGGAGACACGATAGCGCGCCGGTCAACCCGCGGTCGGGGCCGCGGTTGGGACCTCGGCTTCCGGCGTGACGTCAACGGTATTGGCGAGCTCGTTCCGGGCGATCGGGCCGATCCGCAGCACGCGGGCCGGTGTCACCGACAGGTCGATCACGGTGGACGGCCGCCCACCGGGGACCGGACCGCCGTCCACCACCGCCGCAAGCTCGTCCTGCTGCAACGCGAAGGCGATGAGCACCTCATCGGCGGCAAGCGTGTCGGGTTCGGATGAGCGATTCGCGGAGGTGGTCAGGAGAGGCCCGGAACGGCGAATCAGTTCCAGCGTCACCGGATGATCCGGGGCACGAAATCCCTGGGTCGCTCCGTCCGAGCCCGTGAGAACCAGGGTGAGTCCACCGGGCCAGAACCGCTCCGCGAGGAGCCGCGCGCGACCGTCCGGCATCCACCCCAATGCCTCAACCTGGTCAAGGCCGGCGACGAGCATGGCAATCCGCTTCTCGGCCGGCCGCGCCTTGAGTTCGTAGAGCGCGTCCAGCCGGTCCTCGCGACCGGCTGCCACCGCGACGCCATACACGGTGTCGGTCGGGAAGGCGACGAGCGCCCCGCCGCCGATGAGGGATGCGGCGCGATCGAGGCCGTGGGGTGTGGATGGGAGCAGCTCGGTCACCGGATCAGTCTGGCAGGTCCACGCGGACGATCCGGTCGAGTCCGGCCAGGTCCGGCACGATCGCGACGCCAGCACCGCGGGGGCTCAGACCGGCGACCTCGGCAGCCTGCCCCACGCCGATCTCCAGCAGGACGGTCGCCCCCCCGACGGTCGAAGCGGCGAGCCCGGTGAGGAGGCGGCGGAGGACAGCGAGCCCATCGGTGCCGCCGTCGAGCGCGAGCCGCGGCTCATATCCCAGCGAGTCGCGCCGAGCCTCCACGTCCGAGGAGGCGACGTACGGAAGGTTGGCGATGACGAGGTCCGGCATCGGCAGCGTGCTCCCGGCCGGCTCGAGCAGGTCGGCGCAGGCCAGGGTCACGAGCTGCTGGACCCCGTGATCGGCGAGGTTCTCGGCGGCGAGCTCCAGCGCCTCCGGTGACACATCGCTGGCGATGAGCCGGATTCGCCCCAGCGAGAGCGCCGAGCGAAATCGGCGAGCCAGCACGATCGACACCGCACCGCTGCCGGTGGCCACTTCCCACGCCACGATCGGGGCGTCGTCGCGCGCGAGCCGGCGCTCGAGGTCCGCGATGGCGGCCGTGGCCAGGAGCTCGGTCTCGGGGCGCGGGATCAGGGCACGCCGGTCCGTTCGGATGCGGAGCGATCTCCACTCCTTGTAGCCACGGATGTACGCGATCGGCTCACCGGCAGCCCTGCGGTCGACGAGCGCGCCCAGCCGTTCTCCAGCGCTGGCTGTGAGCGGCCATTCGGGATGCGCGATCACCCATGAGCGATCCGTCTCGATCACGTGCGCCACCAGGACCTCGGCGTCAAGCCGTGCACTCGGCGACCCCGCGCTCCGGAGCCGATCAGTCGCGGCCGTGACCGCCGACCCGACGGACTCAGGAGATGGCATCGGCGCCGATCTCCGCCAGCCGCTGCGCCTGGTCCGCCTCGGTGAGCGGCTCGATGACCCGGTCCAGGTCGCCCTCGAGCAGGCCGGGCAGGTTGTGGACGGTGAGGCCGATGCGATGATCGGTCACCCGGTCGTCCGGAACGTTGTACGTCCGGATCTTCTCGCTTCGCTCGCCGGAACCCACCTGTGAGCGACGTTCGTCGCCGCGCTCCGCCGCGAGGCGGTCCTGCTCCATCTCGAGCAACCGGGCCCGCAGCACGCTCATCGCCTTCGCCCGGTTCTTGTGCTGGCTCTTCTCGTCCTGGATCGCGACCATCAGCCCGGTGGGCAGATGGGTGACGCGGACGGCGGAGTCGGTCGTGTTCACGCTCTGGCCGCCCGGACCGCTCGAGCGGTACACGTCGATGCGCAGGTCCTTCTCGTCGATCTGGATCTCGACGTCGTCCGCTTCCGGGAGCACCGAGACGGTTGCCGTCGAGGTGTGGATCCGTCCGGAGGCCTCGGTGACCGGGACGCGCTGGACGCGGTGCACGCCCGACTCGAACTTGAGGCGCGAGTAGGCACCGTCGCCGCGGACCTCGGCGATGATCTCCTTGAAGCCACCGGATCCGCTCTCCGAGGTCGAGAGGACATCGACCTTCCACCGCCGCCGCTCGGCGTAGCGGGTGTACATGCGGTAGAGGTCGGCGGCGAACAGCGAGGCTTCGTCACCGCCCGCTCCGGCACGCACCTCGACGATCACGTCCCGATCGTCATTGGGATCCCGTGGCACCAGCTGGGTGCGCAGGTCATGCTCGATCTCGGTCAGCCGTCCCGAGAGGCGTTCGATCTCGTCTCGGGCCATCGTGCGCATCTCGTCGTCCGGGTCGTCCGCCATGGCGCGGGCGCCGTCGATCTCGTCGCGGACCGTGCGCCACTCCCGCAGCGTGGCCACCACCGGCTCGAGGCGGGACAGCTCCCGGCCGAGGTCGGCCAGGGTCGACGGGTTCGCGGCCGCCTCGGGGGTCGACATCTGGCGGCCGATCTCCTCGTGCCGCGCCTCCAGCTCGGCGAGCCGGTCGATCATCCCGGCTGGGTGGCGGCAGCCTCGCGATCGGAGGCCAGGCACGACTCGAGGCTGGCAATGCTGACCTCGAGCATCGAGCGGTCCGGGGGACGGGTCGTCAGGGACTGCAGCCACAGGCCCGGCGCATACACGGCACGGACGATGGGGCTGCCGTAGTGTCGGGCGCCGAACCGGACCAGCTCGTACGCGAAGCCGGCGATGACCGGCACGAGCACGATACGCGACAGGAACAGCAGTGGCAGGGGGACGCCCGTGCGCGGCACGAGGCTGAAGAAGAAGATGCTGATCACCACCACGATGAGGATGAACGTCGTGCCGCAGCGGGTGTGCGCGGTCCCGAAGGCGTCGACCTCCTCGGGCGTCAGGGGTCGATCCGCCTCGTAGGCGCTGATCGCCTTGTGCTCGGCGCCGTGGTAGGCGAAGACGCGTCTGATGTCGCTCATCAGCCCGATGGCCGCGATGTAGGCGATGAAGATCACGAGCCGGATCAATCCCTCGACCGCGTTGGCGACGATGTCGCTGTCCGTGGCGCCTTCGGCGAATGTCGACAGGAAGAGCGGCAGGAGGAAGAAGAGGCCGATTGCGAAGCTCAGGCTCACGATCACCGTCAAGACGATCGTCCCCCGTCCAAGCTCGATGTCCTCTCCCTCGGCAGCGATGGAGGCCGATCGCATGAGCATGCGCGTGCCGATGACGAGGGTCTCGTACAGCAGGAACATCCCCCGCAGCAGCGGGATCCTGATGAGCCGACGATCAGCCGACAGGGCGGCCGGCAGCGCCTCGGACATCGTCTGGATCTCGCCCGATGGCGGGCGCACGCTCATGGCCACGGTCGTGCGGCCGCGCATCATCACGCCCTCGATGAGGGCCTGGCCACCATAGAAGAAGTCCGGCATGCGAAATCGCCGCCGGCCCGTCGGGTCGGTCACGGCGGCGATCACGAGCGGCCCGGCTGCCATCAGCAGCTCGGGCACGAGGAAGAGCAGGTGGGGCGCAAGGTGCGCCGGCCACCGGGCCGATGGCGTCGGGCGCGACCGGGTCGTCAGCGCTGCGAGCGCTCGAGGCGCTTCTGGAATCGCTCGACCTGGCCCGCCGTGTCGACGATGTTCTGCGTGCCGGTGTAGAACGGGTGGCACTTGTTGCACACCTCGACGCGGATCGACTCCGCGGTTGACCCGACGCTGAACGTATTGCCGCAGACGCAGTGCACGGCCGCCTGCTGGAACTGGGGATGAATCTCGGTCTTCATGGGACTGGTGCTCCGTGCCGCCGTCAGGCGGACTGATATTCGCCAGCTTCAATGCTGACGCGCTTCTTGTGCCGGGTCTTGTTGGTGAATCGGACGAGGCCGTCGGAGGTCGCGAACAGGGTGTAGTCGCGACCCATCCCGACGTTGTCGCCGGGGTGGAACGTACTCCCACGCTGTCGAACGATGAGCGTGCCGGAGAGCACGAACTGCCCGTCGCCTCGCTTGACGCCGAGTCGCTTGCCGGCGCTGTCGCGTCCGTTCCTGCTGGACGAGCCGGCCTTCTTGTGTGCCATCGGTTACTCCTTCGACTCGGCCTTCTTGGCGGGGCTGGCGCGGCGGGCCGCGGGCTTCTTCGGCGTTGCGGAGGCCTTCGTCGCCGCTGCCTTCTTCGGCGAGGCGCTGGCCTTGGTCGCCGCTGCCTTCTTGGGCGTGGCGGCCTTCTTCGCGGTCGCGGCCTTCGTCGGCGTGGCGGCCTTGGCGGGCTGCTCCGGGCCATCGGCCTTCGCGGCGGGCTCCGGCGTCTCCGCCTTCGTGCTGCGCTTGCCGCCGGCGCTGACCTCATCGATCCGGACGCGCATCAGGTGCTGACGATGCCCGCGCGTGCGCCGGTACGTGGCCTTCTGCTTGAACTTGAAGATGATGAGCTTCGGACCGAGCTCCTCACCCAGCACGGTGCCACTCACCGTGGCGCCATCGATGGTCGGTGTGCCCACGGTGATCGCGTCGCCGTCACCGACCAGCAGCACGCGGTCGAATGTCACGGACGCACCGGCCTCGGACGCCAGCCGCTCGATCACGAGCTCCGTGCCGGCCTCGACGCGGTACTGCTTTCCGCCACTCGAAACGACGGCGTACATGTCTGCTCTCCTGGGTTGCTCATGAGCGTGGCCCGGCGCGGGAGATACCGCATCGGCGCACACCGAAACGGGCCGAGTGCTCAGCCCGCGGGACGGCGAATCTTACCGGGCGATCGGGGGAGTGTCAACGAAGAGAAGGCGGAGGCGGACCGCCTTGCGGACGCGCAGCGGGAGGTCAAGGGCCTGGACGACGTCCTCCGGCCTGCCCGCGCCGCTTGCGTCCAGACGGAGCACGGTCCGCAGCCGTGCGGTCTTGGCCGACTCGTCGACATCGAGGATCTCGACATCCTCGATGAGCGGTCGGAGGTCGCGATCGCCGGCATCGCTCCGCCGCTCGCTCTCGCCCCGACGCCGCTTGCCGCTCAGCTCCTCCGCCGCCAGGAGTCGCACGACCGATCCGCGCAGCGCGTCGGAGGTGAGGTCGTCATTGCCGGAGACCTCGATCTCGTACTCGGCTCCTCGCAGCTGCGACGCCGCGGACGGGAACCCGTGCCACACTTCCTTGGCGTCGCGCAGGACGATGCCGTCGGGGAAGTGCTCGGCAGCAGCCTGGATATGGTCGATCGGCACGAGGTCGTCGAAGTAGGCCTCCACCACCTCACCGCGCAGCTCGATCCCCACCGGCAGGTTCGCGGCGAGCTTGATACGCGGCTTCGGCTTGATCGCCTTCGTGTAGGCGAGCGGGAGATTCGCGTCCTTGAACGAGCGCTCGAGCTCGGAGACGAGATCGGCCTGGCGCATGCGCAGGGCCGGATCGGCGCGACTGAAGAGGAGCTGCCAGCGCTG
>JBPCOK010000183.1:0-8346 GCA_051000335.1 Candidatus Limnocylindria bacterium | reverse complement strand
CGAGATCGTGCGGGATCTTGTTGAACTCGCGGTAGTCGTGGGCACGCTTCCCGAACCAGGAGTCGAACACCGCGCGCACGGCGAGCTCCAGCTGCCGATACGGATCGGTCGGAAACTCCTCCCCGGTCTTCTCCTTCACGATCTCGGCAAACCGGTTGCCGATGTCCCGCAGCTGCTCGGCGCTCAGATCGGTGTCGAGCTTCGCCTTCGCGTGCTCCTTGAGCTCGTCGAACGGCTCATCGAAGTCCTCCGCCTTCAGGCCGAGCACGATGCGCCCGAACATCGCCACGAAACGGCGCCACGCGTCCCACGCGAAGCGCTCGTTTCCGGTCAGGTTGATCAGGCCCTGCACGGTGTCGGGGTTCAGGCCCAGGTTGAGGACCGTATCCATCATCCCCGGCATGCTGAACGCGGCACCGGAGCGCACGCTCACCAGCAACGGGTTGGTGGCGTCGCCAAAGCCTTTGGCGGTCTCCTGCTCCAGCGCCTTCATGTGGGCGACGGTGTCGTCCCACAGGCCGGCCGGCATCTCCTTGCCCGCCGCGTAGTACGCGTTGCAGGCCTCGGTCGTGATCGTGAAGCCGGGGGGCACAGGAAGCCCCGCATTCGTCATCTCCGCCAGTCCGGCGCCCTTGCCGCCGAGCGTCGAGCGCATGCTCGCGTTGCCCTCGGCGAAGGTGTAGATCAACTGACCGTTCTTGGCCGCCGCGGCCTTTGGCTTCGAGGTCGACTTGCGCGGCTTGCGGCTGGTCGTGGCGGACTTGCGGGGGCTCGTGGCCATGCGGCGAATGGGTCCTCGTGCGGTTCATCGTGGGGACGCAATTCTACCGCGGAGTCCGCGGAGCCCGTTGGTGAGCCGATCGAACCCTACGGAGTCGGCGCGAACGCGAAGTCGTCCACGTACACGGAGCCGTCGAGGTTGCGCAGGACCATCAGCACCCGCACCTCGGTCGCACCGGCGGGTGCCGTGTCGGTGGCGGTCAGCTGGGTCCAGCCGGCGGTGGGGCCGGTGAGCTCGGCGAGCTTGACCGTTGAGATCTTGCCCGACGCGTTGCGCCACTGGAGCTTGATCTGGAACTTGAAGCCGCTGTCGCCCTGGCTGCCGACGTCCACCCAGCCATCGACGGTGTAGTCGCTGCCAGCGCTGACGGCCACGGTCTGGTAGACGTTGTAGCCCGCGCTGGTCGTGCTCTGGTGGAGGCCGGCATAGCTGCCACCGTGGACGGAGCCGGTCGAGCGGCTGAAGGCGGGCTCGACCTCCCAGTCGGTGGGATGGTTGGCAGGATCGGCCAGCTCGAAGCCGGGGTTCAGCAGCAGGTTGTCACCCGGCGGCGGGGGCGGTGACGAGTCGATCGTCCACGTTCGCGAGGCCGGAGTCGGATCCGGGACGCCAGCCGCCACGGCTCGCACCTCGAACGTGTGGTCTCCCAGCGCCAGGCCGCTGTAGTCCTGGGGCGAGGTGCAGGCGCTGAAGCCGGCGAGATCGAGCTGGCACTCGAAGCTGTCGGTACCGGCCGTGCCGGTGAAGGTGAAGCTGGCATCGGTCGAGCTGGTGGTGCCCGAGGGTCCGCTGGTGATGGTCGTGTCCGGGGCGCCGGGTGGTGGCGGCGGCGGAGGCGAGCCCAGTGCGAATTCGTAGATTCGTCCGTCGATCGCGCCCGCGTTGTTGTTGTTATCGACGCGAGCATCCGCGATCCACAGGTTCTGGGTCGAGCCATCGGTCCCCGGCGCCAGGCCCAGGCCGCGGGGAGCGTCGAGGACGACGCCGCTGACCTGGATCGTTCGCAGCGGCGAGCCCGAGGTGGAGACCTCGAGAATCTCGGATCCTTCGTCGTTGCTGACGAGGTAGAGCGTCCCGCTCACGTGGTCGAACTCGACGCCCTCCGCATCGGGCTGGCCGAGGGAAGCGGTATCGAAGTGGCCCAGGACCACGTCGTCGTTCGGGCCGGAGCTCGCGAGATCGATGCCGAAGACGCCGTTCGGCCCCGGACCGATCTCCCAGATCTCCGCGCCCGTGCCATCGGCGATCCAGAGGCGTCCATTCCCATAGGCGATCCCCTCGGAGTCCGCCACGCCCAGCGGGCTCAGCGCGAGGCATCGCAACGGGGAGAAGCCGGCGTCAAGCTCCCACACGAGGTTCCTCCCGTCCCGGGCGATGAAGTAGTGGCCGTCGTCCGGGTTCCGCGCGATGCCCACGGGCTCGCGATTGTTCGGGCTCCCCCCGTCGGCGGAGCATTCGTCGTCGGTCGTGTCGAACACGCTCGTCGTACCGCTTCCGTCCCGGGGAAAGACCCACCCGTTCGTGCCGGGATACGGGTACGAGTTGTTCTTCTCCTCCTCGATCTCCCCATCGGTCATGACGAGGCGATCCGAGGTGGCGTCGTAGGTGATTCCCGAGGGATCGGGGCTATTCGGCGTGAGTGCCGAGCCCTCGATGGTGCTGACGAGAGCCGCGGCATCGTTCGGGGTGGCGAGCACGGAGGCGGCGAGCGGCGTCGCGACCAGCTCGAACTCGTAGATGCCGGCGCTGGCTCCGTCAGAGCCGTCGGCGATGTACAGGCTCAAGCGCTCGGGCGCGTCGGTCGGATCGGCGCTTGGCGCCATCACCATTCCCTGCGGCTGCGAGATCCCGGCATCCGCGATGTCGCGCGTCGCCAGCAGGGCGCCGGCATCGCTGAACTCGTAGATCGTGTCGCCCGTGGTCGCCGCGCTGAGGAGCCTCGCGTCGGGCGCAGCCGCGAGGCCGCTGAGCGGCTCGTTGGCCGCTGACAGGTCGACGGACCGCACCACGCTGCGGTCGACCCCGCTGCCGCTCAGCTCCAGGACGCGGCCGTCGGCCTCGAGCACCCGGGTGGAACCATCCGTGTGGACCGCCAGGCCGGCGGGCGTTCCCACGTCGTCGCCGGTGATGCGGCCGCCGGTCACTGCCGGTTTCGCCGGCAGCGTTCCATCCGGGGCATCGACGGCCACGAGCTCATCCCCCATCGGCGTGGCCACCAGGGTGTCCGTGGTCGCGTCGTACGCGAGACCGGCCGATTCCGCGACCGATTGCGGAACGACCGTGGAGCTCGTCACAACCCCGAGCGTGGTGCTGGCAACGACCACGCTGGCGCCTGTCGAATCCCGGCCGTTGATCAGGAGGACGCCCCGATCGGGCGCAAAGGTCACGGCACTCGTGCGAACGAGGCCAAGCTCGATCGGCTCGATGTGCTGGACGAGCCGCACGTGGGCATCGGCATCACGGGCCGCTCCCGCAGGCCCTGGGAACGGACCGGAAGGATGAGCCGTCGCGATGCCGGCGAGGCTGAGGGTGAGAGCGACGACGAGCGCGATCGTCATCGCGAACGAGATGGATGAGCGCCTGGGCAAGAGGTTCCCCGTGAGGTCTGGGCACCACCATTATGGAGGGTGAGTCAACCCGTAGGTACCACGCAGGTCCCAGGCGGCTCACGCGAGCGCCGCTACCAGGAATCGCCGGAGCGCCAGTCAACCGAGATCGGTGCCTCGAGCTCGAGGTCGTGCGGGGTGCGCGGCGTGCGGAGGATCATGACGTGGCCGTCATGCGTGGGACTCCGCAACCGCTCACCGTCCGGCATGCGCACCGAGGTCGCCCCGGCCCACGTGACCCAGCCCAGATGTTCGTAGAATCGGTTGCGGCCGGTGGCCAGCACCCCGAGCGCGAATGCCTCCCCGATGATGTCCCCGACCTTCCTCATGGTCGCCGATCCGTGGCCGAGACTCTGGACCGTGGGGAGTGTGGCGACATGCTCGACATACCCGACGTCGAGCGCCACGTCCGCTTCGTGCCCGAGGTACAGGCGCCGATCGACGACCATGGCGTGGGTGACCACTCGTCCCTCCAGCTCACCCATAACGTGAAGTCCAGGCCCGACGCGCTCCCAGGTCGATGCGAATGATTCGCCGAACGCGGCCTCGCACAGTACGGTGAGCTCCGCGATCTGCGACGGCTCGAGCTCCTCCGTCTGCGCCGTGGTCACCCGCAGCCCGCTCACTGCCCGATCCTGAGCCAGCCCCGGCCGAGCGCGAACCTGAAGACCGGACCAGCCGCTGCCAGAAGGCGCCCGGCCCAGCCGGCACGCTGCCGGTAGAGGGCACGGGCCTTCGCGGTGACCCGAGCCGCGTCCGCTCCGTCGAGCTCACCGGACAGCGCTCGGAATGCGGCGAATGCGGCGGCGGCGTCATCGGCGAGCCATTGAGCGTCGGCCAGCGCTTCCCGGGCGAATGGGTCATCGGGCAACAGCGCGGCGGCCTGGCGGGCGGCCTGGAACGCGCCACGCGCGTCGCCCGTGCGAACGAGCGCCTGCGACAGCGCGAGCTGGGCCTGGCCGTTCGTGGGATCCAGGGTGACCGCTCGTCGGGCAGCTTCCACGCCCATGGCCGGCTGCGCCGCGCCCAGCCGCTCCTTGGCCTCCGCGACTGTCCAGCGCGCCTGGCGCGGATCGTTGCGCGCCAGCCGAGCGAACTCCGCGGCCGCATCTCGGTGCGCGCCCTCGATCGATAGGATCTGCGCGAGCAGCTCCCGGTAGCGGATCTCGTCCGGATCGAGCCGCACGGCGTCCTGCGCATGCCGCTCGGCCTCTTCCAGTCGTCCGGACGCCATCAGCGAGCGAGCCCGGAACTCGTGAGCGGCATCGTCGCCCGGTCGCTCCGCCAGCATGCGCTCGGTCAACCGCAGCACGTCCTCGTGGCTGTCGCCATCGAACGCTGCACGCACCTCGTCCAGAGAGGTGCCGGTGTCGCGACCTGGTCCCGTCATGGGGTGCGCGTCAGCCCTCCAGCTGCTCCCTCGCTTGACCCTCCCAGGGACGCCGTCCCGCCACGAGGTCGGCGACGCGCTGGGGGATGAGCTCGAGCGCGACGCGCTCCTGGGTCATGGTGTCACGCTCGCGAATCGTCGCCGCCCCGTCCTCGAGTGACTCCGGGTCCACCGTGACACAGAACGGCGTTCCGATCTCGTCCTGCCGCCGGTAGAGCTTCCCGATCGAAGCGGTATCGTCATACATGGCGGCGACGAGCGGCTTGACGTCGGCCGTCAGGCGACGGGCGCGCTCCACGAGCTCGGGCCGGTTGCGGAGGAGGGGAAGGATAGCCGCCTTCACGGGCGCGAGGTCCGGCCGGATGCGCAGGACAACGCGCTTCTCCTTGGCGAGCTGCTCCTCGGTGTAGCCGTCCACCAGGACCGTGAGAAACGCGCGGTCGACGCCCATGGCGGGCTCGATCACGTACGGCACCACGTGCTCCCCGGCCTCCTCGTCGAAGACCTCCAGCTTCTTGCCGCTCCCGGTCGCGTGGGCTCGCAGGTCGAAATCGGTCCGATCCGCGATGCCCTCGAGCTCAGACCAGCCGATCGGGTACTCGTACTCGATGTCGGTGGTCTGCTTGCTGTAATGGCTCAGCTCATCGGCCTCGTGCGGGCGCAGGCGCAGGCGCTCGCCCGAGATGCCGAGCACGTCCGTCCACCAGGCGTGACGCGCCTCGACCCACCGGGCGAACCACTCGTCCTCGTCGCGGGGATGGACGAAGAACTCCATCTCCATCTGCTCGAACTCGCGCAGGCGGAAGATGAAATTACCCGGGGTGATCTCGTTGCGAAAGGATCGGCCCATCTGGGCGATCCCGAACGGGAGCTTGCGGCGCATGCTCGTGGCCACGTTCTCGAACTGGACGAACATCGCCTGGGCCGTCTCAGGACGGAGGTAGGCGACGGAGGCGGACTCGGCGACGGGACCGACGTGCGTCGAGAACATGAGGTTGAACTGGCGCGCATCGGTCAGGGTCTCGCGCTGCCCGCAGTTCGGGCACGCGATCTCAGAGGGCTTGCCCTTCAGATCGTCCTCGCGAAACCGGTTCTTGCAGTTGCGGCAGTCGACCATCGGGTCGCTGAAGCCCGCGACATGACCGGAGGCCTCCCACACCCGGGGGTTCATGATGATCGCCGCGTCCAACCCGACGACGTCGTCGCGGAGCTGGACCATGTGGCGCCACCAGGCGGCCTTGATGTTGTTCTTCAGCTCGACACCGAGCGGCCCGTAGTCCCAGAACCCGGCCATGCCGCCGTAGATCTCGCTGGACGGAAACACGAACCCGCGTCGCTTGGCGAGACTCGCGATGACTTCGAAGTTCGGGGCTGGCACGACGAGTGGGTGGCTCCTGCTGATGGCGGACGAAGCCCGAGTCTAACGGAGACCTGCCGGCGCGGCCCGCGATGGCCTCAGCCCACCTCCACCACGGCGGCCGCAGCCTCGCGGGTGGCGACCTCGTTGAGGAAGTCCCGCGATCGGAGCTCACGTTCCAGGACCACGGACACCGCACTGTGCAGGAGGCGTTCGACCTCGCGATGGACCACCATGTCGAGGTGGAGCCGAAGCACGCCGACCAGCGGCGAACGCTGCAGGTGGCGCATGACCTTCAGCGCAACCGTGGACACCGGACGGCCTCCGTGGGCCGAGTGCGAGCACCCCGGACAGAGGACCCCGCCGCCGGCCGCGGAGAATGCATTCCCCGCGGGCTCGATTCCGGCACCGCACTCCAGGCAGCGCGTGAGCTCCGGACGGAATCCCATGGCATCCAGCAGCGCGAGCTCGAACCAGCGCGCCACGACCTCCCGCTGGACGGCGGCGCCGGCGTCCAGCGCCGACAGCGACTGGGCGAGGAGGCGGAACGCCTCATGCGAATCGGCGGCTCCCTCGCAGAATCGATCGGCCAGCTCGACGACATACCAGGCGGCAGCCGTCGAATGCAGGTCGTTCCGCAGGCCGAGGTGCGCGTCCTCCAGCGAGGACGAGGTCACGACGTCGAACGTGCGGCCCACGGCGAGCACGAGCTGCACGTCGCTGAATGGCTCGAGCGCACCGCCGATGCGCGACCTCGTGCGACGCACGCCCTTCGCGATGACCCGCAGCTTTCCGAGCCGAGGCGTGAGGACGGTGAGCACGCGATCGGCCTCGCCGAGGTTCATCGAGCGCAGCACGATTGCCTCGGTCTTGTAGACGCGGGGGCGCGGACTCATCCGAACGGCCGCCCGCTGCGTCCCGTGGTGTGGAACTTGCTACATGGATGTATCATGATCCCGATGCCGACATCCGCGCCCGCGCCCTGCACGTCATGACACGCCTGCTCGAGGAGGTCGGGTACCCTGCGGGCGTGGACATCAGGACCGAGTTTAGCCACATCCTGGCCGACATCGAGACGGAGATGTCGAGCGTGCTCAGCGAGCGCGATGGACACGCCCGATCCCTGTACGAGATGCTCGCGTATCACCTGGGGCTGGACGGCAAGCCGGGCATACGCGCCAAACGCATGCGTCCTCTCCTCGGAGCGCTGGCATACCAGTCCCTGACCGGCGACTATCGGCCCGCGATGCCCGGCGCCGCCGCCGTGGAGCTCGGGCACAATTTCAGTCTCGTGCATGACGACATCGAGGATGCCGATCTCGAGCGACGCCATCGCCCCACGCTGTGGGCCATCTGGGGCATCCCGCTCGCCATCAACGCGGGTGACGCGCTCTTCGCGCTGTCGCGGCTGGCGCTGTATCGGCTGCTGGACGATGGATTCAGCGAGCGCCGGGTCCTGGCCCTCATGCGCGTGTACGACGAGACGTGCCTGGCCCTGTGCGAGGGCCAGTACCTCGACATCAGCTTCGAACGCCGCACCGATGTGACCGTCGAGCGCTACCTCGAGATGATCGGCCGCAAGACGGCCGCCCTGCTGGCCGCGTCCGTTCAGGCCGGCGCCATCCTCGCCACCGACGACCCCGAGGTGGTCGAAGCCTATCGGCGGTTCGGCTACGACCTCGGCATGGCCTTCCAGATGGCCGATGACGTGAAGGGCACGTTCTGGAGCTCCAGCGACTCCGGCAAGCCGGAGGCAGGCGACGTTCGGAAGCGTAAGAAGACCCTGCCGATCGTCTGGGCCCTCGAGCACGCCGCGCCGCCCGACCGCGATCGCCTGAACGCGATCTACCTGGACGGCATCCGCGCGACCGACGGCCGCGGTCCCGACCCCCAGGCTCCGTCGCCGATGACCGATGCCGAGGTGGCCGAGGTCCTGGGGCTCCTCGAGCGCTGCGGGGCCCGCGAGCACGCCCTGTCCGAGGCGCGCCGCTATCGGGATCGGGCCCTCGAGCAGCTCGAGCTCCTCCCCTGCCGGCCAAACGGCAAGCGCGAGCTCGCTGATCTCGTCCGATCCGTGATCGCGGCCTAGGAGGCTGTGTCGATAATGCCGGCGGCGGTGCGGCGCGGCTTGGGACAATGGATCATGCCGCTCCAGAAGACCTTCCGCCCCTACGACCAGCACACCCTGCTGCTCATGCCGCCGTCCCTGCAC
>JBPCOK010000120.1:0-12471 GCA_051000335.1 Candidatus Limnocylindria bacterium | reverse complement strand
GCATGGAACCATCGAGGTGCTGGTGCCGCTCCGCCTTGGGGAGGGAGCGCAGGGCGTCGTAGGAGTACACGCGTCCATGCTACGGAGCCGCAGCCTCGCTTCGGGCGCGATGACCGCCGCCCTGCTGGCCGTGGCACTTGGACAGCGCATGCCCGATCCGGCGGTGGCAGCCGCGTCCCGGGAGCTGGTGATGGAACGCTCCGACGCCGCGCTCGTGGCGCTCGCCGAGCTCGAGATGGAGGTCACGGCGGCGCTCGACCTGGCACGTAGCGCATCGGCCCGTGTCCTCACTGGGGAGACGTCGCCCACCGCGCAGATCGAGGAGGCGGCCCGGTCGGCGCTCATGGCGGAGGAGCGCGTGGTCGCGACTCGAAGGGCGATCTCGGCGCTCGCGGCGGCCGAGTCCGCGCGGAACCCTGCGGGGCGCCTGCCGTCCCAGCCCGTGGCCGCCGGGGAGCTCGCATCGGCCGCCGGCCAGCTGCAGGCATCGGTCGAAAAGGTCGAGGCCTTCGTCGTCATCCGGCAACGCGCGTCCGACGTGCCGACAATGCTCGAGCGGGTGCTGATAGCCTTGGCCGATGGCACGCCGGATGCGGCGCGCGAGTTTGTCGGCACCGCGCGGGCCGATCACGCCGCGGTCGTCGCATGGGAAAGCGACCTGCCCACGCTGCCGGTGTGGATCGAGACGACGGATGCGATGATCGGTGCCGTGGAAGCGATGGTGAACGCGGTCGATGCCGGTGACTTTGCCGCCGCATCTCAGGCGGCTGACGAGTTCGCCGCGCTCGGCGCGGACGGTGCGCAGGCCGATCGCGCGCTGCGGATCGCGCTCGGAGAGGGCGGATCCGCCCTGCTGGCGGCGCCCCTGTCGCGGCTTGCCACGGTGCTCGACGCGATCGGGGAGACGCGGTCCGCGATCAGCGCCCTTGCTGTGTCGCCGTCATGAGCGAGGATCCCATGATCGGCAGGACGCTGGCCGACCGGTATCGGATCGACGACCTCGTGGCACGGGGAGGTATGGCCCGCGTGTATCGGGCGTCGGACGTGCGACTGCAGCGAGACGTGGCCGTCAAGGTGCTGTCGGCGCCCTACGCGTCCGACCCGGAGTTCACGGAGCAGTTCCTGGCAGAAGCCAGGGCCGCGGCGTCGCTCTCGCACCCGAGCCTCGTCCACGTCTACGACTCGGGAAGCGACGGCGACGCCCACTACATCGTGATGGAGCTGCTCGATCGCCATCGATCGCTGCGCCAGACGATCGAGTCCCGCGGTCCGCTGCCGCGGGACGAGGTCCAGCGCATCGGCGTTGAGCTCCTCGCGGGGCTCCGGGTCGTCCATGACCGTGAGCTGGTGCACTGCGACGTGAAGTCGGCGAATGTGATGCTCGGGCCGGGTGCCGCCAAGCTCATCGACTTCGGGATCGCCCGGCCACCTCACGATGGCCTGGCGGGCGACACGAGCATCGGCTCCCTCCAGTTCATGTCGCCCGAGCAGCTGCATGGCGTCGCGCTGACGCCGGCGAGCGACCTGTTCAGCCTCGGCGTCGTTCTATACGAGGCCCTGACCGGTCGCGTCCCATATCCGGGTCGAACGCCCGAGGAGGTCTCGGCCGCCCATCGATCGGCGACGGTGCAGCCGCCATCGGCGTTGGTGGATGGCGTACCGGGCCGCCTGGACGACGTGATCGTCCAGGCGCTTCGCCCATCGGCGACGTCGCGCTTCCATTCCGCCGATGCCATGCGGCGTGCCCTCGAGTCCATCGACCCAGAAGCCGATGAGACCCGGGTCGTCTCGGTCCCAGGCGCTGGCTCCGAGACGCCGGCCTCCCGCCCGGCGTCCGGCGCGGGCTATGTGCCCCCGGCCGCCGCGCCGGGCCTGCCGCCGGGACGCCGGTCGCCTGTGCCCGATCGAGCGCAGGCCCGTCGCGGCGGTGGCCGTCGCACCCGCCGGCTCGGCTCGCCCCTCCGCTTCGCCGGTCCGCTGCTTGTCCTGGCCGTGGCGGGGATCGTCGCGGCATTCGTGATCGGGCAGGTCTTCCAGCTTGGCGGCGGCGGCTCGTCGGCCTCGCCGTCGCCGGCGAGCACGTCGAGCGCGGCCCCGGGCACGGTCATCGTGCCCGAGACCGTGGGCCGGTCGACACCGGATGCCATCGCGGCTGCCCAGGCCGAGGGCCTGAACTGGACCGTTCAGTGCGCCCAGGATCCGGCGCAGCCCGAGGGAATCATCGGCCAGGAACCGCCTGCCGGGACGAGCGTCGCTCCGGGCAGCCGCTTCACGATGTTCTCTGCCCGCATCTCCGACTGCCGGTAGCCGACCTATACTCGCCCCGATTCGAGTGACCTGAAGAGGAGCTGCCTGAGCATGCGCATGCGCGCGATTCTCGACCCGCCCGCGACTGTCGAAGCCGATGTCCTGGCCGTGCCGATCTACCGGGAGGACGCGGAGATGGCCTCCGACCTCGCCGATCTCGATGCCGCGTCCGGCGGCGTCATCTCGCGGGCCATCGAATGGGGAGAGTTCAATCCGCTCGAGCATGCCGTGAGCCTCGTCGATGCCGGCGACCTCGCGGTCGATCGGCTGCTCCTGATGAATGCCGGCGGACGCGGTCGCGGAGCGTGGCGTGCTCGTCGCATGGCGGCCGCCGCAACGCGACGGCTCAACGGCCGGGCAGCGCCCCGCATGGCGCTCTGGCTCCGCGACGACGAGAGCGACGACGCGTGGACCGCGGCCGCCGCGGGCGCCGTTGCCGGCACGTACCGGTCGACCTCCGTCTACGGCCGGGTGCGCGACACCGACGCGATGCGACGGTCGGTGGAAGAGGTGCTGTGCATCGGCGCGGCATCCCAGGACGCCCTGGACCGCGGTGCGGAGATCGGCGAGGGCATCGCCTTCGGCCGCGACCTCGCCAATCGGTCGGCCAATGACCTGTTCCCCGAGCGCGTGGCGGAGGAGGCGCGCCGTCTCGAGGCGGACGGATGCTCCGTCGAGGTCCTCGACGAGAAGCAGATGGCGGAGCTGGGGATGGGCCTCATCATCGGCGTCGGGCAGGGCGCCGCCCATCCCCCGCGCCTGATCGCGATCAAGCTCCCCGGGTGGGATGCCGCCGCCGACGGGGATCGGCTGGCGATCGTGGGCAAGGGCGTCTGCTTCGACTCGGGCGGCATCAGCATCAAGCCGGCCGAGAACATGGGCGACATGAAGCACGACAAGTCGGGAGCGGCCGCGGTCATCGCGGCGGCCCGCACGGTGGCGCGTCTGGCTCCCGAGACGCCGCTCATGGCCGTTGCACCGATGGTGGAGAACATGCCGGACGGCAACGCGCAACGGCCGGGCGACGTGGTGAAGGCGATGAACGGCATGACGGTCGAGGTCACGAACACCGACGCCGAGGGACGCCTTATCCTGGCCGATGCGATGACGTGGGCCGAGCAGCAGGGCGCGACGCACATCGTTGACGTCGCGACCCTGACCGGCGCCCAGGCCATCGCCTTCGGCGAGCACATCAGCGCGTACTTCGCGCGGCCGCGCGAGTGGGGGGATCGGATCGGCGCCGCGGCCGAGCGGGCGGGGGAGTGGTTCTGGGAGATGCCGCTGGCCCTGGAGTACCGCGCCAGCTACGACACGCCGCACGCGGACATCGTGAACTCCGGTGGCCGCGACGGGTCGCTCATCAAGAGTGCGGTCTTCCTCTCGGAGTTCGTCACCGTGCCCTGGGTGCACGTCGACATCGCCGCGACCGCCTACCTGAGCGCCGAGAAGCCCTACGGACCGAAGGGTGCGACCGGCTCGGCCGTGGCCGCGCTCGTCGCCCTCGCCATGGGGTTCACCGGCTCCGACTGACCCCTCGGAGCAGCACAAAGCCCCGGCCGGAGCGGCCGGGGCTTCGTGATCCGGTCAGCGGTCGCCGTCGGTCGCGTCCCTGACGTCGTCCTTGGCCTCGCCCCACTTGCCCTGGACCTTGCCTTCGACCTGGTCGGCCTGCCCCTCGGCCTCCATATCACGGTTGTCGGTCAGGTCGCCGACCTCTTCCTTGATCTTGCCACCGGCCTCCTTGAGGGGGCCTTCGGTGCGGTCCTTGTCCACGATGGTGTCCTCCCGTGCATTGACCGGCGCGTGCCGGCTTCGGCGTTGCGTATCGCATTGGGCGTGCCAGCCGACGCACGACGAGAGCGGACCATCGGCCTATGGCCCGTTGGGATCCGACCCGTAGCATGGGCGGTGACGGCACGCACCGGGCGTCTGCCGGACCAGGACCAGGAGGTCGCGGCGAGGTGAATCCGGCGATCGTGGCAATCGGGGCGCTCTTCGCCGTCGGCGGTGTGGTGGCCGAGCGGCTTGCCAGCGTCTGGCCGGCAGATGAGGCTCGCCGCCGCCCGTTCGGCTGGCGAACCCTGCTGCTGGCGCTGGTCAGCGGCCTCGTCGCGGCGGCGATCGTCGCCCGTTCGCAGCTCCCGTGGTGGGCGACCGGCGTGTACCTGGTGCTCCTGGCCCTCCTCCTCGTGCTGACGGCCACCGATCTCGAGCAGCGGCGGCTGCCGCACCTCGCGCTCGATCCGCTGATCCTCGTCGGCGTGGCCTTCGTGCCGTTCAACCCGGGCATCGATCCATTCATGGCGGTGATCGGCGCCGGGGCCGCGGTCGGATTCTTGGGGGCGCTCGCGCTCGTGGTCCGCGGCGGGCTTGCCATCGGCGACCTCTACCTCGTCGCGCCCATCGGCTTCATGCTCGGCTGGCCCGCGATCTTCAGCGCACTGTTCGCCGCGGCCTTCCTGTCGGCCGGCACGAGCCTCGTGCTGCTCGCCGCCAGGCGCGTCGGCCTTCGAACCTACATCCCGTTCGGCCCGTTCCTTGTGGGGGGCGCGGTTCTCGTCCTGATGCTCGACGATCGACTGCTGCGCATCGTCCGCTAGCTCGGCCCCTCATTCGACCGCGGTGAGTGCGGCTGGTACCCTGCGCGCGATGCATCCGGCTCTCCAGCGACGCCGTCGTCACCTGATGATGACGCGTCGCACCACGCGTCGCGGCGGGCGGCGCCGTGGCCTCGCGACCTTCCTCCTCGTCACGCTCGGCGCCTTCGGGCTGATGTTCGCGGGATCGATCGTAGGGACGACCAGCGGCATGCTGGCGGCGTACAACTACTTCGCCTCCGATCTGCCAGCCCCGAACGTCCTCGACGGCATCCAGCCGCAGCAGTCGACCTACGTCTACGATCGGACCGGCCAGGAGCTGCTCGCGCGCTTCGAGTGCCAGAACCGCGAGGCCGTCAGCTTTGCGACGTTGCCCGATACGATCTGGCAGGCGACCGTGGCGAGCGAGGACCGAACGTTCTGGGACAACAACGGGGTCGACTTCCAGGGCATCGTCCGCGCGGCCCTCGCCAACCTCGAGGCGGGGGAGATCGTCCAGGGCGCCTCGACGATCACTCAACAGGTCATCGACTATGCGCGCGTCCTCCAGGAGGAGGGTGAGTCCACGCAGGTCGACCCGAGTCTTTCGCCCGAAGCCAGCGTGGGAGAGATCGACCCGGACGCACCGGCCACGGACGCCGAGGCCCCGGAGCAGACGGACGTCTGCCAGCCGCCCGAGCCGAGCAATTCGACCGCCATCGAGGACAAGATCCGCGAGAACATCCTCGCCATGCAAGTCACGGCCGCCTACCCGGGACGGCAGGGCAAGGAGAAGATCCTCGAGACGTACCTCAACCTCATCTACTACGGCAACGGCTCGTACGGAATCAAGGCAGCCGCGGCGAACTATTTCGGGCTGCAGAACCTCGACGAGATGACGATCGCCCAGGCGGCATTCCTGGCCGCGTTGCCGCAGGCGCCGTCATTCCTGGATCCGTACCAGAATCCGAATTCCAATCTCGACGATCCGGAGGCCGGTGCCGCCGATGCGATCCGCCAACGCAACCTCGTTCTCGGCGCGATGCTCGAGGAGGGCTACATCACCGCCGGCGAGGCACGCATCGCGCGCAACACGTCCTGGACGGAGATGGAGCCCAGCCGCCTCACGAGCATCCTGCGCGAGCCGCACTTCAGCTTCCGGGTCCGCAAGGAGGCGGAGCGCATCCTCGGGACGCTTCCGGGCGTCACGGACCCGGAGCTCGCGGTGCTCACCGGCGGGTATCGCATCACGACGACCCTGGATCTCCCCCTGCAGCAAGAGGCGAAGCGCCTCGTCACGAAGTGGGTCGAGACGCTCGCCGGCTTCAACGTGAACAACTCGGCCCTCGTGGCCATCGACTCCGAGACCGGGGAGATCGTCGCCTACGTCGGCAGCGTCGACTACCGCAATCGTGACGACCCGAGGGTCCAGGGCCAGTTCGACGTGGCCGGGATCGGCCGCCGGCAGCCGGGGTCGGCCTTCAAGCCGATCACGTACGCCTCCGCGTTCCAATCGCGCGATGCGACGGTGGCGACGATGTTCGTCGACGCCATGACCCAGTTCGGCCTGACGGAGGAGACCTCGTATCGTCCGACGAATGCCGACATCAAGGAGCACGGCCCGGTCCTGGCCCTGGACTCGCTGCGCTACTCGCTCAACATCCCGTCGGTGATGATGCAGTACCTCGTCGGATCGCAGACCACCGCCGAGTTCAGCGAGAAGCTCGGCGTCGCCAGCGCCGAGTACATTCTCGACCAGGATCCGGGCCTCTCCCTCGCCCTCGGCTCGGTGCCCGTGAACCTGACGAACATGACGCAGGCCTACTCCACCTTCGCCCAGGAGGGTCAGCTCAACCCCACGACGACGATCGTCGAGATCCGTGACCGTGACAACCGGGTCGTCTACACCCGCGACGACAACGGACCGACGGTCACCCAGCCGATGACGACGGCCGAGGCCTATCTCCCGCATTTCATCCTCGAGGGCAACACCGATCCGAAGCGCAACCTCCTGTGGGGCGAGCGCGCGCAGCTCGTCACGCCGGACGGCCAGCGCCGGCAGGCCGGCTTCAAGACGGGGACCACGAACGACTTCCGCGACGTCTCCGGGTTCGGCTACGTGCCGGGCAGTCTCGTGACCGGGGTCTGGATGGGCAACAACAACCAGGAGTCGCTGTCGAACGAGTTCTCCGGCGGCCTCTTCAGCGCCGATGGGCCGCTCTTCCTGTGGCACGAGTTCATGGATCTCGCCATCAACAACCCGTGGGACTGGAACGGGCAGAAGCCCGTGCCGCTGACGACCTTCGACCAGCCGGACGGCATTGTCACGGCTGAGGTGTGTCGCTGGACCGGGCTCGCGGCGACGGACAGCTGCGGGCCGACGATCACGCTCCCGTTCCTCGAGGGCACGGTCCCGCCGATCGACAACCTGCATACCGAGGGATGTCTGGACCTCGAGCAGTACCTCGCCCAGTCCACGCAGACGCGGCCCGAGAACTGGATCGAGGCAGCCGACACGTGGGCGGACCGAGTGGTCAATGGACAGACGGGCGCGCGCGGCGACCCGGCCGACTACGCCGATGACGATCGCGTGCTGTTCGCGATCGCCCCGCTGTACGGCGAGTCCGGGTTCCCCTCCGTGTGCGGCGAGCGCGTCGCCGCGCCGAGACCGAGGCCATCGACTTCCCCCTCGGCTGAGCCATCCGCGACGCCGAAGCCCGGCAACGGCGGCGGCGGGGGCGGCGGTGGCGGTGGACCGAAGCCGACTCCGAGCCCGGGACCGTAGTGCTGGCGCGTCGAGCCCCAGTCGAAGCCTAGAATCAACCTCGTGTCGAGCACCGTCCTGACGCTGATCCTCGCGGGGGGCGAGGGAGAGCGCCTCAGCATCCTGTCGCAGGTCCGCGCCAAGCCGGGGGTGCCGTTCGGCGGCAAGTACCGGATCATCGACTTTGCCCTGAGCAACACGGTGAACTCCGGGCTGACCGATGTCGGGATCCTCACGCAGTACGCGCCGCGCTCGCTCATCGACCACATCGGCGTCGGACGTCCCTGGGATCTCGACCGCAGCCGAGGTGGCGCGGCACTCCTCCAGCCGTTCATCGGCCGCGGGAGGGCTCGCGACTGGTATCGCGGCACCGCCGACGCGGTGCTCCAGAACCTCGACTTCATCGCCGATCGTGATCCGGAGCTCGTCCTGGTCCTCGCCGGCGACCACGTTTACAAGATGGATTACCGGCCGTTCCTCGAGATGCATCGGTCGACGGGGGCCGATGTGACCTGCGCCGTCCGCACCGTTCCGATCGAGGAGGCGCATCGGTTCGGGATTCTCGACGTGGCATCGGACGGGAGGGTCACGGCATTCATCGAGAAGCCACCGAATCCGCCCTCCAATCTCGTGAGCATGGGCGTCTATGTCTTCAGCTGGCCCCTGCTCCGCGATCTGCTGAGCACCGAGCTCATCGACTTCGGGCGCGACATCCTGCCCGCCATGGTCAACGGCGGCCGCAACGTGTTCGCCTACGAGTTCGCCGGCTACTGGCAGGACGTCGGCACGGTCGAGAGCTACTGGCAGGCCAGCCTGGACCTGCTTCGCGACGACCCGGACATCGACCTCAACGACCTCGGCTGGCTCATCTACACGAAGAGCGAGGAGCGGCCGCCGGCGCGCGTCGGCCCGTCCGCGAGCATCAGCCGCTCGATGATCAGCCACGGATGCGAGATCGACGGCACGGTCGAGCACAGCATCCTGTCACCGGGGGTGCGGGTGGCGGCGGGAGCCGTTGTTCGGGACTCGATTGTGATGTTCGATGCCGTGATCGAGGCCGATGCCGTCCTCGACCGCGCAATCCTCGACAAGGAAGCCTGGATCGGGCCGGGTGCCCGAGTCGGCGCCGGCGACGATCTGCGTCCGAACCGTGATGAGCCCGAACGCCTCTATGCGGGCATCACCCTGGTCGGCAAGCGGGCGCGCGTGCCGCGCGGGGTCGAGATCGGCCGGAACTGCCGCATCGATCCCATGGTGACGGCGCGCGACTTCGAACGTCGGCGGCGAGTTCGGTCGGGCGAGACGATCGTCGCCGGCGCCGCCGAGACGTGAGCGAAGGATCATCGATCGACCGCTGGCTCGGCGATCTCGGGCTCGAGGTCGTGGCGGCGGCCGGGGCATCCGGCGACGCCGCCTTCAGCCGGGACGTCGTGATCGACGGTGATCGACGCTTCGACCTGCGGGTCACCGTGGCGTGGGTCACCGGGTTGGGGTGCTCGCTGTGGGCATACTATGGGCTGGAGGCCATGGAGATTCCGAAGCGCGTATACGCTCGGATGCTCCGTGCCAACTTCGACTATCCGTTCGTGAAGTTCGCCATGACCGATGACGACCGACCGATGCTCATGACGGAGCTCCCGGTGTCCTCCGTCGATCGAGACGAGCTCGGTCGCGGAATCTCGCGGCTCGCCATCGTGGCCGATCGCCTGCTCGAGGACACCGCCCTCGCGATCGTCGACCGCGGCGAGCTGCCGGACTGGAGCGACCGCGTGCCCAGGAACCGTGGCCTGCTCGACCGCTACCGCTCCGAGGTCACGGCGTCCCTGCCGGAATGGGAGCCCCCGGTTCCGCGCGCGCGTCGCCGGGGACTCCTCGCCCGCCTGCTGGGAAGGTCGTGAGCGCTCGCCGCGCGATTCCGGCGCTCGTGGCCCTCTCACTGACGCTCGGGGCCGTGGTGGCGGCCCCGGCCCCGGCGGCCGCAGCGGAGTATTCGCTCGAGACCACGGCGTCATACACGGCCCGTCCGGACGACGGTGAGGTGGACGTCTCGGTGGATCTTGCATTCACGAACACGACGCCCGACCCATCCGGCCAGTTCAGCATCTTCGACGAGGTGAAGGTGGCCGTCCACGATGGCGTGACCGAGGTCACTGCCTCCGACGCCGATGGCGAGCTCGAGACGACGGTCGCCGTCGAGGATGCGGTCAACGTCGCGACGATCGCGCTGCGCGACGACCTTCGGTACGAGGAGAGCGTCGAGCTCGAGCTCGACTACGCCTTGGTCGACGGCTCCGACCCGGACGTGCGGGTGCGGCCGTCCGTCGTGATCTTCCCCGCGTGGAGCTTCGGGACGGCAAGCGAGGTCACCGTGTCGATCCCGACCGGCTACGACGTGCGGGTCGATGGCGATCCGCTGACCTCGTCCGGCGACCTGCTCGAGAGCGGGCCGATCGACGACCCGGCGCAGTGGTTGGCGCTGATCACCGCGACCCGCCCGGCCGAGTACGCCACGTTCAGTGCCGCGGTGCCGCTCGACGGTGGGACGGCGGACCTCCAGGTGCGCGCCTTCGCCGATGACGAGGCATGGGGTGAGCGCACGCTGTCCGTCATCGAACGCGCGCTTCCGCTGCTCGAGGAGGAGATCGGTCTGCCGTATCCGCGGGTCGGCGGGCTCGTCGTCACCGAGACGGTGTCCTCCGACGCCTCGGGGTTCGCGGAGCGATCGAGCACCGGCACCGAGATCCTCGTCGCGTTCGACCAGCCGCCGTTCACCGCCATCCACCAGGTCGCCCACGTGTGGCTCGCCCCGACGCTCATCGAGGAACGCTGGGTCCGGGAGGGGATGGCCAGCGAGATCGCCGCCCGGGTCGCGGCGGAACTGGACATCGAGCCCCCGTACGACCCGACCGTCGAGGCCGAGACGCGCGCCGAGGACGCGTTCCCGCTCGACACGTGGTCGGCGGGAGGCACGGCGGCGGCCGAGGCCTATGGCCACGCTGCCGCCTGGGCATTGATGGCCGACCTGGCTGAGACGATCGGCCGGGACGCCCTGCGGACGACGCTCGCACGCGTGGCGTCGTCGGTGGGACCGTACGCCGACCGTGACATCAACATCGGGCCCGGAGCGGACGGTGCCGCGCCCTCCGTACCCCTGACCAGTCGATCGTTCCTCGATCAGCTCGAGACCGTGACCGGCATGGATCTGACGGAGCCGTTCTCGGAGCGGGTGTTCACGGAGGCGGATCGGGCCCTGCTTCCCACTCGACGAGAGGCGCGCACGGCGTTCGACGGCCTCGTGACGTCGGCACACGGCTGGGGGCCCCCGGACCCGGTCCGCGCGGCGCTGGTCGCCTGGCGGTTCGACGAGGCGCTCGCTCGGATCACGGAGGCGCGCGCTTGGCTGGCCGATCGGGATGCCCTCCTTGCCGACATGAAGGCCGCCGGCCTCTCCGCGCCGGAGCGGCTCCAGCAGGCCTTCCGCTCCTTCGGCGGTGAAGCCGAGGCGCAGAGCGAGCTCGACGCGCAGCGAGCGGTCGTCGAGGCGTATGTCGCGACGGCCGCGGACGTGAACGCGCCGAGGACCGTCCTTGCCCGCCTGGGTCTGCTCGGCGGACCGGACCCCGCGCAGCAGCTCACCCTCGCCAATGGCCGATTCGCCGACGGTGACCTGCGGGGCTCGGTCGAAGCCATCACCGAGGCCCAACGGATTCTCGCCTCTGCCGAGGCGGGGGGATGGGTGCGCGCCATCAGCGCGGGGCTCATCGTCCTCGTGCTCGCGGCGCTCACCGTCATCCTCTTCCGGCGTCGCGCGGCCTACACTGCGCCATGACCGCCGATCGCCCATCCCCGAACTTCCTGCCCGCCGCCGATGTCCTGTCCGGCGAGACGGCAGACATCTACTTCGAGCGCGCACGGGCGATCCTCGCGGCCGAGCAGCTCGATCCGGTCGTCACGATGGAGATCTTCTCGCGCGGCGAAGGCGTCCTGTGCGGCGCCGAGGAGGCCCTGGCCTACCTGCGGGAGATCTTTGCCGAGGCGAACGGCAGCGTCGAACCGGTCGTGGAGTCGCTGCACGACGGTGATCGCTTCGGCTCGAAGGAGGTCGTGCTCCGCATCCACGCTCGGTACTCGGCCTTCGGCCTGTATGAGACGGCGCTCCTCGGCATCCTCGCCTCGGGGTCCGGATGGGCGTCGGCCGCGCGGCGCATCGTGGATGCCGCCGATCCCATTCCCGTCATCGGCTTCGGCGCGCGGCACGTGCATCCGAGCGTCGCCGACCAGATGGACTACGCCAGCGTCGTCGGAGGTTGCATCGGCGCATCCACACCGGCCGGGGCCCGCCTGGCCGGGCTGTCGCCGACCGGCACGATGCCGCACGCGCTCGTGCTCGTCTTCGGCGACACGGTTCGCGCCGCCGAGGCATTCGACCGCCATATCGATCCGGAGGTGCCGCGGATCGTGCTCGTCGACACGTTCAAGGACGAGGCGGAGGAGTCGCTGCGCGTCGCCGAGGCGCTCGGGGACCACCTGTGGGGCGTGCGTCTCGACACCCCGTCGGAGCGCGGCCGTGTGACGCCCGAGCTCGTGAAGGAGGTGCGGGCGCGGCTCGACCAGGCCGGCCACCCGAACGTGAAGATCGTGGTGTCCGGTGGCATCGACGTGGACCGCATCGGCGTGTTCAAGGATGCCGGGGCGCCGGTGGACTCGTTCGCGGTCGGCAGCTACATCAGCAAGGCGAGCCCCATCGACTTCACCGGCGATCTGAAGGAGATCGATGGCCGGCCGGTCGCCAAGCGTGGCCGGATTCCCGGACGCACGGAGAAT
>JBPCOK010000156.1:0-8895 GCA_051000335.1 Candidatus Limnocylindria bacterium | reverse complement strand
GCTTGTCGGTCGTGATCAGCGCGCGATGCCGCCCTCGGGCGCCGGTCTCGCGGAGCAGCACCGCGTGGTCGCCGCCCGCCTCGAGGGATGCCGCCTCGAGCCTGCCGGACCGACCGACCGCGATGGCCGTGGGATCCGTGGGCGGGTCGCCGTGCGGATCGGCGTGCGGATCGGCATCGGGGTCGGAATCGGTCCTCGCGCCCACGCTCATGCGGCCGATGGTATCAGCCGCTCACCCGGCCCACGATCGGCTCCAGCGCGGCGATGCTGTCGACCGTGATGGGGTCGAGGACGAGCTGGACGTGGCCGATGCCGGCATCGGCGAACCCCTGCCACGTCGTCGCCAGCTCCTCGGGGTTACCGCTGATCTGATCGAAGCCCTCCTCCGTGGCCAGGCCTCGGCCCGTGGCGTCGGGGAAACCGACGAGGAGGGCCAACGTGCGCTCGAGCGTCTTCGGATCTCGCCCCACCGCGCGGCACGCGTCGTCGATGCGATCGCGCATCGGGAGGTACCCTTCCTGGGTGTTGCCGAACCACTCGTACCACGCGTTCCATGACGCGACGTGCGGAAGGGTGATGCGGAGCATGCGCTCCCCGATCGAACCGACCATGAGCGGCGGTCCATGCTCCCGCGGTCCACGCGGAAGGATCTCCGCATGCTCGACCTCGTAATACGCGCCGCGCCGGTCACTGCGACCGGTGCCGACGAGCTCGCGAATGATCGTGAATGCCTCTTCGAAGCGACTGACCCGGTGGTCGTAGGGAAAGCCAAAGGCTCGGTACTCGACCTCGTTCCAACCGGCACCGAGTCCGAGAATCAACCGCCCGCCGCTGATCTCGTCAATGGTGGTGGCCTTCTTGGCCAGCATCGCGGGATTGTGGAAGCTGGTGGCTGCCACGAGGGGTCCGATCTCCACGCGATCTGTCACCGCGGCGATGGCGGCCAACGTGGACCACGCCTCCCACGGTCCCTTTGCCGGCTGGCCCGGATCACGGTAGAGCAGATGGTCCCCGACCCAGATCGAATCGAGGCCGATACCTTCGGCGACCCTCACCATCTCTCGTAGCTCGGTCCAGCGCACCTCGCGCTCGACCTCGGGAAGTTGAACGCCAATCTTCATGCTCTGATTCTCGCATCGGCCAGCCGGTTGGGTATGTGGGCGATAACGAGGCGGTAATTGGCGGCCGGTAGGTTGGGGTGTGCAAGAATCTTGCACACCCCGTATCGCCCGCTGCCCGTACGCCCGGGTATCGTCCACCCCACATGGCAGAATCCGAGCCTCTCGCGGATCACCCGTTCTCGTGGAGTCGCCGCGCCGATGGAACGATCGTCGTCATGTATCACGGCGCACCGGTGACGCTCCTTCGCGGCAAGGCCGCTGCCCGATTTGAGCAGCGCATCGGATCGGCGGGTGCCGAGCTCGCCGCCCAGCACGTGATGGCACGCGCGACCGGAAACTTCAAGCGGGGGAATGAGCGCCGATGAACCGATCTGGAACCGAACGGCGCGGGCGCCAGGGTCAGGCGACGCGCTTCGTCTTCTTGTTCACGTAGTCCACGAGGACGTATTCCCCGAGGTGCTCCGGCTCGACGTAGAAGGCCCGGCCACGGTTGATGCGGGACATGAGGTCGACGAACTCGGAGAGATAGCGCGATCGCTCGAGCATGAAGGTGTTGATGACGATTCCTTCGCGGGTGCATCGGCCCACCTCGCGCAGCGTGGACTGCACCGTGCGCAGGGTTGGGGGATACGCGAATTCCACCTGCCCGTTGTCGATATGCGCGGTCGGCTCGCCATCGGTGATGACGACGATCTCCTTGTTCCCGCCGGTGGAACGGCCGAGCAGCTGCCTGGCAATGATCAGGGCATGCTGGAGATTCGTGCCGTACTCGAACTCGTACGGCGACAGCGTCGGGATCGATTCGGGCTTGAGCTGGCGCGCGTAGTACGCGAATCCGACGACGAACAGCCGATCCCGCGGATACTTCGTGTGAATGAGGGTGTGCAGCGCCATCGCAACCTTTTTTGCCGCCGATGAGCACCCTCGCAGCAGCATTGAGCGGCTCATGTCGAGCAGCAGGACGGTGCTGCTCACCGTCGTCTCCTCCGAGCGCGCGACCTCGAAGTCCTGCGGCCCGATGACGACGGGCGTGCCGGGCCCACCTCGGCTCATGGCGTTGAACAGCGTCCGGTTGATGTCGACCGCGAACGCGTCGCCGAATTCGTAGGGCTTCGTCTCCTCGGTCGGCTCCCCGCCCCGGCCGGGACGCGGCAATGCGTGTCCGCCGAAGCCCTCCCGACGTAATCGGCTGAAGATGTCGGTCAGGGCCCGCATGCCGAGCTTTCGAGCGGCGCGCGGGGTCAGCTCCAACCGTCCGCCGTCGCGCTCGAGGTAGCCTGCCTCCTCGAGCGCGCGGGTGAGCTCACGAAGCTGATCGAGGTCGTCGATCGCGTCGTCGCCGGCCAGGTCGCGGAGGGCATCGGCGTCGACCCGCTCGAGGGCGTCTGGGTCGCGGGCCGCCCCCAGGGCCTCCTCCATGGCGTCGTACTGCTGCTGACGGTCGATGGCCGCCAGCGCATCGGCCAACCCCATCGGCTCACCACCCTCGAAGTCATAGGACTCGCCGAACGGGAGGTCCGGGCGGGCCATCTGGAGGTTGCCGGCCAGTCGCGCCATGTCGATCTGCAAACGATCGTCGCGCAGGAGGTCGCCCATCATCGAGCGCAGCTCGTCGCGCATCTCGGGCGACATGCTGTTCAGCAGCGAGGCCATCTGCGATGCCTGCCGGTGAAGGTGCTCGATCAGCTCGTCGACGCTGCCGATGCCGGGCGGGAAATAGCGCCCGTGGCTCGCCATGAAGGAGGCGAAATCGTCGGTCGTATCGGCCCCCGTGGCGTGCTTCTCGAGGAGTTGGTTGAGGTCGCGGACCATCTCCCGGATGCCGGCGAGATCCTCGGGCGTCACCTGCTCGACACCTTCCTTCAGGCCCTGGAAGTACGTCTGCAGCACCTGCTTGCGCAGCTCGTCGGTCAGCTCGGCGAACGCATTGCGCGCCGCATCGTCCATGAACTCGTAGTCCGACAGTCCGTGCAGGCGGCCGGCGAGGTTCGGCGGCAATGCATCGAGCCGATGCTCGCGTTGACGGGCCGTGCGCCGAGTCACCTGCTCCGCCATGCGAGCCTGGTCCTGCTCCTCGCCCGGTGCCGCGTCGAGCGCTCGCCGTTCCGCCTCGCGGACTCGCTCCCCGATCCCCTGCCGTTCCGTGTCGAGAATCTCCTCGAGACGCCGGTTCACGTCATCTAGAACGCCGTCGAGGTTCGCCCCCTCGAGCTCGGCCTGGCGCCGCGCCCGCAGCCGCTCCATGATCTTCCTCAGGCCCGGCACGTCACCGCCGCGCGTGCCGCGCAGGCCGCGCTGCATGAGGCGTTGGAGCGCTCGTCGCATGTCCCCCTCGGCCAGGATGTCGTCGGAGAGCGCATCGAGCACGTCGTCCGCGTCGAAGGCCGGCAGCTGCTGGCTGCCGTCCCAACGGGAGTAGCGAATCGTGCTCACGGTAGTGCGCAGCCTAGGCCCATCCCGTCGCGGCGTCCACGGAAGCGTGGAACCTCGGGTAGGTCGAGAGTCAAGACCCCGGGTCAGGCGGAAGATCGGCGTGCGGGATCGGCTCCTGCGGGTGATCGGGCGGATCGACCAGCCGCATGCCGTACCAGGCGACGTCGTGCCAGGATCCGAACTTGTATCCGACGTGCTCATAGACGCACATCCAGCGCATGCCGATGGCGTGATGCAGGGCGACGCTCGCCTCGTTCGGCAGCGCCACGCCGGCGTAGACGTTCACGAACCCCTGGCGTCGCAGGATGGGCAGGAGCCCGTCGTACAGGAGGCGGCCGATTCCACGGCTCCGGTGCTCGGGAGCGACGTAGGCCGAGATGTCGACCGACCAACGGTACCCGGCGCGTTCGCGATGCCGGCTGGCGTAGGCATAGCCGACCAGCTCGTCGCTCTCGGCTTCCTCGGCCACGAGCCATGGCGTCCACGGCAGGGTGGTCCGGATCCGTTCGGCGAAGACCGCCGGGGTCGGGGGGATCCTCGAACGTTGCCGCCGTCTGCTCGACGGCCACGCGGTAGATCGCCGCGATGGCCTCGGCATCGCGTTCGGGATCGGCGAGGCGGATGACGTGACTCATGGACCCAATGATGCGGGCATGCGGTCTGCTGGGTGTACGGCTCATGAGCACCAACGACATTCATGCCGTCGAACCCGGTTGGAAGGTCAAGACCGCCGATGCCGATGACCTCGGGACCGTCGAGGAAGTCACCGAGCGGCACATCCTCGTCAAGTCCGGGCTCATCAACGCCTCGCAGCGCTACCTCCCGCTTGCCTGCCTCGCGCACGTGCAGCCCGAGCGAAAGGAGATCCGCATTTCGCTGACGTCGGCGGAGGTCGAGGAGGGCGACTGGAGCGAGCCACCCGCCGAGGGGCCGCGCACGGAGGGTGCGCCGCTCAATCTCGACTCCGATGCTGAGATCGAGGAGGCGATGCGCGCCGGGACGAGCGACGAACCCGAGCGACCCGCGAGTTCCTGACTTCGTCACGTCGTGGCGACAGGACTCAGCCAGCAACCTGCTGGAGCACCTGACCATCGGCCGCGACGCGCACGACCGTCGGCACGAGCGCGACGCCATACTTGCGCGCGAGATCCGGCCGCTGCCGCACGTCGACGCTCACCCAGGGTGTCGACCCCGACGACAGTTCGCCGATGACGGTGCGGCAGTCGGTGCACAACGGATGGCTGAAGGCAACCAGCAGGTCGCCGATGCCGCCACTCCCCTGCGGCTCACCCAGCTCAGCGAGCTCCAGCCGGTTGATCTCGCGACGGCGGATGCCGCGTAGGCGCGCACGGACCCGATACATCTCGCAGCCCGCACAGAAGCCGGTCGCGGCGGCCAGCAGGGCAAGGCCGGCGACGAGCAGCCCCAGCGCGTTGCCGAGCCCGGTGAGGGCCCCCAGGTGCGCCGCGCTGGCGATGGTCAGAACGACGAGCCCGACCTGGTTCGCGAACTTTGGGGGGCGTGAGTCCTCGATCGTGCCTTCGCCGAATCGGGGCTGGACGAGCTCGAAATACGCTACGCACGGCAGGCAGTATCGGCGCCCGAACCGCAGCCCGACGCCCAGCTGAACGGCGAGCAGCGTGAGGAGGGGCCATGCGCCGCTGAGGACGGCGACGAGGGACAGGATTCCGACCGTCGCCTGGTTGAACCGTGGAGCACGCGCGTCGATGACGTCGGTGTCCCGGTAGGGATGGGCGGTGCGATGCTGGACAGACAAGAACGTGCTCCTGGGTTGGGCGACATGAGCCGCAGCCGATCACATGGGGCGGGAGCAGACGGGAGGAAGGGCCTCAGCGTGACGACGAAACGATCGAGATGCCGATTTCGCCGATGCAGAGACGGGAGCGGAGCTCCTCCCGCCTAGAGACAGCTACAGCAGTGGCGAGGGCCGCTCGGGCCCGTCACGCGGTTGGTGCTGCGCCGTACGTGGATCACGATGGGCGCAGCGTACGCCTCGATGGTTGCGAGCGCAAGGGACCCTCGTCCGTCGATCGAACGGCGGACTCGAGCGCACGATGGCCGACGGACGTCGACCCATCCTCGGCGAGGCGGCGGAACCGCGGTCGTGGCGCGACGTGCACGACCGCTCGGCGACGTGGCCATCTCGGGCGCAGCCCACGTGCCGGCCCGGGCGCCCGCGAGGTCCGTGGCACCCTAGCGCGAGAAGCTGTTCGTCGCATGACGTGGCCGTCGATTCCGGTTGCTTCCGAAGCGGACGCGATTGCGATCGCCCCCCTGGGGTCGACGCCCGGCTGGCTGGCGGGACTGGCCGCCGCGCTGGCCGGATCGAAGACGGATCGGCTCGGCGCGGATCTCGCGATTCGGCTCGAATCCGGCGATGACCCGCGACTCGATCGGGCCGCCGAGCAGTCGGTGGATCTCGCGCAGGAGTGGTGCTTCATCCACGCAGACGAGCGACACGGCGGTCCCGGTGATGCCGGCGCGACCGGTGCGGCCGATGCGGTGGACGTAATCCGACGGCACCATCGGCAGCTCGTAGTTCACGACGTGCGGCAGCGCCTCGATGTCGAGGCCGCGCGCCGCCACCTCGGTCGCGACGAGCAGGAGGATCCGGCCGGCCTTGAAGTCGTTCAGCGCGCGAACGCGCTGCGACTGCGACCTGTTGCCGTGGATCGCCGAGGCGGCGATGCCGTCGCGGGTGAGCTGCTCGGCGAGTCGGTTCGCCCCATGCTTCGTCCGGGTGAAGACGAGCGCCTGGTCGATCTGGCGGGTGCGCACGAGGTGCGTCAGCAGCTCCCGCTTCCGCTCGCGGTCCACCGGATGGACGATCTGGTCGACCAGCTCCACCGCGGTGTTCTCGGGAGTGACCTGCACCGAGGCCGGTCGGTCGAGAAGACCCTCGGCCAGAGAGCGGATCTCGCGCGAGAAGGTCGCGCTGAACATCAGGTTCTGACGTCGATCCGGGAGCAGCGCCAGGACCTGGCGGATGTCGCGGATGAAGCCCATGTCCAGCATGCGATCGGCCTCGTCCAGGACGAGGATCTCGACCCCTCGCAGGTCGATCGTGCCCTGGCGGGCGTGGTCAAGCAGGCGTCCCGGCGTGGCTACGACGATCTCGGCGCCGCGACGCAGGGCGCCGATCTGGCCGCCGATCCCGACGCCGCCGTAGATGGCGGTGGATCGGGCGCGGCCGCCGGAGTAGGTGCGGACGGATTCCTCGACCTGGATGGCGAGCTCGCGCGTCGGCGTCAGGATGAGCGCGCGGACGCGCCGGCCATGGGACGGACGAGCGGCGAGGTTCTGCAGCATCGGCAGGACGAAGGCCGCGGTCTTGCCGGTGCCGGTCTGGGCGCCGGCCATGAGGTCGCGTCCCTGCAGGACGAGGGGGATGGCCTCCCGCTGGACGGGAGTCGGGTCGTGGTATCCCTGACGCGCGACAGCGCGGAGCAGGTCGGGCTGAAGCCCGAGGGCAGTGAATGACAAGGGAGAGTTGCTCCTGACATGGCCCTCCCACAGCGATCTGTCGCGCGGGGCCCGGTCAGGGCGATGGGTGATAACTCGAGGTCGGGACGGAGGTAAGGCCGCGGCGCAGACCGGTGCGCCAATCGAACACGTGTGCCAAATGTAGCACACCAGTTCGGTGTACGCTAGTGACCCCACCCTGAAAGGCGGCCATGACCGACCGATGCATCCACGGATTCGAAGAGCAGATCTGCGCCTCCTGCCGCCGATGCGCACACGGACTGCTCGAGTCCCGATGCGCGACGTGTAATCCGAAGACCGCGCGCGAAGCCACGATCATGCTTGCGAACGACGCCCCCCGACCGACCGAGGAGCACCGTGGCTACGAGATCTCGTACGTGCACGGTGAACGAAGCTGGTACATCCAGGCCGATGCCGATGCGCCGCGATCCCAGAACTCGTATCGATCCGCCTTCCAGGCGCGTCGGGCCATCGACGAGATCCTCGACCACCCGGCGCCCGTTGCCGCGGGGGGCAAGAAGAAGAAGGGCTGACCCACTCGGGCGTTGCTCGGGCGTTGCTCGGGCGTTGCTCGGGCGTTGCCAATGGGGTTGGCGTCGTGACCTCTGCCGCGCCTCCCGATGGTGGTCGACCGAGGGGTTTGCCAACGGCATTGGCGTCCTGACCTCTGCCGCGCCTCCCGCAGGTCGTAACGCCACTCCGATGAGCAATGGGTGCGGGAAGGGCCGCCCGGACCCCACGCATCGGAGTTCACCGGTCGTAACGCTACCCTGAGTGGCGCGACGTCCCGAGCCACCGAACCAAGCCGGCGGAAGTGGCGCGTAACCGTGCAGTAATCGGCGCGGCAGCATCCTCAGCACATGACAACGCGGCGCGACCCTATCGGAGAGGCGACGCGGCGAGCGATGCGCCAGTCACTCGACGTCATCGAAGAGGCACGTCGGGCGAGGCTCGCTCGCGGCATTTCCCACGCGCAGGTCGCGGCTGCACTCGGGTGCTCGCGGCAGCTCATCGGCGCACTCGAGGGAGGTCGCCTCGGGAGCGTCGGACTGGTGCAGCTGGTGCGCTATTGCGCTGCGGTCGGGCTCGACCTCCCGCTTCGAACGTATCCGGCGACCTCCCCGCTGCGAGACATCGGCCAGGTGCGACTGTTGGCACGGCTCGAGAAGTCCATCGGTCCGGCATGGCGATGGCGAAGCGAGGTGCCGGTGACCGACGACCCGCGTGATCAGCGGGCCATCGACGCCGTGCTGTTCAACCCACCGCATCGGGTCGGGATCGAGGCGGTGACTCGCCTCGTGGATGCCCAGGCCCAGACTCGGCCGATCATGCTCAAACAACAGGCTGCGGGGCTCGACTGCATGATCCTGGTGCTGGCGAATACCCGCACCAATCGGCGTGCTGCAGAGGAAGGCGCGGCGACCCTGCACTCGGCGTTTCCGGTCGGAGCACGGTCCGTCCTGGCGGACTTGCGGAGCGGACACGCCCCGCGAGGGAACGGCCTCGTCCTGCTATGAAGCAGGGCTCGATCCACCATCCTCCGTGGCGCTCTGACCGACTGGACCGGCGTCCCGCGTCACGAGGCACGTCAGATTGGCGCACGGACCGACGACCGTCGGCGCGGCGAGTTCGATCGGACCCAACGCCATCCCCGTGGGCGTCAGGCAGCCGGCGGCGTGCTCCGCGCCGGTACGGGCGACAACGTGATTGGGGCCACATGACAGCACCTCCCGGTCACTGAAGTGACAGCACCTCCCGGTCAGTACGCTGTGAGAAAACGGCTGAAAGAGGGTTGACGTGCCACAAAAAGCGACCGAGTCGAGGCGCGACGGCGAGG
>JBPCOK010000086.1:0-11112 GCA_051000335.1 Candidatus Limnocylindria bacterium | reverse complement strand
GGTCGCCAGATGGATGACACGGCCGGCAGTATACGGGCCTAGCGGCCCGCCTCGACGGGGATTGGCGCGCGCGAAGAGACCGACGTTTCGATGGTCGGAGCGCGGTCCAGGAAGCTCGCCTCCTCCCCGATCTGGACCACGCGAGCGACCCCGTCCATGTCCAGGATGTCATGGCGGAGCAGGAGGTTCAGCTCGTCACGAAGGTATGTTCGCAGCATCTCCGGACCGTCGGTGCTGATCGTGAAGCGGACGTCGGCCTCAACCAGCGAGCGGACGACCCGACGCACCTCGCCGATGCTCCCGAGAACCCGCGTGTTGAGGTTCGAGCTCGGGCAGACCTCGAGCACGGTCCCACGCTCACGGAGCATGGCGAGCACGCGAGGATCCTCGGCGCTGCGCACGCCGTGGCCGATGCGGTCCGGCTCGAGCGCCTCGAGGGCGTCGCGCACCTCCTCCGCGCCCCCGGTCTCACCGGCATGGACGGTTAGCCCGAGCCCGGCGCGGCGGCACTCCGCGAAGATCTCGGTGTAGTCCGCGAAGCGAAAGGCCTCGGTGACCGGTCCCGCGATGTCGATGCCGATCACCCCCCGGCTGCGCCAGCTGATCGCCTTCGAGGCGATGATCTCGTTGAGCGCCGGCGCGAACGAGCGGTCGAGGCAGAAGACGAGGCCGGCGCGGACCTGCGGATACTCCAGGATGGCCCGATCCATGCCGCGGACGGCGGCCGCGATGATGTGATCCAGGTCCTGCTCGCCGCCGCGGTTGCGCTTCATCGGGTTGAAGCGAAGCTCGAGCCCCGTGACGTTGTTCTTGCGATAGGCACCGCCGATGCACTCGTAGACGCTGCGCTCCACGGCGGTCGGGCTGGATTGGATGAGCTCGGTCCAATGGAACAGGTCGAGATACGCGTCGAAGCTGCGACGCCGTCGGCCGACGGTGATCAGGTCCCGGAACGCCCAGAAGTCCTTGGTCGGAAGCCGGATGCCTTGGGCGTGCGCGATGCCCCACATGATCGCCGGGGTGACCGCGGCTCCGAGGTGCACGTGAAGCTCGGTCAGCGGCGCGCGGGGATCGAGGCGTGGTCGTTGCATCGGCTGTTCGCTGGCGTGTTCGGCGGAGTGTAGCCGATGCTAGAATCGGCCCGCCATGGACCTGATCCGCGACATCACCGACTGGCTCGCCACCGACTGGGGCAACCGCCTCGGGTTCTTCTTTCCACTCGTGCTGCTCGGCCTGCTCGCCCTCTATGTGCTGTGGCTCGTGATCGGCTACCTGCGCGTGAGCCAGGTGGGCATCGCCGAGCGCAGCACCGGAGAGCCAGCCGTGGCACTGCCATCCGGCAGCCAGGCGGACGAGATGCCGCGCGGGGTTCCCTACTGTGCGTTCGATCGGCTCCAGTACCCCTCGGGGGCGCGATTCTGCACGCAGTGCGAGCGGGACCTGACGCTGGACTGCCAGAACTGCGGCGCAACCCTCTCGGCCGGCGACGCGTCCTGCTATCGATGCGGTACGCGAACCGGTGTCGCGGACACCGCCCTCCTGAGCTGATCGCCCCACGGGATCGGAGGGGAACATGAGCGGCTTCGGCTCGCTGTTGGTCATCGGCGCCCTCGCATCACTGCTCGCGTCGGGCGCGTCAGGACTCGGCGCGATCCTGCTGGGGGTCGCCCGGGAGCCGGCCCTCGCCAGCGGAGCCGGGAGCCAGGGTTCGGTCGCCTCCCATGCCCTGCGTCGAACCTCGTCGGGCCTCCTCGTGGGCGCGCTGCTGCTTCTCGTTGCCGCGCTCGTCATCCGCGCCGTCACCATCGGCCATGCGCCGTGGTCGAATCTCCACGAGTTCAGCCTGGCCTTCGCCACGGCGATCGTGGCCTCGCATCTGGTCCTGGGCCGCGCGCATCCGATCGGCGGCCTGGCGCCGGTCACGGCGCTCCTCGCCGCCGGTATCGTGGCCTTCGCCCTGGGCCTCGACGATCGGGTCGATCCGCTCGTGCCGGCGCTCCAGCAGCCGCTGCTGCTCACCGTTCACGTGGGAGCGGCGGCGCTGGCCTACGCGGTCAGCGGCGTGGCGTTCGTGGCCGCGGCAGGCGAGATCGTCCAGCAGCGGACCGGCGATCGAATTCCGCTCCTCCCGTCGGCCGCCGACGCTCGCGCGCTGGGGCACCGCGCGGTCCTGGTCGCGTTCCCCATCCTCACCATCGCCATCGTCCTCGGCTCGGTATGGGCCAACCTCGCCTGGCGTTCCTACTGGAGCAACGATCCGAAGGAGCTGGCGGCGGCGGCCACGTGGCTCGTGTTCGGGGCGTACCTGCACGTCGCCGGTCGCCGTGACCATTGGGAACGCTGGGCGCCGTGGCTCATCGTGCTCGGCTTCGCCGGCGTGCTCTTCACGTACATCGGCGCCGGGCTGTTCTTCATCGGCGAGCACAGCTACGCCGCGCCCTGAGCCATGGAACGTCGCGAGATCGAGGTTGAGAGCGGGAGGTCGCCAGCCCTGGTCGACCTCACCCCTGCCTGCGTGGCCTTCCTGGCCGACATTGCCGATGGCGGCGACGGCCTGCTCACCGTGTTCGTCCCGCACGCCACCGCCGGGCTGGTGGTCGTCGAGCTGGGTGCGGGGTCCGATGTCGACCTCCTGGCCGCAATGACCGACCTGCTGCCTCGCGATGACCGCTGGCGCCATCGTCACGGTTCGCCGGGTCACGGGGCGGATCACGTCATCCCCCTCCTGGCGTCGCCATCCCTGACCGTGCCGGTCGTCGACGGCACGATGACGTTCGGCACGTGGCAGTCGATCGCGTTGCTGGACCCGAACGGCGATAATCCGCGCCGGCGCGTCCAGCTCACCTTCCTGGCCGGCTAACCCTGAACGGAGCCCAGCCGACGGACCTGCGCCTCGAGGTGTTCGTGGTCGGAGGTCGGCTCGTCGCACGCGTAGCCGCGGCAGGCGTAGGCGGTCGAAGCGGCGCCGCGTGGGACCTTGCCGTCATACAGCGGCCACGACGCCTGCGGATCACCGGCGTTCACCGAGGTCAGCACAAGGTCGGGTACGAACGGACGTGCTGCGGCCGCTCGGAGGTTGCCCGCCGCCGGGGCGGCGGGCTCGCCCGCGACGACCACGTCGAGCTGCTCCCCGAGCTGCCGGTCGGCGGCGCACAGCATGCGGCCGAACGCGCTCGGCTGGCGATCGAGCGCCGGCGCCACCGCCCGCAGGATGGACTGGGCCCGTCGCCCCATGGTCTCGTCGCCCGTCAGCAGCGCAAGCCGCTGCAGGACGTCGGCTCCGATGCTGTTGGCCGATGGGGTGGCGTTGTCGATCAGGCCACGAGGCTGGGCCACCGTTCGGTCGTGCTCGTGCGACGTATCGCCGAACGTGCCCGATGCTTCATCCCAGAAGTCCACCACCGCGACCTCGGCCAGGTCCCGGCCCATGAGCAGCGATGTCGGGTCTCCCAGTGCGGCATGCGCCTCGAGCAGGCCATCGGCGAGCGAGAGATGGTCCTCGCTGAACCCCGGTGTGTGGGCGCGCCCGTCGCGAACGGTGCGCCACACGCGGCCATCCGCGCGCAGCAGGTGCTGGCGGGTGAATTCGATGAGTGAGAGGGTTGCCTCCGCATAGCGCGGCTCGCCGAGCACGAGGCTCGCCCGCGCCATGGCGCGCAGCGCGTAGCCATTCCAGGCCGCCAGCTGTTTGTCATCGCGGCCGGGTCGGGTCCGCGTGCCGCGGTGAGCGAGCAGGGCCTGACGGCCGCGCGCCACGAGGTCATCGGACGCGTCCGAGGGTCGCGGCCGATGCAGGATGTTCACGCCATCCCAGTTGCCGCCGTCGACCACGCCCCAATGCGCGGCCACCGCACGTTGCTCACCCGGATCGAGGCCTGCATCGGCGAGCACGGCCAGGAACTCGTCGTGATCCCAGACGTAGAACCGGCCTTCGACGCCCTCGCTGTCGGCATCGAGTGCGGAGGCGAAACCCCCATCGGATGCTCGCAGCTCGGCGAGCATGAAGTCGAGCGTGGACCGGGCGACGCCGGCGTATCGCTCGACTCCGGTGGCGCGATATCCCTCGAGATAAGCGTGGGCCAGAAGGGCGTTGTCGTACAGCATCTTCTCGAAATGTGGCACGAGCCACCGGACGTCGGTGCTGTAGCGCGCGAATCCCCCGCCGATCTGGTCGTGGATTCCGCCATCGGCCATGGCGTCGAGCGTGCGGGTCACCATCGACAGGACGGCAGCATCGCCCGACCGGCGCCAGGAACGAAGCAGGAACTCGAGCGTCATCGGCGCGGGAAACTTCGGCGCGCCGCCGAAGCCTCCGTTGGCCGTGTCGAACGTCGATGTGATCTGCGCGGCAGCCGCCTCGAGCTGCCGGCGTTCGGGGTCCCGGTCGCCGCCCGGGACGGCAAGCTGCGCCTGGAGATGGCTCGCCAATGCCCCGGCCTGCTGCTCGACCTCGGATCGGCGGGTCGCATACGCATCGGCGACCGCCGCGAGCACGCGTGGGAATCCGGCCATGCCGTGCCGGTCCTCGGGCGGAAAGTACGTGCCGCCGAAGAACGGCTTGAGATCGGGGGTCAAAAAGACGCTCATCGGCCAGCCACCGGACCCGGTCATCGCCTGCACCGCGGCCATATACACGTCGTCCAGGTCCGGGCGCTCCTCGCGATCCACCTTGATGCTCACGAATCGCTCGTTCATCAGCCCGGCGATCTCGGGGTTCTCGAAGCTCTCGCGCTCCATCACGTGGCACCAGTGGCACGCCGAATAGCCGATGGACAGGAAGATCGGCCGGTCCTCGACCCGTGCCTTCTCGAGCGCCGCCGGCCCCCAGGGATGCCAGTCGACCGGATTGTGGGCGTGCTGGAGGAGATACGGGCTCGTCTCGTCGATCAGGCGGTTGGGCATGCGTTCAGTCTCCCACGCTCGCACCGTCCCGGCGAGCGGCTCCGATGCCCGGGGCCCTGCCCGCCCTGGCACCCCGGCGGGTGCCCATGGACCACTCACCTGCGCCGAAGCCGCCACTCGATCCCAGCCTAGGCAGAAGGACCGTCGAGCCGGCTGAATCCGGCGTCGGGCACGCGGAACGTCACCGGCGCGCCCACGCCCATCTTCTGGATCTGCTCGACGAGCGGTTGGCTGGGATTGCCGAAGATCTCGATCTGCTTCGTGCCTTCAAGGAACTCGTAGGCGGCGGCGATCCGCGGACCGGCCAAGCGCAGGTGATCCACCAGCGACTGTTCGTCAGGGTGCACGTGGATCACGCGCATCTCGCCCGCCCGTCCGTCGAGGTAGACCTCGAACTGAAGCAGCCTCGGATGCTCCAGTTCGAGGAACGCCACGAGATCCTGGCTCGCGGCGAGGGCGTCGTCCATCCTGCCTTCCTTGATGCCGTGGGTCCCCAGGTAGATCAATGGCCCTGCCACTCGACGGCCTCCATTCCCTCGTGACGCCTAGTTTACACCATGTCAACCATGGTGCCAAGCACAGCCGCAGCGTCAACCCGGTTCGGGCGAATCCGCGGCGAGGATCGACCGGCCGACCAGCCTCGTCACGTTTGCGGTGTACTGCTCGGCCGTCCAGCCGATCTCCCGCATGAGCTCGCGCCAGGGAGCGGGCATCGTGATCGCGTGAACGAGGGCGACGGCCTCATCGACGGACCAGCCACCGGCAAGATGACCCTCGGTCCGAATCCGGCCGAGAATCGCATGGAGGTGCTCCCGGCGGCGGTCCATGCGATTGCGCCACGCCGCAGCAAGCGCGGGATCCGTCCGTTTGCCGCCCTCGAGCACCTCGGTGACGCGGTCGATCCTGGCGGTATACCAGCTCATCGTCTCGATGTACCGATGCAGTGCCTCGATCCCGGTCGGGGCGTCGTACAGCCTTGCGCGCAGGTCGACCGCGCCGAGGCTGAAGTCGATGAAGTCCACGAGCGCGACCAGCAGACCCGCGCGATCGCCGAAATGCAGATAAATGGCCTGCCGGGACACGCCCGCGCGAGCCGCGGCATCGACCATGCTGATCGATCCCCCCGCCTCGAGCAGCTCCCACGTTGCCCGCAGGATCTTCTCCCGTGTTTCGGCCGTCCCGTAGGCCGCGGCATCACTTGACATGGCGTAAATCTAGCACGTATGCTTGGTAGACACTGTGTAAAGTGCACCCGCGAGGAGGAACCGATGATTCGGGCAGAGCATTCCGTCGAGATCGATCGGCCGATCGAGGACGTCTTCGCCTTCGTCGCCGATCAGTCGAACGAGCCGAAGTGGCACACCGATGTCGTCGAGGTCGTGCGTCCGGGGCCAGACCAGCCGATCCAGCTCGGCAGCTCGGTCGTCTGGGTGATCGACTTCATGGGACGCAGCGAATACGAAGCCGAAGTGACCGTCTTCGAGCCGAACCGATGCATCGAGCTCACGGCACGTCGGGGCCCGCTGAAGCCGATCCTGACGCATCGTTTCGAGCGTGCAGGTAGCGGAACCCGCTACACCAGGCATATCGACATTCCACCCAGCGGTGTGTTCCGCGTTCTGGAGCCGATCCTCCGCGCCGCCGGCGTGGCTCGCAAGCGCCAGATCCGCTTCGCGGAGAACCTCAAGACCGTTCTCGAGCAATAGCCACCCGAAGGAGACGGCCGCGGTTCGAGGCGCATCGATCCCTCGCACCCGGCAGGGCGTCTCCGGGTTGATGATCCGTTCCGCTGCAGCCGCCCGGGTGCGGCACAGCCGCTATCGCCGCTCGGCGCCGAACTGCTCCGCCGACAGCTTGGCGTACAGGCCCTCCTGCCGGATGAGCTCGGCGTGCGTTCCGCGCTCGACGATCCGACCTCGCGACATGACGAGGATGAGATCCGCGCGGAGGATCGTGGACAGCCGGTGCGCGATCGCGATCGTGGTCCGGCCCTCCATGAGCGTCTGGAGCGCGGACTGGATGAGCCGTTCGCTCACCGTGTCGAGCGCCGAGGTGGCCTCGTCCAGGATGAGGACTCGTGGGTCCTTCAGGAGGACGCGCGCGATGGCCACGCGCTGCTTCTCGCCGCCCGACAGCTTGTACCCGCGCTCCCCGACCACCGTCTCGTAGGCATTGGGCAGCTCGGCGATGCGGTCGTGGATCGCGGCCGCGCGAGCGGCGGCCTCGATCTCGGCCATCGTCGCATCGGGCTTGGCGTACTGCAGGTTCGCGAGCACCGTGTCATGGAACAGGTACGTCTCCTGGGTGACGAAGCCGATGACCTGGCCCAGGGACGCCAGGGTCGCTCCGCGCACGTCGACCCCATCGATGCTCACCGAGCCGCGGTCCACGTCGTAGAGGCGTGGAATGAGGTACGTGGAGGTCGTCTTGCCGCTCCCCGACGGACCAACCAGGGCAACGAGCTGCCCGGGCTCGGCATTGAACGTGATGTCGGTCAGCGCGAACGGCTGGACGGTGGTCGGGACGGCACGACCCTCCGCCTCGGCCTCGGCCGTCTCCGACGCGGCCGCCACCTGCGCCTCGGCAACCGGATAGCGGAACGAGACATTCTCGAAGCTCACCCCGCCGCGCATCGACGTCGGTGACAGCTCCACCGCATCGGCGGCATCGGTGATCTCGTGATCCATCTCGAGATACTCGAAGATGCGATCGAACAGCGCGAGGGCGCCCTGGATCTCGACCTGGACGTTGAGCAGCTGGCCGAGCGGGAAGAAGAGCCGGCTCTGGAGGGTGGTAAAAGCCACGATATCGCCGATCGTCGGCGCGGTCGGATCGCCGCCGATCAGCAACACGCCGGCCAGGTAGTACACGAAGCCCGGGGTGATGCTGAAGATCGTCCCCACGATCATGAAGAACCAGCGTCCGACCATGCTCTGGCGGATCTGGAGCACGGCGAGCTTGGCGTTCGCCTCGCGGAACCGGTCGATCGCCGCCCGCTGGCGCCCGAAGGTCTTGGTCAGGAGCATCCCGCTGACGCTGACCGTCTCCTCGGTGATGGCGGTGATGTCGGCCAGCCGCTCCTGGGTCTCCGTGCTGATCCGCCGGCGGACCTTGCCGACCCGGTAGGTGAGGTACAGGAAGAATGGCGTCATGCCCAGCGATAGCGCTGTCAGCCGCCAGTCGAGGATGAGCATCGCGGCGACCGTGCTGATGACGATGACCAGATTGCTCACCACGGTGCTGGCGGTCTCGGTGACGACCGACTGGATGCCCCCCACGTCGTTCGCCAGCCGGCTCTGGATCTCGCCCGTCCGCGTCTCGGTGAAGAAGCGCAGCGGCATGCGCTGGAGATGCGCGTACAGCGCGTTGCGCAGGTCCTGCATCACGTGCTGGCCGATGACGTTGTTGAGGTACGACTGCCCGACCCCGATCAGGCCGCTGACGATGGGCACGACGATCATCAGCCCGACGTAGAGGTTGAGCAGCCCGAAGTCGCGCTGGGGGATGGCGTCGTCGATGAGCAGCTTCAGGAGATACGGGTTGATGATCCCCAGGAGGCTGGTGACGACGATCGTGAGCAGTACGAGAGCGACCTGGCCGCGGTAGGGCCGGAAGAAGGCGGCGATGCGCCTGATGGTCGAGCCGCGGCGCTCGCGCGGGACCGGCGGCACCTCTTCCGGCCCGCCACCCATGAACCCCCCACGCATCCCCCGCGGACCGAACCCCATCTGTCGCCTCTGACTCCGACCCGTTCGCGCCGACCGACGCGCGACCCTAGCACGGGAAACGGGATCAGCAGTCCGCGCCGAACCCCCGGCCGTCCAGGAAGACCGCGTCGTACGAGCACCAGTAGCCGATGTTCACCGAGCTCAACTCGGCCAGCTTCCTCCCGTCCCGCTCCACGATCCGCTCGACGCCATCGGCGCGCGTCTGGCATTCATCGTGGTCGACCCGGCACACCAGGCGGTAGCCGCGCGACAGGTCGAGCTTGGCGGTCTGGAGGTTCGGGTCGCATCCGTCACAGGTCACGGTGGCTTCCTGAAGCCTGAACGTGATGACCGCGTCGGGGAACAGCCAGCGGTCGACGGCGACAAGGAAGGTCTCCGTTCGCGGGTTCGCGGGACACGTCGGGGCGCTCTGGGTGATCGCGAACCGCCCGCTCGCAACGGTGCGTTCGTTGTTGATCTCGATGCCTTCGAATGCGATGTCGTCACAGCTCCCGGACAGCTGGATCTGATAGGCCACGAGGATCTCGCCGATCGGGTCGATCGGTGGTACGCCCTCGCCTCCGGTGACGGTCCGCCAGACCGCTGGGATCTCTGTGTGATCCCGACCGAGGCGGATCGCGAACGGCTCACCACCATCAAGGTCCCTCAGCAGTCGCCAGCCTCGACTCGGCTCGATGGTGTTCCCTGGCGGCCAGCTGAACACGATGGTCTCGGAGATGGAAGGCCCCGACTGGGTAGGCGGTGCCCCGATCGCTGCGGGCCGCCCGAGGCACTGATCACCCGGAGTGACCGCGACCCGACGCGGCACCGGGTATCCATCGAGGCCGGCGTGCACGTACACCACGGCCGCGACCGTGCAGGGGTCGGGGCTCGAAGCTGGCTCCCCGACGACTCCCCACGCCACCGACCCGACCTGGGATGGATCGACGCCGAGGGTCTCGAGTCCCACCAACATCGTCTCGCGACACGCGCCCCGCCAGTCATCGACGGTCGACGGGTCCGCTGCGCCCGGGGGCGATGAGGCGAGATCGGCTTCGCATGTACGTTCGACCAGATCATCGAGCGACGAGGGCGCGGGTCCCGCGGTGGATGTGACCGGCGGCGTGGAGGTCCGGCCGGTCGACGTTGCGGCGGGGGTTGCGGCGGGTCCGGGCGTCATGGCCGGGAGAGACGAGGGATCCGTGGTCACCGGCGCAGCGCAGGAGATCGCGGCGATGACCGCCAGAACGACAGCCGCGACGCTCGATGATCTCGCACTGCCCATCCGCTCTCCATGGCGCGCGGCGATGGTCGATTCGTTCCCCCGATGCGCGTGCGCTACGCCGGCTCGGGCGGCAGTGGCTGCGGCGAGGGTGCGTGTGGTTCCGGAGTCTGGTCTTCGTCGCCCTCGGCGAGCTCGCGGTCGGCCAGGACGCGCAGCCGCGTGGCGAACAGGTAGGCGGCTGCGTAGAGCAGCGCGACCACGATGAGCAGCGCCTGGTAGCCCGTGATGAGCGCGACGTACTCCAGCGCACCGCCGACCATCGCGCCGAGCAGGTTGCTCGCGAATGCCATGTCCGCCGTGCGCGTGTCGCGGAACGAGTAGCTGAACACGAGGTTGGCGAAGAAGACGGGCGCGAATGCCAGCGCGGCGGCCACGACGTAGCGCAGCCAGGCCGGCTCGAAGAGGAGGGATTCGGGCGGGAGGAGGAAGGCGAGCCCGAGCGCCACGAACAGCCCCACGTACAACGGCCATGGGCGGCGTATCGGCCAGCGCGCGTTGATCAATATGGCCAGCAGGACGCTCGCGAGGATGGCGAAGAAGGCGAGGGCGTTGACGAGCCAGGTCGTGCCGAAGAGGAGCGAGAAGCTGACCAGGCTGCGGGTCTCCAGCAGCAGGAACGCCACGCCGAGCACGAAGAAGTGCGGGCTGAAGCGGCGGATGCCGGTGCCGGTCGCTCGAGCGCCGACGTCGACGGCGGCCGCGGCGCCGGCCAGGATCAACCCAAGCGCCAGCAGGTAATACCCGGCCACGAAGTGCGTCCGCAGGTACAGGAACGGCCAGTCGTCGGTGGCCGGCCGCGGCGTGGGTTCGCCCACATCGGGCACGGGGTCGACCGAATCGCCGGGCGGTGGACCACCACCGAGTGCCGTAACGGCGGGGCCGGCCGCGATGGCCGCCTTGCGATGGTCATAGGTCTGGAGAAGCGGCGGCGCACCGAACGCCTCCTCCACCATCGCCGCCAGCTTCGCGATCAGCCATTCCTCGCGGTAGTAGTTGTAGAGCACGAACACGCCGTCGTCGGTCAGGTGGTCGCGCACCGACGCGAACGCCTCCTCGGTGAAGAGGAAGGACTCGAGCCGGACATTCGCCGTGGTGGAGACGAGGGTCAGCGAGTCGGGCAGGGCGAAGACGACCAGGTCGTAGCGGGCGTCCGTGCTGCGGAGGTATGCGCGGCCGTCGTTGACGATGCGCGTGACGCGCGGATCCTGGTACGGGCGG
>JBPCOK010000191.1:0-7379 GCA_051000335.1 Candidatus Limnocylindria bacterium | reverse complement strand
ACCGGATGGCAGCCGTCCTTGCGCGCGGGCTTGTAGCCCTTGGAGTTGTTGTCACCGTAGGCGACGCGCAGCAGCTCCGAGATGCCCTCGTCGAACTCGTGGTTGCCGACCCCGTTGTAGTCGAGGCCCATGAGGTTGAACGCCTCGATGGTCGGCTCGTCGTGGAAGAGCGCCGACAGGAGCGGCGTGGCGCCGATGAGGTCACCGGCCGAGACGAAGACCGTGTTCGGGTTCGTCGCACGGAGGTTCTCGACGTGCGTCGCCAGGTACTCGACTCCGCCGGCCGGCACACAGTTCGGCGTCCCGCCGGGGATGCAGGTCTGGTTCGGGAAGGTTCCCTGCAGGGAGCCGATGCGGGCTCCGGACGTGGAAGTCGGCGGCACGGCCTCGAGCTGGCCGTGGAAGTCGTTGAGGCCCAGGATCTGGATGTCGACCGGGGGCTTCGGGTTCTTGGCGATGGCGGCCGGTACGGCCATGGTCACGAGCAGTGCCATGGCGGTTCCCAGCGCCGCAAGGCGTCGAAGGGTGGGGGATCGGGTCACAGAGATCTCCTTGCCGCGGGTTGGGCGCGACGCGACCGCGTGCGCCGGGGTGAGCCCCCGAATCGTACCCTCTCGTGCCCTCGGGCGTCGTCATGGGCCGCCGATAGGGTTGCGTTTGCGCACCGCCGAGCGGTTGCTCGCCCGCTATTCGGTCGGCGGCACGGGGCGCGGCGCTGTGGCGATATCGAACTCCGCGTTCAGTGGACGGTGGACGACGAGCTCCTCGGCGCGGCGGTCGGACGCGGGGCGCGCGTCTCGGCGGACCCGTTGAAGCTCAGCGCGCCATCCGCGGCATCGATCCTCACGACCTGGCCGTCGCCGAACTCCCCGGCGAGGATGCGCCGGGCGAGCGGATTCTCCAGCTCGCGCTGGATGGCACGACGAAGCGGTCGGGCGCCGTAGACCGGGTCGTAGCCCTCGCGGGCCAGGAACGTCAGCGCGTCATCGGTGACGTCGAGCTTCACGCCGACATCGACCAGGCGCCGCTCGACGTTGGCCACCAGCAGCCCGACGATCTCGCGCAGCTGGGCCTCGTCGAGCGGGCGGAAGACGATGATCTCGTCCACCCGGTTCAGGAACTCGGGGCGGAAGTGGTCCCGCAGCTGGCGTCGGACGCTCTCGGCGGCGCCCTCGAACGCATCGGGCCCGGCCTCGCCGGCCTCGATCAGCGTCGTCGAGCCGATGTTGCTGGTCATGATGATCACGGTGTTCTTGAAGTCCACGGTCCGGCCCTGCGAGTCGGTCAGGCGGCCGTCGTCCAGCAGCTGGAGCAGGACGTTGAACACGTCGGGGTGGGCCTTCTCGATCTCGTCGAACAGCACGACCTGGTAGGGCCGGCGACGGACGGCCTCGGTCAGCTGGCCGCCCTCGTCGTAGCCGACGTATCCGGGCGGCGCTCCGACGAGGCGCGAGGTCGAGAACTTCTCCATGTACTCGCTCATGTCGATGCGGACCAGCGCCTGCTCGTCGTCGAACAGGAACTCGGCCAACGCGCGGGCCAGCTCCGTTTTCCCGACGCCGGTCGGGCCGAGGAAGATGAACGAGCCGATGGGCCGCTTCGGGTCCTTGAGGCCGGCGCGCGCCCGCCGGATGGCATCCGAGACGGCCGTGACGGCCTCCTCCTGGCCGATGAGACGGGCGTGCAGCCGATCCTCCATGTGGAGCAGCTTCTCCGTCTCGCCCTCCATCAGCCGGCTGACCGGGATGCCGGTCCAGCGCGCCACGACCTGCGCGATGTCGTCCGCGTCGACCTCCTCCTTCAGCAGGGTCGATCCGGATGCCTTGAGGTCATGGAGCTGCCCCTCCTGCTCGGCCAGCTGCTTCTCGAGCTCGGCCACGCGGCCGTACTTCAGCTCCGCGGCGCGGGCATAGTCGGCGGCGCGCTCGGCGGCCTCGATCTCGGGACCGAGGCGCTCCTGCTCCTCGCGCGTGGTGCGGATGCCGGCCACGATCTCCTTCTCGCGCTCCCACTGGGACTTCATGCCGTCGCCCCGCTCGCGCAGGTCGGCCAGCTCGCGCTCCAGCGTCTCGAGACGCGACTTCGATGCGTCGTCCTTCTCCTTGCGCAGCGCTTCGCGCTCGATCTCGAGCTGCATTCGTCGACGCTCGATCTCGTCCAGCTCCGCGGGCATCGAGTCCATCTCCATCCGCAGTCGCGAGGCGGACTCGTCGACGAGGTCGATCGCCTTGTCGGGCAGGAAGCGCTCGGTGATGTAGCGGTTGCTGAGCACGGCGGCAGCGACCAGTGCCGAGTCGGTGATCCGGACGCCATGGTGGACTTCGTATCGCTCGCGCAGGCCGCGGAGGATGCTGATCGTGTCCTCGACGCCGGGCTGGTCCACGATGATCGGCTGGAAGCGCCGCTCGAGCGCAGCGTCCTTCTCGATGTGCTTGCGGTACTCGTCCAGGGTGGTTGCGCCGATGGCGTGGAGCTCACCCCGGGCCAGCATCGGCTTCAGGAGGTTCGAGGCATCCATGGCGCCCTCCGAGGCGCCGGCGCCGACCACGGTGTGCAGCTCGTCGATGAACAGGATGATCGTGCCGTCGGAGTCGGTGACCTCCTTCAGCACGGCCTTCAGCCGCTCCTCGAACTCGCCGCGGTACTTCGCGCCGGCGATGAGCGCGCCGAGATCGAGCGCCACGACTCGCCGATCGCGGAGGCCGTCCGGAACGTCGCCGCGCACGATGCGCTGGGCCAGGCCCTCGGCGATGGCCGTCTTGCCGACGCCGGGCTCGCCGATGAGCACCGGGTTGTTCTTCGTCCGCCGGCTGAGGACCTGGATCACGCGACGAATCTCCTCGTCACGGCCGATGACCGGGTCGAGGATGCCCTTGCGGGCCGCATCGGTCAGGTCGCGTCCATATTTCTCGAGGGCCTCGTAGGTCGCCTCCGGGGTGTCATTCGTCACGCGCTGGTTTCCTCTGATCTGGGTCAGTGTCTCGAGCACCCGGGCCGCATCGACGCCGGCGGCGCGCCACGCGGCTGCCCCGGCGCTGTCTCCCGCCTCGAGCGCGGCGAGCAGCAGGTGCTCGGTCGAGACGTATTCGTCGCGCATGCGCTCGGCGATCGCGTGGGCATCGGTCAGCACGCGCCGCGCCTCGTTGGAGAGCTGGAGCTGCTGGGCGGTCCCGCTGACCGTGGGGAGCTTGGCGAGCTCGGCGCGCAGGGCAGCGGCAACGCTCGTCGGAGCCACGCCCATGCGAGACAGGACCGCCGGCACCACGCCATCGGGCTGATCCACCAGGACGAGGAGGAGGTGCGCGACCTCGAGCTGGGAATGGCCCTCCGACTCGGCGAGCTGCTGGGCCGAGACGATCGCCTCGCTGGTGCGCTGGGTAAAGCGGTCCATCCTCATCCGTCACTGCCTCCGGTGGTGACGCCCGGCTCCCAGCGGGTGGGGGTAACGGGCAGGGGGTGGCCGCTGAGCCCACGGCCGGTCGCGCGGCAGCCAAGATCCGGCGTCCTGCCCGGCCGATCGTCCCACCGCGTGGGAATACCGCCAGGAGGTGGCCGATACACCCACCACCGGGGCACGCGATGGCTCGTCATGCCCGCGATCCCCTCGGGTCGGGCTGGGGATGCGCGTCGAGGACCGCCGCGAACTCCTCGCGCGCGCCATCGTCCAGCTTCGGGAGGACGACCCGCGCCACGACGACGAGGTCTCCCTTCTGTGACGCGCCTCGCTTCGGGAGGCCTCGGCCCTTCACGCGGATCTCCTGGCCATTCTGGGTGTTCGGCCGGATCCTGAGCTTCACGCTGCCGGTGGGCGTCGGCACGGGGATCTCGCCGCCGAGCATCGCCTCGGCCAAGGTGAGGGGCACCTCGACCCGCAGGTCAGTGCCGGTGCGCTCGAACCGGGGGTCGGGCTGGACCTTCACGTTGATGACGAGGTCCCCGCCGTCCACCGCCCCGCTGAGCTTGACCTTCGACCCATCCGTGACGCCGGCGGGAATCTTCACGCGAAGGCGTCGTCCGTTGACCTCCACCATCCGCTCGGCGCCGGTGGCCACCTCGGCCAGGGTGACCTCGGCGGTGGCCTGCGCCGATGGGATGGAGCGCCGCGCGGACCCGCGCCCTGCGGCACCCGAGAGGTCGACGTACTCGAAGCCGCCGCTCGAGCCGAATGGCGATCCGCCGGCCGGCGGATCGCCAGCTCCGGCGAAGAACTGGCGGAAGAAGTCGCTGAAGCCGCCAGCCTCCTCCGCGGACGCCGTTCGGTACGTCCAGCGTGTCCCGCCCGGGGCGCCGCCGAATCCGGCCCAATCGGACGCGCCGCCCGATCCGTAGCCGGCGTTCTCGTAGGCCTGCCAATTCGCCCCGAGCTCGTCGTACTGCTTGCGCTTCTGGACATCGGCGAGGACGGCGTGCGCCTCGTTTGCGTCCTTGAATCGCTTCTCCGCTCCCGGATCCTTGTTCGTATCGGGGTGGAGCTCGCGCGCAAGCTTGCGATAGGCCTTCTTGATCTCGGCCTGGCTCGCCGTCTTCGGGATGCCGAGGATCGCGTAGTAGTCCTTGTAGTCCATGGTCTCAGGTCCTCGAGCGATCGATCGATCGCGTGGTCGGAGCCGGATCCATCGTCGCGGTGAATCCGGCTCGATGCATCGAGCAACCTGGGCCAACGCCCCCCGACACGTCGCGCACCCTAGGCGGGATTGCCCGCCGACGGCTGGTCGGACGGCGTGTCGCCCGCGGGGATCGGCGTGTCACCCGCGCGCTTGCGGGGACGTCGTGGCCGCCGCGCAACGCGCTGCTGGCGCTCGTCACGCTCCGCCTTGATGCGGGCCGCGGACCGGGGCGCCTCGATGAGCGCCTCCGCCAGCACCTGGTCCATGTTCTCCACGGGCACGATTCGCAGCTGCTGGCGCACCTCGTCGGGCACGTCCACCAAGTCCTTCTCGTTCCGCTTGGGGATGAGGACCGTCTTCACGCCGGCCAGGTGCGCGGCGAGGAGCTTCGACTTCAGACCACCGATCGGAAGCACGCGGCCGCGCAGGGTGATCTCACCCGTCATGGCAAGGTCGCGTCGCACCGGCTTGCTGGTCAGCAGGCTCGCCATGGCCGTGGCCATGGTCACGCCGGCGCTCGGGCCGTCCTTCGGCGTCGCACCGGCCGGGACGTGGATGTGGACGGTCGACTTCTCGAACGCACCGGGGTCGATCCCCAGCTCCTTCGTTCGTGCCCGGATGTAGCTCATCCCGGCGCGCGCCGACTCCTTCATCACGTCGCCCAGCTGGCCGGTCAGCAGCAAGTCGTCCTTGCCGTCCATGCGGGTCGCCTCGACCTGCACGATGTCTCCGCCCGCGTCGCTGACGACGAGCCCGGTCACCATGCCGATCTGGTCCTCCGACTCCAACTCGCCGTACTCGAACCGGCCCGGTCCGAGGTACTCCTCGAGATCCTCCGGCTTCACGACGACCTTCGTCTTCGGGTCGCTCACCACTCGGCGGGCCACCTTGCGCGCGACGTTCGCGAGCTCGCGCTCCATGTTTCGCACGCCGGCCTCGCGGGTGAAGGCCTGGATGAGGCGCACGAGGGCGCCTTCCTCGAACTGCAGGTTCTCCTCGGTCAGCCCGTGGTTCTCGAGCTGCTTCGGCACCAGGAAGCGCTGCGCGATCCGGACGCGCTCGAGCTGGGTGTAGCCGGGCAGCTGGATGACCTCCATCCGGTCACGCAGCGCGGCCGGGATGGTGTCGAGCATGTTTGCCGTGGCGATAAAGAGGACCTTCGACAGGTCGAACGGCACCTCGAGGTAGTTGTCGGCGAACGTGTTGTTCTGCTCGGGATCCAGGACCTCCAGCAGCGCCGATGACGGATCGCCGCGGAAGTCCATGCCGACCTTGTCGATCTCGTCGAGCATGAACACCGGGTTGGCGGAGCCCGCCGTCTTGATGTTCTGCATCACGCGGCCGGGCAAGGCCCCGATGTACGTGCGCCGATGCCCGCGGATCTCGGCCTCGTCGTGAATGCCGCCGAGGCTCATCCGGACGAACTTGCGACCCATGGCTCGGGCGATGCTCTTCCCGAGGCTCGTCTTGCCGACGCCGGGCGGGCCGACGAACAGCAGGATGGGACTGCGGATCTTCTCCGCGAGCTTGCGGACCGCCATGTACTCGACGATCCGCTCCTTCGGCTTCTCGAGGCCCCAGTGGTCCTCGTGGAGGATCTTCTCCGCGTCCTCGAGGTCCAGGTTGTCGTCGGTCTCGATCCCCCAGGGCAGGCTGACGAGCCAATCCACGTAGGTGCGGATCACGCCCTGCTCGGGCGATGCGCTCGGGATGCGGGCGAGGCGATCGACCTCCTTGAGCGCCCGCTCCTTGACCTCGTCCGGCATGGCGGACTGCTCCACGCGCTCGCGAAGCTCGCTGGCCTCGGCCACGGCGGGATCGTCCTCCCCGAGCTCCTTCTGGATGGCCTTCATCTGCTCCCGCAGGATGTACTCGCGCTGGGTCTTGTCCATCTCGGACTTGACCTCGCTCTGGATGCGTCCCTTGAGCTCGAGCACCTCGATCTGCTTCGACAGGAACTGGCTCGCCAAGCGCAGCCGATCCGCGATGTTCACGGTCTCGAGCAGCTCCTGGCGCTGCTCCGTCGACATGTCGGGGCTGTAGGCCGTCATGTCGGCCAGCAGGCCACCGTCGCTGATGTTGCGCGCGGCGACCGCGACCTCCGGCGGCACCGACGCGCCGCTGCTGACGTACTGCTCGATCTGGGCATGGATCGAGGCCATGAGCGCCTCGACCTCGAGCGTCTTCTCCTCGGCATCGTCGATGACCTCGACGCGGGCCTCGAGATGCGGCTCGCTCTGCACGAGGTCGAGCAGCCGGATGCGGCGCTGCCCCTGCACGATGGCCCGGATCGTCCCGTCCTGGAGGCGGATGACCTGGGCGATCTTCGCCAGCGTCCCCACCGGGTACAGCTCGTCCGCGCTGGTGATGTCCTCCTGCTCGCTCGAGCGCTGGGTGACCAGGGCCACCGGCTGCGAGGTCTTCACGGCCCGATCGAGCGCCTTCACGCTCCGGTCGCGGCCGACCTGGAGCGGGACGATCATCTCCGGGAAGATGACGGTGTCGCGCAGGGCGACGAGCGGCAGCACCTGGACTCGTTCGAGGTCGGTGCCGTTCTCCTCGTTCGCCGATGCCTCGGGAATGCCTAGTGTCTCTTCAGTTGCCACGCTTGGGTGCTCCTTCAGCCGACGCGTCGACGAACTCAGGCTCGTCCTGGTCTTCGGCGAATCGCTCTACATCGTCCTCATCGAACAGATCGTAAACCCGGATCTTCCCGAGTGACTCGAGCTGAAGGATGACCCGCACGCCGGCGAGGTTCACTCGCTGTCGGCG
>JBPCOK010000175.1:0-16091 GCA_051000335.1 Candidatus Limnocylindria bacterium | reverse complement strand
ACGTACCCGGCGGTCGAATGGATGAGGAGGCCAAGGCGGCCAAGGCTCGACTTGCCCTCGAGCCGGGCCACGAGGTCATCGGGCAGGGCGACCCGCTCGAACGTGGCGCCAAGGACGAACTCGCCGGGATGCAGGATGAATGGCTCATCACCGCTGATCTCCACGAGCTCGGTCAGCTCGGGCTGATCGAGGCGCGGATCGATGACCGCCGTCCGGTTGTTCCGAAAGACGCGGAAACAGTTGCCGAGGTGCAGGTCGACGCTCGACGGCTGGACCGCGTCGGGCGTGTACGGGTGGACGACGATCCGCCCAGCGTCGATCTCGGCGCGGATGTCGCGGTCGGACAGGATCATGCGTCGCTGATCTTACGACCCCGGTCGCTGCTTGATGAGCCGATCCACCTCGCGCTGGAGGGTCTCGATGTCGTCGTACGCGTGATAGACGGACGCGAATCGGATGTACGCCAGCTGGTCGAGCTCGCGCAGGGCGTCGGTGGCGAGCCGCCCGATCTCCGTCGACGGCAGCTCGGCGTCACCTCGCGCGCGAAGCTGGCTCTCGATGTCGTCGAGGGCGGCCTCGACCCGGTCGAGGGTCACCGGCCGCTTCTGGAGGGCCTTGAGCAGGCCATTGCGCAACTTCTCGCGATCGAAGTCCTGGCGGCTGCCGTCGCGCTTGACGACGACGAGACGCGCTCCCTCGGGGCGCTCATAGGTCGTGAACCGATGGGAGCAGGTCTCGCACTCCCTGCGCCGGCGGATCGTGGCCCCGGCCTCGAGGTCGCGCGAGTCGATCACCCGCGTCCCGGTCTGCTCGCAACGTGGACATCGCATTCGTCGTCGGCCCTCGTGCGGACTACACCAGTGGTTGTGCCTACGATCAGCATACCACAAGATGTGGGCCGACGAGGCCGCGAGTATATACGGATATATCCGCTGCCCCCGGGGAAATCGGTTCAGCCTTGGCGCGTTCGCTCCAGGCGCGCGGTCACGGACGCATCGGCGAGAAGGCCCGGCTCCCAGTGGAGGAGGACATCCACTATCTCCGCCATCCGCAGACGAGCGTGAGTGACGTTGGCATGCGCGCGCTTGTAGTAGGTGAACGGCTCCTCGTCGCCCGGTGGCCGATGCGGCAGGCGTGTGAGCGCGCATCCGCGCTCGGCCGTGACGAGCCCGCGTAGGACGCGCTCGAGGTTCGCCTCGTACTCCATGTGCAGCCCGTGGAGCTCCTCGGGGGCCATCATGCCCTGGAGGCCGACGACCTCCTCGTCGAGCGAGTCCTCCTGGCCACCCAGCCGCTCAACCGCCTCGTCGGGGTCGAGGTCGCGGCGGCGCAGCGCGTCGATCTCATCGGCGACCGAGGCGATCTGGCCGTCGATGCGCTCCGAGCGCTCGTGCATCTCGTTCCGGTAGGCCCCGAGCTCCTTGCCCGGACCGAACACACCTCGGCGTCTGCCGCCGAACAGGACTTTCATGGTCGTAGCCTACCCGCCCGCCGATGACTTGCGGCGCCGAATCTCGTCGGTGAGCGCCGGGACGATCTGGAACAGGTCCCCGACCACGAACAGGTCGGCGAACTCGCCGATGGGCGCCTCCGGATCGCGGTTGATGGCGATCACGTGCTCCGCCGTCTGCATCCCGACCCGGTGCTGGATCGCCCCACTGATCCCGGCGCCGAGATAAAGAGTCGGCTTCACGACCTTGCCGGTCTGGCCGATCTGCAGCTGATACGGGATCCAACCGGCGTCCGCGGCGGCACGCGAAGCGCCCACCGCGCCACCGAGCGCGTCCGCCAGCTCGCGGAGCGGACCGAATCCCTCCTCGCCGCCCACGCCGCGGCCACCGGCCACGATGACCGAGGCCTCCTCGAGGTTCACGACCTTGGCCTCGGCCTGGTGGCTCTCGGCCACGGTGGCCTTCGTGAATGCCGACTCCCCGGCCTCAGGCGCCGGGGCCACCTCGGCCGTGCCGGAGCCTCCCTCGAGCGGCGTGAACGTGTTCGCCAGCACCAGGACGATCGATGGGGACGGAGCGCCGTCCACCGGCCGCGCCGTGGTGATGACGCTTCCCTGGAGCGTGGCCTGCTCGGTCTCGAGGATCCCGTCGACCACTCGCGCGGCCCGCACGGGGCCGAAGGCCGGCAGATCGAGCGAGCCGACGAGCGCCGCGGCGAGGTCGCGTCCGTTCGGCGTCGCGGGCGCCAGCACGGCCAGGCCGGCATCGCGGACCGCGGCGACGGCCGCCGGCGCGTACGTGATGGCGGGCCGGTCATCGTCACCGAGGACGATGGCTCGCGACGCGCCGGACGCCCCGAGCTCCGCGGCGCCATCCGCCGCGCCAGGCCCGTAGGCCAGCGCGACGGCCGCCCCCCCGGACTGCGACGCCAGCTCGGCCGCACCCGCGGCAAGCTCGAGGGACGAGCGAGCGGGCCGGCCCGCGGCGAACTCGGCAAGGAAGAGGATGTCGTTGCTCATGTCGTCAGATCAACTTTCGCTCGGCGAGCCAATTCGCGATCTTGGCCGCGGCTTCGGGGGCTGGCAGGTTCTCGATCCGCTCCGTCGGTGGCTTCTCCTCGGGCGCGCGGGTGTCGGTCACGGTGGTCAGGGCGGCACCATGCAGTGCATCGGCGGTGAGGTCCAGGTCGGTCAGCGACCACGTCTCGAGTGGCTTGCGCTTCGCGCCCATGATGCCCTTGAGGCTGGCGTATCGCGGCTCGCCCACCTGGTCGGTGACCGTCGCGACCACCGGAAGCGGCGCGGCGATCCAGTCGAAGCCGGTGCCCGACAGGCGGCGCACGCGGGCCTCACCATCGGCGAGGGCAAGCTCCGATCCGTAGGAGAGCAGCGGCACGTCGCGCATCGCGGCAACCGCGCCGGGAACGAGGGAGCCGCGGGCATCATCGGAGGCCATGCCCATGAGCGCCACGTCGGGTGCCAGCTTGTCGAGCGCGGCCGCGAGCACCTTGGCCGTCGTCCATTCGTCGGCGCCGGCGAGGGCGGCATCGGTGACGAGCACCGCGTCGTCGCCGCCCATGGCGAGGGCGCGACGCAGGGCTTCCGACGCCTGGTCGGGCCCCATCGACAGGTACGTCACCGCATCGGCCGATCCGGCATCGGCGAGGCGCAGCGCCTGCTCGATGGCGTACTCGTCGAGCGGGTTGATGATGGCCTCGACGCCGGTGCGGTCCAGCCGCATGTCATCGGTGTAGCGCTTGTCGGCGCCGGTGGCCGGAACCTGTTTGATACAGACGACGATCTTCACGATCCGCTTGCTCTGCTCCTATCTACGAGCCTCGCTTCGCAACGCCGGCTCGCTGGAGGAGCTGACGGGCGACGATGAGGCGCTGGATCTGCTGGGTTCCCTCGTAGAGCTGCGTGATCTTTGCGTCACGCATCATGCGCTCCACCGGGTACTCGGTGATATAGCCGTATCCCCCCAGGACCTGGACGGCGTCGGTCGTCACGCGCATGGCCGTGTCGCCGGCCACGAGCTTGGCGCTCGACGTCCAGTATGGGAGGTCGGGCGCGTCCGCATCCACCCGGGCCGCGGCGGCATACGTGAGCTGGCGCGCGGCCTCGGTCTGCGAGGCCATGTCGGCCAGCATCCACTGGATGCCCTGGAAATCGGCGACGCGCTCGCCGAACTGCTGCCGGTCGGCGGCGTAGGTGACCGCTGCGTCGATGGCTCCCTGGGCGATGCCGACGGCCTGCGCCGCGATCCCCAGCCGACTCCGGTCGAGCGTCGCCATCGCGATCTTGAATCCCTCGCCCTCCTCGCCGAGGAGGTTGGCCGCCGGGACGCGTACGTCATCGAACGTCAGCTCGGCCGTCGGCGAGCCGCGAATCCCCATCTTGTGCTCCACGCGCGGTGCGGCGAAGCCCGGCGTGTCCGTCTCGACGATGAAGGCGCTCATCCCCTTGCGACCGCCTGCCTCGGCATCGGTGACGGCGAAAGCGGTGATGACGTTCGCCACGCTGCCGTGGGTGATGAACCGCTTGCTGCCGTTGAGGACGTACTCGTCGCCGTCGCGCACCGCGCGCATCCGGTTGCTAGCCACGTCGCTTCCGGCGGCCGCCTCCGTGAGCGCAAACGCGATGAGCCACTCCCCCGACGCCAGGCGCGGGAAGTAGCGGTCCTTCTGCTCATCGGTCCCGGCAAGGATGATCGGCAGGGCACCCAGCTTCTGGACGATCGGGATCAGGCTGGTGGTGGCGTCGGCGCGGGCGATCTCCTCCACGAGGATGCTCTGTCCCACGCTGTCGAGCGCCGTCCCGCCGTGACGCTCCTCGAAGCACGAGCCGAGCAGGTCCTGCTGGGCCAGCAGCTGCCGGAGATCCTCCGGAAACTCGGCCTTCTCGTCGATCTCGGCCGCGCGCGGGGCGATCCGCTCGTCGGCGAGCTCGCGCACCACGGCGCGCAGCTCATCGTGCTCGTCGGTCGGCAGGTAGGTCACTCGGCTCCTCGGGCACGGAGTTCGGGCGTCAGGGCTCGGGAGCCCGAGTGTAGCGGATCGTGCCGACGCTCCGGGCGCCTCCGCCTTCAGTCGTTCGGCCCCTGGACCTCGACCTGTTCGTCGCGGATCCGTGCCGCGTACGCGATCTGGCGCGTGCCCGCCGGTCCGTGCAGCACGGCGCCGTCGCGCAGGCGGAACACGGATCCGTGCCATGGGCAGGAGATGGTGTCGTCCGTCAGCTCGCCTTCGGAGAGCGGACCGCCCGCGTGCGAGCAGGTGTCCTTCAGTGCGTGGACCACATCTCCGCGACGCACGACCAGGATCCCGGTCGCACCGAAGGCGACCTGTGTCGGGATCCCCTCGGGAACGTCGGCGAGCGGCGCGATGGCCGTGTACTCCTTCGCGCGCCTGCCTCGGCTGAACGCGTTGTAGTTGACCATGTAGCCGTACTTGAAGACGACGTGGCCGCCGATGTAGGAGCCGACGCTGATGAGGGCGTAGCTCACGAGGAGGATCCAGAATGCGGCATCGTGGCTGCCAGCCAGGCGCTGGATGACCGACGCCCCGAACCCGGCGATGCCGACGATGTTGATCAGGCCGTGGAGCCCGGCGACGTTGCGCTGGTTGCCGTTCTGCGTGTCCTTGAAATCGGTCAGCCCGCTGAAGATCGACGCGACACCGGCCGCCCAGGCCAGGCCGAGCACCCAGGTGGTTGCGGTCTCCAGGCCTTCCACTCCGAAGAACGTGCGCAGGACGTCGAGGAAGAGCGCGGCGGTCGCAGCGCCGACCACGACGTCCACGAGCACCGCGTGCAGTGAGTGGCCCAGCCACGCCCCGTTGAGGAGGTCCTGGAGCAGCTTGCCCGGCGTCCCGAGCGACCGGTACACCGCGTTCAGCACCGAGGCGGTCCCGCTCCAAAGCCCGGCCAGCGGCCGGGCGAGGCCTTCGAGCATCAGGCCATGAGCTCCGCGGCGAACTCGCCGAACACCTCGAGGTAGCGGTCGATGTCGGCGTCGGTGTGCTGGACGGAGAGCGTCCACTGGTCATCCGGGCCCGGAGGCAGCAGGATCCCGCGGTTGGCGAGATAGAAGAAGCTCGCCGCCCAGAGCTCGGCGTCGAGGCCCTCGAGGTTCCGATAGCTCGTCACGCGCTCCGGGGTGAACATCACGCACCCCTTCGGCCCCACGTTGATGGCATAGCCCGGCAGCCCGTGATCGTCGATGACGGACTGGCTGCCGGCGGTCAGCCGATCTGCCATCGCGTTGAGCACGGGATAGGCATCCTTGGTCAGGATCTGCTTCAGGGTGACCACGCCGGCGGTCATCGACAGGGGGTTGCCGTTGAACGTGCCGAGGTGCGCGACGCGGGTCGCGCCCCCCGGCATGGTCGATCGCTCCATGCCACTGCCCGCGGCTCCCGCGGCAAAGGCGGGCGTGCCCTCGAGGGTCTCGATCGACGCCATGATCTCGCGCTTGCCGCCGAAAGCGCCGATCGGGATGCCGCCGCCGATGCTCTTCGCCAGGCAGAACAGGTCGGGCTTGACGCCGTAGTGCTCGTAGGCTCCGCCCCACGCCAGCACGACGCCCGTCTTCACCTCGTCGAAGATGAGCACCGCGCCGTGCTCGTCGGCGAGCTCGCGCAGGCGCTCGAGGAACCCGGGCTCGGGCGGCACGACGCCGATGTTGAACTGCACCGGCTCCACGAGGATGGCCGCGATCTCGCCCGAATGCGCCTCGAGGATGCCGGCCAGGAGGTCGGGCTCGTTGAACGGTGCGATCACCGTCTCGGCGATGCGGCTGCGCGGGATGCCCGCGCTGGCGGGGACGGTGGACGGCGACTCGATGGGCCCCATGAGGTCGCGCGGCGGCTGGATGCTGACGAGCACGTCGTCGTGGTGGCCGTGGTACCCGCCCTCGAACTTGATGATCTTCTCGCGCCCGGTGTAGCCGCGGGCGACGCGGATGGCGTCCATGGTCGATTCGGTGCCGGAGTTGCTGAAGCGGACGAAATCGGCGCCGAACCGTTCCCGGATCTCCTCGGCCAGGGTGATGCCGTCCTCGACCGGGAAGGTGTAGCAGGTGCCGTTGGCCACGCGACGCTGGAGCGCCTCGGCCAGCAGCGGGTGCGAATGTCCGGCCGCCAGGACGCCGAATGCCATGTCGAAGTCGATGTACTCGTTGCCGTCAACGTCCCAGATCCTGCTGCCGCGGGCGTCTCCCATGAACAGTGGATAGGGATCGTAGGCTTGGAACGAGCTTGCCACGCCGAGGGGCATCGACTCGCGAGCGCGATTGAACAGCGCCTCGCTCTTCTGCGTCCGTCCACGGTACGCCGCCTCTTCTCGCGCGCCGATCTGCTCGACGCGCGCCCTGTCGACTTCCTGCCTGGTGACCGTCACGGTCGCCCTCCTAGCGAGCCCCCCATTGGTAGCTTTCCTTCACGAATCTCAGCTCGACCAGCGTCTCGGTCGAGCGGATGCCGTCGATGGCCGCAAGACGATCGGTCAGGACGCGCAGGAGGTGGTCGTTGTCCTCGCACACGACCTCGCACACGAGATCGTAGCGGCCGGCGGTGATGACGAGGTAGGTCACCTCGTCCAGCTCGGCGATCCGCTCCGCGATCTCGGTCAGGCGTCCGGCTTCCACCTTGAGGCCGATGAGCGCCGGCTGCTGGAATCCCATCGCGAGCGGGTCCGTGACGCCGACGATCTGCACCACCCCGCGGCCGATCAGGCGCTCCGCGCGCTGGCGGACGGTCGCCTCCGGGACCTTGAGCTGGCGCCCGATCTGCGCGTACGGCCGCCGTCCGTCGAGCTGAAGGCACTGGATGATGCTCTTGTCGAGGTCATCGAGGACGGGACGCCGCCCTGCTTGCTGGATCGATCGCACCGCCATGGGGCGAAGAGTAGCCAGCGGTCACTGGCCGGTCAACTTTCCGCAAGAAATTGCCCCTGATCCTGCGGATTCCGCATGGTTCCGCGGATTCCGCGATGCTGGAGGCACGAGCGGCGTCGGCTAGCGCAGCCTCGCAAAGCACAGCGAGTCGATGAGCGCGCCGGCCGGGTTGCGCCGGTTGCGAGCGAGCCGTGCCTCGAAGGCGAAGCCCGCCTGCTTCGCCACGGCGGCGCTGCGCTCGTTGGCGGCGTCACACCAGATCATGCTCGTGCGAATCCAGTAACCGATCTCGAATCGGGGCACCGTCCAGTCGATGCGGTGCAGCCCGCTCGAACCAACGAGCGTGCCGCCATCGAGCGCATAGAGGTGCAGCCGCAGGTCGCGGCGGGCCAGATATTCGACGCGGGAATGGCGAACGTTGGCCTCGACGTCCTCGACCGTCTCGTCGGGGTGCGCCCACGGCATCCACGGCCGCAGCTCCTCGCGTGATTCGGTGATCGCGGCGTGAAGCTCGACGCCGTCGCCGGGGAGTGGCGTCCGGATCAGGAGGCGGTCCGATTCGAACCGCTCCGGAACGTCTCGCAGGATCGGATTGGTCATGCGCTCGTTTCGGGTTCCTGGCCGGCCGCAACGTCACGCTGCCAGGCGCCGGTGGCATCGGCGAGGAGCTCGGCCACGTCGCGAACCGCGACGTCGGTGCGCTCGAGATCGGTGGTGCCGTCCCGCAGCATGATCAGGCAGAACGGGCAGGCGGTCGCGATCTCATCCGGTGATTTCTCGAGCGCCTGCTCCACCCGCTTGTGGTTGATCCGCGATCCCTCACGTTCCTCCATCCACATCCGTGCCCCGCCGGCCCCGCAGCACATGCCCTTACGGTGGTGAAGGTCCATCTCGACCACGCTCTGCCCGGAAACCGACTCGACCACGCGCCGGCCCTCGTCGTAGACCTCGTTGTACCGACCGAGATAGCACGCGTCGTGGTAGGCCACCACGGCCTCGTGATGCTCCGACGGCACGAGCCTGCCATCGGCCACCAGGCGGTCCAGCAGCTGCGTGTGGTGGATGACCTGCACCCCGGTGAGCCCGAACTGCGGGTACTCGTTCTTGATCGTGTTGAAGCAATGGGGGCAGGTGGCCACGATGGTCGAGATCCCATGCTCCTCGTGCGCCGCCGAGAGGGTGGCGACGTTCTCCTCGGCGAGCATCTGGTAGAGATACTCGTTACCGGCACGCCGAGCGGGGTCGCCCGTGCACGTTTCCTGCGCACCGAGCACGGCGAAGGGCACCTGCGCCTGTCCCAGGAGCTGGGCCATCGCCCGGACGACCTTTCGGTTCCGATCGTCGAAGGCGCCGGCGCAACCGACCCAGAACAGGATGCGACCGTCGAGGATGTCACCCATCGGGGAGGTGGCGTGGATCGTGCGCCACGGGGCGTCGGCGGCCGTGCCCGAGGCGCGGCCATCGGCGTCGGCCAGCTGTGGCACATCCATCCCCTTGGCCCAGTCGAGGCGCGAGGACTTCGGCTGGCCCCACGGGTTGCCGGCATTCTCCATGTTGCGGAACGCGGCGTTGAGCTCCTTCGGGAACCGGCTCTCCTCGAGCACCGCGTTGCGGCGGATCTCGACGATCGTGTCGACGTGCTCGATGAGCACCGGACAGCCCTCGACGCACCAGCCGCAGGTCGTGCATTGCCACACCGCCTCCTCGGGAATCGCGTTGTCCATGAGCGGCAGGCTGAGGGCTTCCTCGGCGCGTCCGCGGGCCAGCGACAGGGCCTCCTCCGACGCCGCCGCGCCTCCCTCCGCTCCCCCCTTCCACGCGCGCTGCGCCGATGCGGCCGCGGCCAGCGCGGTCTCGGCGGACGCGATCTGGTCGCGCAGGCCTTCCATCAGGTGCTTGGGTGAGAGCGTTTTGCCCGTCATCGATGCCGGACAGAACTCCATGCAGCGCCCGCATTCCGTGCACGCCAGGCCATCGGCGAGGTGGCGCCAGGTGAGGTCCTTGAGCCCTTTCGCGCCGAATACCGGGAGCTCTTCGCCCTCATCGGGCTCGGCCTCGAGATCCATCTTGCGCAGTGCGCCGCGCGGCTCCAGGTTGCGGAAGTAGACGTTCGGCTCGCTGCTGATGATGTGGAGATGCTTGCTGTACGGCAGGTACGCGCCGAAACCGAGCACGAGGAGGATGTGTGTCCAGGCCATCACGCCGAAGCCGATGGAGGCCGCCTGCTCGCCGATGCCCTCGAGCGCCAGGCTCAACGGTCCGGCCAGGATCGCCCAGGGACGAGAGGTCGAGTCGGGATCGAGGACGTAGCCGAAGGCATCGCCCAGCCACTCGGTCAGCACGATGCTGAAGATCAGGCCCAGGATGATGAACGCGTCATGGGTCAACGCCAGGCGCGCCGGCCGGACGACAGTGCGGCGGATCACGAAGTACACGACCGAGACCAGCACCAGGCCGACGAAGACGTTCGCGAACAGGACGATGACGCTCCACAGAGCGCCACCCAGCGGCCAGCCGACGACCGCCTCGACCAGCCCGTTCGTCAGGTAGTTGCCGGTCGTGGCCAGCAGGACGATGAATCCCCAGAAGACGAAGGCGTGGGTCAGGCCCGGCCCCAAGTCCTGCAGCAGGCGCCGCTGCCCGAACACGAAGACGGTCAGCGCCCTGATGCGCTCCGGCACCCGGTCGAATCGATCGAGGGGACGGCCGCTGCGCAGGACGGCCATGTGCCAGCGTGCGCGGCGCCAGAACAGGAAGATCGCCGCGGCCACGGGCACGACGATCAGCGGGTAGAACGGGATGCTGGCTTCCATGGGTCGCGCCATGGTAGCGGCGCGGGGTCTCGCCTAGTGGTCGCCGCCCGCGAGCTGGTCGAGCGCGTGCCGAAGCACCGGCAGCAGTGCATCGAGGGACTCGGTCGCTCCCTTCGGGGAGCCCGGGACATTGACGATGAGCGTCGAGCCGCGGGATCCGACGACGGCGCGCGAGAGGGCGGCCATGGGCGTGGAGGCGATCCCCGTCGAGCGCATGAGCTCCGCCAGCCCGGGTGCCTCGCGATCGATGACGCGGCGCGTCGCCGCCGGGGTGACATCGGTCGGCGAGAGGCCGGTTCCCCCGGTCGTGATGATCAGCCGATGGCCCGCATCGGCGAGGCCAGCCACCAGCGTTGCGATCTCGCGTTCATCGTCGCGCACCACGATCGCCTGGGGCGTGACGTCGAAGCCACCCTCGCGCAGTCTCGAGACGAGCGCCGGGCCGGATGCGTCCTCTCGCTCGCCGGACGCGGACCGATTCGAGCACGTGACCACGACCGCCTCGTGCGCCGCGCGCTCGGCCGGCTCGGCGCCGGGCGCATCGCGCGTGTACTCGCCGGATCGGCCGCCGGACTTCTCGATGAGCTGAATCCCCTCGATCACGATGTCACGCTGGAGCGCCTTCGCCATGTCGTACAGCGTGAGCGCGGCGACGCTGGCCGCGGTGAGCGCCTCCATCTCGACACCCGTTCGGGCGTTGACCCGCACCTCGGTCCTGATCGCAACCGTGCCGGAGGCCCGATCGGGAACGAGCTCGACGCTGACCCGATCGAGGGGCAGCGGATGGCACAGCGGAATGAGGTCGGACGTCCGCTTGGCCGCGCCGATCCCCGCCAGGCGAGCGGTGACGAGCGCGTCGCCCTTCGGACCGCCGGCATCGAGCAGCGTGGTCAGGACCTCGGGCGTCATCCGGACCGTCGCCGCGGCCACGGCGCGTCGCGCGGTGATCGGCTTGTCCCCGACATCCACCATCCGCGGCGCGCCATCCGGCCCCAGGTGCGTCGGATGCGTCATGCCGGCGGTCCGAGCAGGATGGCGTCGTATCGGGCACCCGCTTCGGTCGCGGCTGCGCCCTCGGGGACGACGAGCAGCGCGTTCGCGGACGCCAGCGGCAGCATCTGCGACGAACCCTGTCCACCGGCGGACGCCGCCCGATAGCCATCGGCTCGTCCATCCACGCGGACACGGAGGTATGCGCGACGGGCAGGGTCCTTTCCGATCGCCTCGTCCACGCGCGCCGACACCCGCAGCCGGCCGTCGCCGGCGAGGCCGAGCAGCGCGCGGATCATCGGGCGCACGAACAGCTCGAACGTGACGAGCGCGCTGACCGGGTTTCCCGGCAGACCGACGACCGGGGTGTCGCCGATGCGCCCGAAGGCCAGCGGCTTGCCAGGCTGGACCGCGATCCGCCAGAACTCGAGGAAGCCGAGCTGCTCGATCACGGTTCGAACGTGGTCGTGCGCTCCCACGCTCACACCGCCCGAGGCGACGAGCAGGTCCGCGCCGCTCACGGCGTCGCGGATCCTCGCCTCGATCACGTCACGATCGTCGGGCGCGCGCTCGATGATCACCGGCTCGCCACCGGCCTCGAGGACCGCTGCGGCAAGGGCCGGGGCGTTGGCGTCGAAGATCTGTCCTGGCTCGAGGGTCGCGCCGACGTCGCGCAGCTCGTCGCCGGTCGAGAGAATCGCGACCCTGGGCCGTCGGCGCACCGCCATCTCGGCACAGCCCATCGCTGCGAGCAAGCCGATCGCGGACGAGGTGATCGGCGCTCGATCCAGCGCGATTGCCTGGCCACGCTCGACGTCCAATCCAGCCGGTCGGACGTGGGCGCCCGCCACCGGGTCGATCGTGAATGACACCCCGGTTCCGTGTTCCGTGGCGTCCTCGATCGGCACGATCGCATCGGCGCCGGCTGGGACTGGGGCTCCGGTCATGATGCGAACCGCGCTGCCGGATTCGACGGCGGGCGCCGGCGGCCCTCCCGCCCGGGACTCGCCGATGAGCGTTCGCGGCGCCCCGCCATCGGCCGATCGGACGGCGAATCCGTCCATCGCGGAGTTCGGGAACGGCGGCACGTCCATCGCCGCGCTGATCGTGGGATCCGCCGGCACCCGACCGTGGGATGCGGCCAGAGTCACGCGCTCGGACTCGGTCGGACCGATTCCCTCGAGCAGGCGGGCGAGTGCGTCCTCGACGGAGAGCATCGGGCTCAGACGCCGAGCTTCATGCGGGCCTCGATCAATCGCATGATCCCGTGCCGGGTCACGAGGCCGATCGGGAGGCGCGCCTCGTCGCCGATCACCGGCAGCTGGCTCACCTCGCGCTCCTGGATGAGGCGCAGGGCATCGACGAGCGGCTCATCAGGACCGATCGTGGCGAGCTCGCCGTAGCGGGTCATGATGTCGGTTACCCGGGCTCCCTCCCACGCGTCACGCGGGAGGCGCCGCACGTCGGACAGCGTGACCATCCCGGCCAGGCCCCCGTCAGGATGACGCACCAGGAACGAGCGGTCGTCTCCGCGCATGAGGTGATCGGCGACGAGCTCCGAGACCGAGTCGTTCGGCGAGACGGCGGCCGGAGCCAGGTCCATGGCGTCCCGTACCCGCACGCCGCTCAGCGAGCGCTCGAGTCCGGCCTGTGCCTGGGATGACTCCGCCGCGGTCGCGAGGAACCAGCCGACGAGCGCCAGCCACAGCCCGCTGCCGATGTCCCGCGAGCGAAGCGCCCAGAAGACGCCGCCGGCGACCATGAGGTACCCCACGACGCGGCCGACGATGGCCGCCTGGCGCGTCGCCGTGAGCTGGTCGCCTCGAAGTCGCCACAGGATGGCGCGCAGGACGCGGCCCCCGTCCATCGGGTAGCCGGGAACGAGATTGAAGACGCCCAGCACGATGTTGATGAAGCCGAGCCAGCCGAACAGCGTCTGGGCCTCGCGCTGCGGGATGATCGCGCCGATCCCGAGCAGCACGGCGCCAAGCAGGAGGCTCGAGATCGGTCCAGCGAGCGCGATGAGCGCCTCGTCCCGGGGACGACGGGCATCGGCCTCGATGCTCGTGGCACCGCCGAAGATGAACAGCGTGATGCCGGAGACCTTGAGGCCAAGGCGCCGAGCGAGCAGCGCGTGCGAGAACTCGTGCAGCAGGACCGACGCGAAGAAGAGGATCGCCGTGCCGGCTCCGAGCAGCCAGTACTGCGTCGTGGTCAGGCCCGGCGCAAGCCGCGGAAAGAACGCCTCAGCCAGCGAGTAGGTCAGCAGGCCGGCGATGACCAGCCAACTCGGATGCACGGCCAGATCGATCCCGGCGATGCGTGCGACCTTCCAGCCTGAGCCCATGCGATGAGTCTAGTGGAGGTCGGTCGAAACGTCCTCGTGGCCGCCCCGCCATCGTGCGAAGCCGATGAGCGCGACGACCGCCGCGGTGAGGATGATCGCCGTGCCGGCGACCAGGGAAGCATCGAACCAGAACCCATCCGGAAACAGCACGATGAGCTGCGAGCCCTCCTCGAACAGGTACGTTCCGGGCGGGAAGAAGATCGCGTGGAACGCCAGGAACGCGGGCTCGAAGGCCACGGCGAAGACGATGGCGAGGGCGAGCGCCGCCGCACCGATCGAGCCGGCGGCCGTGAACATGATCCTCCCCTGCCTCTGCCGCTCTCGGCGAAGCCACGCACCGGTGACCGCGGCCGTCACGAGTGACATGACGACCACGGCGGCCAGCAGCTGCACGAGGCGCGACACATCCGACATATGGGATCGCTCGCGATCGTCGAGCAGCGGCTGCTCGCCATCGAGCGAGACGTCGAAGCTGCCGTTGAGGTAGAGGTCGCCGAGGATCGCGCCGGTGACTCGGTCGACCTCGACCTGCGTCGTGCCGAGCTCCGTCGCAACCCCGTGACGATCCTGGAGGGCGGAGGTGAACCACGGGTTGAAGAGCAGCAGGGGCCCGGTCAGGGTGACGGCCACCGCCAGGCCGATGCCGAAGAGCACCCCGACGATGGCTGGCGCGCGTGTCACCGATCGCTGGCCGGACCGCGTCAGAGGCCGCGCCCGGCCATGCGGGTCGAGCCGATGAACATCGAGAGCAGCAACCCCACGATGCTGATCACGATCGATCCGAGCAGCGCCGCCAGGAAGTCGCCGACCGTGAAGCCCAGGCCGAGCTCCGAGGAGATGGCGCCGGTCAGCAGCAGCATCAGGGCGTTGATCACGAGAAGGAACAGGCCGAGCGTCATGATCGTGATCGGCAGCGTGAAGATCCGCAGGATCGGCCGCAGGAAGGTGTTCACACCCGCGAAGATCGCCGCGACCAGCAGGAGCTTCCACCACTCGCCGGTGAACTCGAGGTTCGGAACGATGACCACGGCGACGTAGAGGGCCGCGGCATTGATCAGGATCTGGAAGACTCGGTCCATTCGACTAGCCTAGCCGATGGCATCGCCGCCCGGCGGCCCGCCGAGCAGGCGCCCGCGCACCCATGCGCCGCGCACCATGTTCGGATGGGGGCGGAAGATGAGCCGGCTCGCCAGGTCGTCCGCCTCGCTGGGAGCGTCGTCTCCCGGCAGCGGCGTGGTGAAGCGCGGATCGATGGCGATGAGGTCGGCCTGCTTTCCCGTCTCGATCGAGCCGATCTCCCCGCCCTGACCGAGCGCCTCGGCTCCGCCCAACGTGCCGAGGCGCAGCCAGTCGAGCGGTCGGAGCGCCTGCCCGGCCCGGGCGCTCCCGGTGAGCTCGAGGACGCGTTGTGTGACCGCACCCGCGCGCATGACGCTGAACATCGAGACCTCCGGTCCGGCAGCCACGTCGCTCCCCATTCCGATCCGCATGCCGGCGGCCCGATACTCCGCGAGCGGCATCATCCCGCTCGAGAGGAACAGGTTGGACGCCGGACAATGCGCGACGGACCCCCCGCCCGCGACGAGCCGCCGAACCTCGTCCGCGCTGAGGTGGATGGCGTGGGCCAGGATGGCGTTGGCACCGAGGGCATCGGCGCGCTCGTAGACATCGAGGTAATCGCGGGCACCGGGGAAAAGGCGCCGGACCTCCTCGATCTCCCCGGCATCCTCCGAGATGTGCGTCTGCCAAAACGCGCCGTGATGCCGGGCCAGGACTGCCGACTCGCGCAGCATCTCGGCGGAGCAGCTGACCGCGAAGCGCGGGGTGAAGGCGTACTGGAGGCGACCGTCGTCGCGCCCGTGCCAGCGCGACGCGAGCTCGTCCGACTGGCGAAGGCTCGTCTCGAGGATGTCGTCCTGGCGAATGTCCGGGTCATAGGTCAGGCGATCCATCATCACCTTGCCAATGACGGCGCGGATGCCGTGTGCCTCGGCCGCCTCGAAGGCGGCGTCGGTCGAATCGGGCCAGAGGGCGGCGTAGGCCACCACCGTCGTCGTCCCGGCCGCCGCGAAGGCTCGCCATGCCGCCGGAGCCTGCCGCTCGGCGACCGAGCGGCCATAGGCCCGTTCCAGCGGGAAGATGTATCGATCGAGCCAGGTCAGGAGATCCAGGCCGCTTCCCAGTCCGGCGTTCGGCAGCTGCGGGAGGTGCGCGTGGAGGTCGATGAGCCCGGGCATGAGGACCATCGGGCGAATGTCGATCGCGTCGGGGGCAGCGTCCGGCGCCCACGGGCCGACGCGTCCGAATCGCCCCTCCTCGTCGATCTCGACGATGCCGTCGTCCTCGTCGAGGAGGCCGCCATCGGCCAGGGGTGACAGGAGGCGAGCGCGAAGCGCGAACACGGGCCGACTCAGAAACGCCGTCATCGGGGCCGATGCTACATGCCCGGAGCGAGTATCCTTCCGGTTCTACCGTTAGGAGGCCTCTCATGGCCAATGGCAGCATCAAGAAGATCGTGGCCGATCGCGGCTTCGGCTTCATCACCGGCGAGGATGGCAAGGATTATTTCTTCCACCGCGACGGGCTCAGTGAGTCGAT
>JBPCOK010000084.1:0-3681 GCA_051000335.1 Candidatus Limnocylindria bacterium | reverse complement strand
AACGCTGCCGTAAGCCGTCGTGGGCAAGCTGGTAGAGATATGAATACGCGGTCTCGCCGGCCGGCACGGTGAATCCCGGGAACCGATACCGCTCGAAGCCGAGCTCCAGTCGGCATCCTTCGCCGATAACGGCGCTGCGCGCCATGCCCTCCTCCCAGGCATGGCGGCTGCGCTCGTCCGGCAGCGTGTCGCCGATGACGGCCAGCTCCGCAGCGGACTTGAGCCGATACTCCGCGTTCGGGAGGAGGAGCTCCCTCGCCTCCTCGAGGGTCGCGCCGTGCCGGATGCAGACGAGCACGTCCTGCAGCCGATGGCCCTCTGGATCGGCGTAGTGCACCTCGTTCGTGACGACGACGGGGAGTCCGGCTTCCGCCGCGAGCTCGGCCAGCTGGGCCACCATCCAGTCGTCATCGGGCTGCAGGTGGTGGCTGAGCTCGACATGGAAGTCGCCGTCTCCAAAATGCCGGGCCCAGGTGCGCGCCGCCTGGATGGCAGCCGTCCGATCCCCATCGAAGAGGCGCCGCGGGACCTCGCCGTTGCGGCAGCCGGACAGGCCGACGAGATGGCCGCGCGCCTCGTCCAGGGCCGTGGTGACGATCGAGCGCTCGAAGACGGGGAACTGCTTCTCGCCGGCCAGGTGGCCGCACGATGCGAGGCGGCTGAGCGCGGTGTAGCCATCGACGTCGCGAGCGAGGAGGACAAGGTGGTCGCCGGGCATCGGGCCGGCGTGATGCTCGCCGGGCCAGCCGCGGCTGGCCTTCGCACCCCGCAGCGGATCGTTGAGCTTCCGGCCTCGGCGCGCCCGACGCACCTCGTCGTCGGTCCGTGGAATCGTCAGCTCAAGACCGATGATGGGGCGCACCGGTGACAGGCCTGCCGCCCGGGCAGCATCGGTCTCCGTCTCCTGGCCCGCCTTCCAGGCGCGGACCGCGGCATACAGCCCGGCATGGTCGGTGATGGCGAGAGCCGGTAGGCGGAGCTGCGCCGCGCGCGCGATCAGCTCCTCGGGGTGCGAGGCCCCGTCGAGAAAGCTGAAGTTGCTGTGCGCATGAAGCTCACAGTAGTCATCCGGCGTGCCCATCGGACGACCGATGATAGAACGTCTGTTCTATTCTGAGAAGACCCGAAGCAAAAACACCTCAGCGACGAGCGCCCCCTATGGACCGATTTCGAGCAGCTCGTTGTCGACGAGCAGCGGCGTCGAGCACACCCCGCCCGGTGTCCGGCACGGATGCCGGCGATCGGACTCGCCGACGCCGCCTGCCACCATGACGCCGACATCCGGAATCCACCCGATCGCGGGTCCTCTTCGAGGTGTCGGGACGTCAGGGAGATCGAACCAGCGGTCGGCATCGATGTCGTAGAGTCGCGTCGACCCACCGAGTCCCCCGGGACCGACCTCACCCACCAGGACCACCCGTCCGCCGTCCACCGAGACCAGCTGGGACGAGACTCCCTCCATGCCAGACGGCGATCCCTCTTCCCAGCCATCGGACCCGACCGTGTAGCGCCACGTCCGGCCCAGATCGTCGATCCCCACCAGTCGATCGTCATTCGCGGCAAGTCCCACCAGCTGAGCGGGTGGGTCGGCGAGCTGGGTAAATCGCGCGTTGCCGGTATCGAAGCGAACGAGCGCCGGACCGAAGCGGCCAGATCCCGTCACGTAGATCGCGCCATCCCAGGCACCGACCCTCGGGCTGCCCAAGGGCGAGTATGCGGTCGTCCTCACCCAAGTGGCCCTCGAGGTGTCATAGGCCGAGGCCGACAGGCCGGTGCTACCGTCGCCCGCGAAGACCCACAGGTATCCGTCGGCACCAAAGGCAGCTTGCGGGATCCCCGAGTAGTTCAGTCCCGGACGGACCTCCCAAGCGCCCGATGTCGGATCAAACACCAGGATCGCTGCCTCGGACTCAATCGGAAGTTGCTGACTCGACACCCCGACCATCCAAAACCGGCCATCCGGTCCCACGGCTCCACCACTCTCGATCCCGTAGGTGTCTGACGGCACGTGGGGGAGGTCGCGCCACGCGGCAGACGGCGCGGTTGGCGCCGGGGTTGGCGTCGCGGGCGTGAGGGTCGGCGTCGGGGACGCGGTCGGCGAGGCGGTGGCCGATTGCGATGGCGAGGCGGACTCCAGCGACGGTGACGGCGACGGCGACGGCTCAGGCGCGCTACTGGCTGGTGGCGACGCCGGTCCCCCGATCAGGTCCGGCACAACGACGAGGACCGCGCCGGCGGCCGCGCCGGCGGCCAGCACGAGCACAGCGGCGGCCGCTGCCAGGACCCAGGTCGCGGGACGGCGTCCGCGCTCGATCCGGGTACGGAGGTCACGTTGGAGCCCGGAAGCCCAGGCACCATCCAACGTCGCCCTGTCTTCGAGGGTCCCGACTGCCTGGCGCAGCTCGGTATCGATGCGATCGTCGTCGTCCCTGTTCATGCCGATGCCTCCCGCGCGGAGCGGAGCGCCGTCCGCGCACGCCTGATGAGTGATTCGGTCGCGTCCTCGCTGCGTCCGATGAGACTGGCGAGCTCCCGGACCGCGAGGCCGTCGACCGCGTGAAGGACGATGGCTGCGCGCTGAGCCGGCGGCAGCGCCTCGAGCAGCTCGATCAGCTCGATGTGGTCGTACCCGCCGCTCGCTGGCGGGTCCGCGCGACGGATCACCTCCATCTCGGCGCTCCGTCGATGTTCGCGGGCCTGCCGCCGCAGATGGTCCACGAACCTGTGCCGTGCAATGCCGACCAGCCATGGGATCGAGGCATCAACGTCGCCGCGGAATCGGCTGTGCCCCCGGACCGCCTCGACGAACACGTCCTGGGTGAGCTCTTCCGCCACGACGTCATCCCCGCCGCAGCGACCAAACAGGTACGCGTAGACCCGGGGCACCGCCGCTTCGTACCAGACCGCGAACCGTGCTGGGTCGGCCACGATCTCCTGAAGGGTCAATCGCCCATCGTCCATCACCACGCCGACGGTCATCGCTTCCTGGTTGGCTGTCTGCTCACATCAATGGATTCGTTCGGGCACCCCGATTTCCGTCGTGGCATGCACCGATCGAATCGATCGACGCCATCGGGCACCACTTCCAGACAGCACCCGGATTCGGCGGTAGAGCGCCAGCCGTCAACTTCCGATGGGTGTCAGCACGAGCTCCACGTCCAGCAGCTCCCCACAGGGAACCGTGATGGAGCGGACGAGCTGCTGGTAGGACGCATCCACGGTCGTGATGCGGAACTCGCCGGCGACACCGGCCGCCGAGAAGACTCCATCGGCTCCGGTTCGCGTCGTGCCCCGGAAGCCGTCGCTCGTCTCGATGAGGATGAAGATGTCATCGAGCGGATTGCCATCGGCATCGACCACCGTGCCGTTGATCCCTCCGCCCGCGACCTCATCCCGTCCGCAGGCCGTAGCCGAAGCTGGAGGAACCACCGTCGAGGAAGGCGACGGCGTCGTGGTGCATGCCCCGAGCACGAACGCGAGCACGAGGACGACCGAGCATGCGGCGGGGCCCATGCGACGTGAGATGGCTGACGACATGAGCGCAGTATGCCGAGGAGCGTCAGATCGCGGGTCGCGGGACGGCGATGGCATTCCGGCGAACCAGGAGCAGCGCCGCCGGCGGCACGAGGAGTCCGATCCCCAGCAGGCCGAGCAGCGAGTAGGACGCCGCGGCCACGATGA
>JBPCOK010000070.1:0-6192 GCA_051000335.1 Candidatus Limnocylindria bacterium | reverse complement strand
TCGCGCGGCGCGACCTCGACGCCCTTGACGGACACCCGATCGGTGCGGTCCATGCCCAGCGCGTGAATCGTCTTGAGCTTCTCGATGAAATCGGCGCCCAGCGCGTACTTGAACGTCGCCTTGCGCGTCTCGAGCCAGCGCGGGAGCAGGAGGACCTCCTCGTGCTCGACGTTGACGCACTCGACCGGCCCGATGCCCTCGGGAAACGGGAAGGACTCGGGTGCGCTGAAGGGCTCGGTCGTGTGCCAGTCGCCGTCCCGCCAGATGATCGGCGGATTGAGGCATTCCTCGATGGTGGTCCAGATGCTGAACACCGGAGCGAAGGCGAACCCCGGGATCTCGAGGTCGCCGCCGTCCCGAACGTGGATCTCATGGACCTCGTCGAATGCGTGCTTCGCCGCGTGGGCCGCAAAGACATCCGTCAGGCCAGGGTCCATGCCCATGCCGACCACCGCGAGCCTGCCGCGCGACTCCCACTCGGGGGCCATCGCGAACTGCTCGTCGCCGAGCTTGACCCCGGGAACCTCGAACGGCCGATCAGGATGCGGCCGGGACAGGCTGACCGCCATATCCATGTAGTTCACATCGGCCTCGAGCGCGCCGCGGAAGATCGGCATGACGAACTGCGGGTCGACAGCATTCATCACCAGGTCGACTCCGTGGGCTCGCGCGAGCTCGGACACGGAGGATGCCTCGCGCGCGTCGATCTGTGCGGCCACGAAGCGGGGCGCCCCGCCGAGCGAGTCCGCCAGAGTCCGAGCGCGAGACTCGTCGTAGTCGGCCAGGATCATGAGCTCGCACCAGTCGCGATCGGCGGACAGGCGCGCGATCGCCTCACCAACCGTCCCGGTGCCAATCAGCAGGACCTTCACGTGTTCACCAGCATGCGTGTTCCAAACGGGCACGCGTCTGCGCAACAGGATCTCGAGTGCCGAATCGCCGATTCCGTGCCTCAGGCAGCCCTATTCTGCGGGCTCGGTGGCGAGGACGCCATGATAGCAGCGAATCCGGCGGATCCTTCGATCCCGGCGATCCCGGGCGTCGCCCCCTCGGCCACCAGGTACCTGTGAAGGCGACGAAGGCCCAGCCGGACGCGGCCGTGGATCGTTCCGAGGGGGATCTCGAACGAACGCGCGATCTCGGCGTGGGAGCGATCCTCGAAGAACGCGGCCGTCACGGCCTTGCGCTGTCCCTCCGGGAGCCGATGCAAGGCGGATCTGACCATCTCGGCGTCGAGCTTCGAGACCACGGTGTCGGCGACGTTCGGTCCGGCATCGCGCAATCCGAGGAGGATCGCCTCGTCGTCCACGTTCGGGTCGCGCTGCGCCCGGGCGACGTCGATCGCTCGGTTGCGCACGATGCCCATCAGCCACGACTTGACGCTTCCGCGGTCCGGGACATACGAGGACGCCTTGCGCCACACGGAAAGGAAGGCGTCCTGGAGGACGTCCTCCGCTCGGCCACGGTCGTGCACCACGCGCATCGCCACCCGCAGGGCAACGGTCTGGTGTCGTTCGTAGAGCGTGGCCAGCGACGACTCGTCGCCAGAGGCGATCCGCTCCATCAACTGCCGATCTGTCTCGGCTGTGTTCAGGGTTTGTCCATCCATGAGCGCCAGAATATGCTGCGCCGCGTCATATGTCAACTGTTTGTCCATGGTATGCTTCGACACAGCATGTACACGATCAAGGAAGCATCAGCCCGCACCGGGATCCCGGTGGCCCTCCTCCGTGCCTGGGAACGGCGGTACGCGGTGGTGTCCCTGACGCGGACCGAGGCCGGCTACCGGCTCTACGACGATCAGGCAATCCAGCGCCTGCGCGCGATGCACGCCCTCGTCAGCTCGGGGTGGTCGCCGCGGCAGGCGGCCGAGAGCATCCGCTCGCGCTCCGAGGCCGATGTCGCGAAGCTCGCGGGACGGGACGCTGACGACGAGACCCCGACAGGAAGACCGCTGGATCTCGTGGAGGCCGCGGCCCGGGTCGATGGCATCGCGATCGAGCGCGCCCTGGACGAGATCCTGGCGAGCGGCAGCTTCGAGGTCATGATCGAGCGCCGGCTCTACCCCGCGCTCGAGGCGCTCGGCGATGCGTGGGCGCGGGGGGAGGTGGACGTCGCCGGAGAGCACGTTGCGAGCTCGGCGGTCCTCAGACGCCTGGGAATGGCGTTCGACGCAGCCGGGCACGGCAACACGTCCGCGGAGCCAGTCCTGGTGGGCATGCCACCGGGCGGTCGGCACGAGCTGCCGGCGCTCGCCTTTGCGACAGCCCTCCTGCGCGCCGGGATCGAGGCCACCTATCTCGGGGCGGACGTCCCGATCGCCTCATGGGTGGCGGCCGTGGCCGAAGTGCACACGCGTGCCATCGTTATGGGCGTCTCGACCGCGGAAGACGTCGCCCCCGCCCTGGACGTCGCACGGGCGCTTCGCGGCGAGATGCCCGATCTCATCATCGTTGCGGGCGGGAAGCACGCGCCGGATCTCCCGGCGGATGTCGCCACCCCCCTCCCGGACCGGCCCACAGCCGCGGTCGCGGAGTTGCGGCGCCTGCTCAGCCGCGGATAGGCGCCGGACGCACGGATCCCGACGGAACCGGTCGCGCCCGCACCCACGCCTCGGCTGCGGCCGCATGCAGCAGGAACGAGATCCAGAACGCAACCCCGAAGGCATCGCGGAAGCTGAGCAGTCCAAAGCCCTCGAACAGGCCGATCCAGAGCCGAATCGTTCCCACCGCCAGCCCGACCGCGAACGCCCGGATCATCCATCGCCGATGAGCGGTCACGTTGCCGCCCCTGATCGAGCGATACGCGATGAGCAGCGACGTCACGAACCACGCGCCGAAGAGCGTGGATGCGCTCGCCTCGAGGAGCCCGCCGAACGAGAAAAGCGCCCCGAACATGATGGCGAACACCCCGGCCACGAGGCCGGCAACGATGGCGACTCGACCGATCCGCCGGTGCCAACCGATGTGGCGGTCCCGGAATCCGCGCCAGAGCTGGATCGGCGCCAGGAGGAGGTACACGACCCCGGGAACGATGTGCGCGTAGGCCAGCCACGGGAATCGCGCGTAGCGGCTCTCGAACGCATCGGGGTCGAGGCTGGCGCCCGAAATGATGTTCGGAACGTCGGTCATGATCCGGATGCCGGCGAAGACGAGGACGATCGCGATCAAGAGCACCACGGCCCCCCACGTGAAGCGCTGGATGCCGCCGATGCGTTCCATGGCCGATCAGTCTAGCCAGCGACCGGATCGCTCTCCACGGCGCCCAGGTGCCCATCGCGAATCTCCAGGACGCGGTCCGCCAGGTCAAGCAGGGCCGGGTCGTGCGTGGCGACCACCGCGGTGACCCCCTCCGTGCGGACGACGGTCCGGAGCAGCGCCATGATCGCGTGGCCCGTGTGCGAATCGAGCTGACCCGTGGGCTCGTCCGCGAGCAGGAGCTTCGGGCGGTTCGCGAGCGCACGGGCAATCGCCACGCGCTGCTGCTCGCCACCCGAGAGCTCATGCGGTCGGTGGTGGGCTCGTTCGCCGAGCCCGACCAGCTCGAGCAGCTCCGCGACCCGCGCGTCGCGAGCACGGGGCTCGGCGCGCAGGAGTCGCAACGGAACCTCGACGTTCTCGGCCGCCGACAGGATCGGCAACAGGCCGAATGCCTGGAAGATGAATGCGACGTCGGCACGCCGGAATGCCACGAGCTCGGACTCGCTCATCGCGCTGACCTCGCGACCATCGACGATGACGCGCCCGGACGTCGGACGATCGAGGCCGCCGAGGAGGTTGAGCAGGGTCGTCTTCCCCGATCCCGATCGGCCACGGATCGCTACCAGCTGGCGAGGGGCCACCTGCAGCGAGACCCCGCGCAACGCGTCGATCACCCCGTCTCCCGACGGGTACTGCCGGGTGAGATTCGACGCGTCGAGCATCGGCCCGTCATGCGCCGGTGCGTACTGATCGCTCACTCGCGCTCTCCATCGGCATCGTCGGGCCAGACTCCGATATGGTCCGCTTCGAGTCGCAGGCGCACTCGGCGCTCGAGCTCCAGCGCGTCCACGTGGGCCCGTGGCAGCTGGAGACGACCGGCGCGATCCAGCACCGCGAATTCCTCGGCGATGACTTCGTGGTCGCCCTGCTCGGAGACGGCCGTGCGGCGCAGCGTCTCGGTGGAGGTCCGCCCATCACGGATGGCGACGGTGCGCTGGACCTGCTCGCTGACCAGCGGGTCGTGGGTGACGATGACGATGGTCGTCCCGACCTCCCGGTTCACCCGGCGCATGAGGTCGAAGACCTCGGCGCTCGTCTCGCTGTCGAGCTCACCCGTCGGCTCGTCTGCAAGCAGGATCTCGGGCTGGTTGGCGAGGGCGACGGCGATGGCGACGCGCTGCTGCTCGCCACCGCTGAGCCGCTCCGGACGATGATCCATGCGATCACCGATTCCGACGAGCTCGAGCAGCTCCCGGGCGCGTGCGCGCCGGGCGGACACGCCGCGACCGTCGATGATCATCGGCAGCTCGACGTTCTCGAGCGCCGAGAGGTACGGCAGGAGGTTTCGCGCCGTCTGCTGCCACACGAACCCGATCACGGATCGGCGGTAGTGGGTCCGCTCCCGCCGGCCCATGGCTCCGAGATCGTGTCCGCCGACCGTTGCCCGGCCGGCCGAGGGGACGTCGAGCCCACCCAGAATGCTGAGCAACGTCGACTTCCCGGAGCCCGAAGCGCCGACGATGGCGATCATCTCGCCGGCATCGACCAGGAGGTCCAGGCCCTGGAGGGCCACGACCTCGAGATCGGCGACCTTGTAGATCTTCACGAGGTTGTCGCACGCGATCTGTGCACCGAGGCCGTATCGGCGGCGCGGTCCGGCCGGAGCGAACGCCGGTCCAGCCTCTGCCGGCACCGTTCCGGGCAGGTCGACGGTTCCGGGCAGGTCGACGATGTCGGTGTCCCGGTCACCCATCTGCGCGCTCACCGTCCCATCCTTGCAGAATCACTCGATGCCCCGCCGGGCGGAGCTCGACAGATTCGCCCGACGCCCGACGCCCGCAGCGGCCGCGATGGCAGCCGAGACGAGAATGCCCAACGCCGCGAGCAGCGCGCCGATCATGCGCCAGTCGACGATAAGCTCCACCTCGACGGGCGAGCCGATCAGGCCGGCCAGATCGAGCCCCGGCGCCACGAACCAGGCAACCCCGATCCCGAGGATGACGCCGCCGAGCGTTGCCCCGAGCACGGCCGGGCCGTGCTCGATGATCGAAAGCGCCAACAGGTCGCGCGGGCTGAACCCCAGGATGCGCAGGTGCGCGGTCTCGCTGCGCCGCGTGGCGGCCAGGAGGATGAGGGCGGCCGTCGTGGCGATGGCCGCCAGCACGACGGCCACGACGACCGCGGCAAGGAACCCGCCCGCGACGGCACCGAGCAGCGGGCCCGACCGCAGGCGGCCCAGCACCTCCGACCGGCCGGCCACCGTCGTGGCGCTGAGGACGTCGTCCATCGCAGACCGGATCCCGGTGGCGGTCGCTGCCGGCGCGCGGAGGAAGACGACCTCGACGCTGAAGTCGCGGCTCGCTGCCGCGCGCAGGGCGTCCAGCGGAACGACGACCCAGGGCGCCGCCGGGTCGATCCCGGGGAATCGGTCCCGAATCGCGCTGACCCGCATCGTCACCAGGCGCGCGTTGACGATCAGCTCGACCTCGTCGCCGACGCGGAGCGTTCGGGCCCCGCTCGAGGCGGCGGTACGGGACAGGATTGCCGGGATCGGATCATCCGGGACCGGCGCACTGCGCATCGAACGAGGCAGGTCGGCATCGGCTTCCGTCCCGGCCGTCACCTCCGCGTATGCCGCGGTGTCCAGCGCATGCAGCTCGACGCGCGGACCGCCCCTCCCGAGCGCCGCGGTGTCGACGTGAGCGCGCGCCGCCCGGTCGATGCCGGGGAGCGACGAGGCGTCGAAGTCACCGGGGAACGGGCGCGTTCCCGGAGTGACCGCGAAATCGGCGCCAACCTCCTGCCACGCCGCGGCAACCTGCCCGCGCTCGACGCTGCTGAGCACGGTCGAGCTGAACGTCCCGATGGCGACGGTCACCAGGAGGACGATGAGCGGCCAGCTGCCGGTATCGCCCGAGCGAGCCGCGCGATGAAGGCCCAGGGCCGGGACGCTGCCACGCCATCCATCGGAGAACCACTCGGCGACGCGCAG
>JBPCOK010000060.1:0-7158 GCA_051000335.1 Candidatus Limnocylindria bacterium | reverse complement strand
GCCGCGGACGGCGATTGGCATCCGGTGCGTGCGGGCAACGGTCAGCGCGGCAACCACGTCCTCGGCCGTGCGCGGCCGGACGATGACGGCGGGACGTTGGTCGTGCATCGCGTTCCAGATCGGCCGGACCGACTCGTAGCCCTCGTCGTCCGCCAAAAGCAGCTCCCCGCCAAGGGTATCCCGGAGGCGGTTGACCGCCTCCCTCGCGATCTCATCCATCCTCCCATTTTCCTCCGCCGAGCAAGCACTCATCCGCAGCAATGGTCAAGTCGAGGATCGGCGCCGTCAGCCGCCCGGCAGCGTCCGCTCGAGGCCGTCGAGGATGAGATCCAGGCCGAACGCGAAGTCGCCCTCGTCGTCCGGGCTGGGGGGGCGGAGGTGCTGCTCGGCGTGCTCCGCAAGGTGCGGCAACTCGTCCCGATCCAGCGTGGCGAGGAAGTCGGCGGCCATGGCCTCGAGCTCGTGATCGCCTCCGATGTTCATCCCCACCACCCACAGCGTGAAGCCCATGATGTGGCTGTCGAGCGCGTGGTAGGCGTGGTCGGTCATCTCGGCGGAGAAGCCGGCGCGGCGCAGCGTGCCGAGCACGGCGTCCATGTGGCGGAGCCGGGCCTGGCTCACCCGATTCGGCGAGAGCATGAGCCCCGCGGCCCACGGGTGGCGCTGGAGGACGTCGTGGGCCGAGATCGCGCTGCGCCGGATGGCGACCTTCCAGGCGGCGTCCGCAGGCGGGAGCTCGATCTCGCTCACCACGATGTCCACGATCCCGTCGAGGATCGCCTCCTTGTTGGCGACGTGGTAGTAAAGCGTCATCGCCTCGACGCCCAGCTCCTGGGCGAGCTTGCGCATGCTCAATGCGCCGATCCCGCGCCGATCCGCCAGGGCGATGGCGGCGTCCAGCACGCGCTCCCGGCTCATCGGCTGGCGCGTGACATCGGGGTCGACCTGGGAGACCATGTTGACAATCTTACACCGTACGACTAGCGTCTTACAGCGTACGAAACCACCATCACCGGAGAAGGCATGCCCCAGGACACCATGAAGGCGATCGTCTATCACGAGTACGGGTCGCCCGACGCGCTCAGGCTCGAGGACGTCCCGATGCCGACGTTCGGAGACGACGGCGTGCTCGTCCGGGTCAGGGCCGCGTCCGTGAATCCCCTCGACTGGCACCTGCTCCGTGGTCAGCCGTACATCGTCCGCACCAGCGCGGGGATGCGAACGCCGAAGCGCAACATTCCGGGCGTCGACGTGGCTGGTGTCGTGGAGGCCGTCGGCCCCCGGGTCACCGGCGTCCGCGTCGGCGACGAGGTGTGGGGCGAGAAGGGCCGCGCCTGTGCCGAGTACGTGGCCGGCCCCGAGGGGCTGTTCATCGCGAAGCCGGCGAACATCACCCTCGAAGAAGCGGCAGCCATCCCGGCAGCCGGCATCACCGCGCTCCAGTCCCTGCGCGACAAGGGGAACCTGGAGCCTGGCCAGAAGGTGCTGATCAACGGAGCGTCGGGCGGCGTCGGAACGTTCGCCGTCCAGGTCGCGAAGGCCGATGACGCCGAGGTGACCGGCGTGACCAGCACCCCGAACGTCGAGCTGGTGCGCTCGCTCGGGGCAGATCACGTTGTCGACTACACGGCCGAAGACTTCACGCGGAGCGGAATGAGGTACGACCTCATCCTCGATAACGCCGCGAACCGATCACTGCGCTCGATGCGCCGGGTGCTCGCCCCGGATGGGGCACTCGTCCTCGTGGGGGCGTCCAAGGGGAAGTGGGTCGCGCCGATCGCGCGGATGGTCGCGGCCGGGATGCTGAGCCGATTCGGCACCCAGCGTCTGATGGGCCATCTCACCGACACCCGACGCGCAGACCTCGAGACGATGAACGAGCTGGTCAAATCCGGGAAGGTGAAGCCGGTGATCGACCGCTGCTATCCCCTCGCCGAAGTCCCTGAGGCGATCCGCTACCTGGAGACCATGCGCGCCCGCGCCAAAGTGATCATCCAGATCTGAGACGCCGGTCGAGCGCCGGGCGCCGCGCGGATTGGCTACCATTCGCTCCATCGACATCGCGACGAAGTCCCGAGTGCGTGACCTGGCCGAGGAGCTCGGCGTGCCGGGCGTGGCCGTCGGCATCCTCCACGGTGAGGATGAGGTGTTCGCCTACCACGGCGTCACGAGCGTGGAGCACCCCCTCCCCGTCGACGGATCGACGCTGTTCCAGTTCGGTTCGACCGGGAAGACGTACACCTCGACCGCCATCCTGCGGCTGGTCGAGGACGGCCGGGTCGACCTCGATGCGCCAGTCCGCACCTACGTCCACGAGCTGCGGCTGGCCGAAGAGCAGGTGGCCGCCACGGTCACCGTCCTCCAGCTCCTGAACCACACGGCCGGCTGGGACGGCGACGACTTCACCGATACCGGCGACGGCGACGACGCCGTGGCGCGGTACGTCGAGCACATGGCCGAACTGCGCCAGATCACCCCGCCGGGTTCCGTCGTCTCTTACAACAACGCCGCCCTCAGCCTGGCCGGGCGTGTCATCGAGAAGGTCACGGGGCAGACGTACGAGCACGCGATCACCGACCTCCTCCTCGACCCGATCGGCCTGCACGACACGCTGTTCTTCCCGAACGAGATCATGACGCGACGCTTCGTGGTGGGGCATCGGCAAGAGGCCGATGGAACCCTCAGGGTCCTGCGGCCATGGGCCATGGCGCGGGCCGGCAACCCGATGGGCGGCCTCTCCGCCACGGCGCCCGACCAGGTCCGATGGGCACGCTTCCACCTCGACCGCGGATGCACGATCGACGGGACGCAGCTCCTCCGACCGGACCTCGTCGCGCGGATGCAGGAGCCGACGGCGGAGTCGCCCGGATCGGACCTCGGCGACGCCGTCGGGATCTCGTGGCTGCTCAGCGAGATCAGTGGGACGAGGATCGTCGCCCATGGGGGCTCCACGAACGGGCAGTACGCGGGCTTCACCATGGTTCCGTCGCATGGGTTCGCGGTCGTGTCGCTGACGAACGCGGAGCCGAACGGACCCCTCTTCAATCGGCGCATCCGGGAATGGGCGCTGGAGGCGTTCCTCGGGCTGGTCGCAACAGCGCCGGAACCGGAACCCCGGTCGACGGAATCACTGGCCGCATATGTCGGCCGGTACGAGACCGTTTCGTCCCTCATCGACGTCAACGTCGACGGCGACCACTTGTGCATGGAGGTGGTCCCGACCGCGGAGTTCGTCGCCCAGCTTGGCGAGGACGCCGACCACACCGAGCCTCCGGTTCCGCTGCGCATGCTGCCCGACTCGGATCGCTACGTTGTCACCGACGGCCCGCACGATGGCGAGCGCGGCTACTTCGCGCGCGACTCTGAATCACGCGCGGTCATCGGCATCCATGTCCACGGCCGATACGCGCCTCGTACCGATCCCCCCGCGTCGAGCGGTTAACCAGTCCGGTGGCTGCGGACGACCATTGCCCCGCCGACGCAGGTCACCACGACGCCGATGACGATCCCCACCAAACCACCGCCCATCCGATCATGCCCTGGTACCTCCCTCCTGACCCAGTCGAACATGCAAGCAACCTCAAGGTGGATGATCGCCGTCCGGCACCACTCACGTGGCGGCCCCGACACGTTCCCCGATCTGTAGCCCGGGACCCTGGCCCATGACCAACCGGATCGGCTTGCGTGGCCGAAGCCCAGCCGCTCGCTGCCAATCGGCCATCTCCTCGAAGCTCCAGAGCCCGGAACGGCTGGTCAACGCGAAATACAGGTCGTAGAACAGATCCATGGTGCTCGCGCCCTGAGGCGACTCCGGACGCATGAGGTCGCCGATGACGTAGAGGCCGCCAGGCCGCATTGCGCGCGCGCAGCGAGCGGCCAGGGCTCGGTTCGTCTCGGCATCGAAATGATGGACGACGCCAACCGGGTTGGCGTTGCGACCGTGGGGAAGGGCACCCGTGGCGGCCGCATGCGCGTCCAACCGCCGGGCGCCAATCAAGCTGGCGCCTGCCCGGGTGCCGGGTGACTCCCCGGTTGTAACGCCAACGTCGTTGGCGGCTATCGATGACGTCCATGGCCCGAACGCGGGACGCGCGCCCGACCCGCCGGACGTCAGCCGCGCACCGAGCCGCGCTCAGCCCGTCTCGGCGGACCGCTTGCGTTCGCGGGCGCGCTCACCCCACGCCACCAGTCCGATGGCCGCGAAGACGGCCGCCGCGCCGATGAGGTGGATCGGTTCGAATGCCTCTCCCAGGAGAACATAGAAGAGGACGAGTGCCGAGAGTGGCATGGCGCCCATGCAGCCGGAGGCGACGCTCGCCGTTACGTCCATCACGCCCAGATACCACAGGATCGTGCCGAGGGCGAGGGTGCCCGCTCCCCACCAGGCAAGCGCAATCCACCCGCCGATCCCGACTGCTGACCAGTCGAACCCGATGGCGTCGCCGATCGAAAATGGAATGAAGAGGGGAATCGCCAGCGACGCCGCGATGGCCGCGATGTCGATCGGTCGCATGTCGGCAGTAAGGCGCTTGCCGAGCAGGGTGTAGGCAGCCTCGCCGCACACGGCGCCGAAGACGAGCGCGCTGCCGAGCAGGACGTTGGCGCCTCCCCCGTCGTCCGAGCCCACCCCGGCGAGGTTCACGACCACGACGCCGGCGACGGCCAGAACGACGGCGCCGATCGTCCAGCGGGTCGGCCGATCCCGCAGAACCAGGACCGAGGCAATCGCGGTGACGGCGGGCGTGGTGGCCATGACGATGCTTCCCGTCACCCCTGACGCCTGTTGCATCCCGAAGATCATGAGAGTGCTGAACGCGAGCATGCCCACCAAGGCGATGCCGCCGAGGAGCGCCCAGTCACGAGCCGACAGGTCCGGGATCCACCGCTTGCCGATGGCCGTCCGCGTGGCCGCCATGAGGGGCACGAGCAGGGCCGCGGCAAGCACAATCCGCAGTCCGCTTGCGAGCAGAGGCGGGAACTCCTGGCCAACGATCTTCGAGACCGGCGTGCCGCTTCGAAGACCGCCATTCCGGCGAACAGCAGCAGGGCGACCCGAATGGTCATTGACCGCTTTCCTCGACGCGCAGGTCCTCCCGCGACACGACGACGGCGCCGAGCAATCCGAGATGGCCGAGCACCACGAGGATCGAATCGAACTGGCGTAGGTAGAAGGAGATGAGGTCGGCCAGGGTCAGGAGCACGAGCAGGCCGAAATACGCGAGCGTCCATCCCAGGCGATGGCGACCGACGACGCTCACCAGGATGGCGCCGGTCACGACCAGAGCGCCGGCCAATGCCTCGACCGCCAGGTGGATGAGCTGAAAGCGCTCGAAGGCGCCAAGCGTCGCGGACAGGTCGATGTTCGCGCTCGAGCCGATGCCGAGCACGGCGAGCATCTGCCCCGCGCCGGTCACGAGCAGCGCCGCGACGATGATCGCTCGAAGGCCGCGCCCGCCGAGCCAGCGGTCGGACCTACCCCGCCATCGGGATCGCCAACCCGCGAGGTGATCGATCGAATCGGGGGCGATCCGCACCTGCTCGGCGTTCACGAAGGCGAGCAGGTCCGCTGCCAGGCGACGCTGCTCCGCGGCCGGCGCGCGGAGCGCCGCAGATGACAGTCGCTCGCGGATGGCATCCCGTTCGCCACGCTGCAGGTCACCCTCGACCGACTCCTCCAACATCTGCAGGGCACCGAGGAGCTGCTCGCGCGGGTCGGAGTCGTCGCGGCGACGGGCTCTCAGCCAGACGATGACCGCGAGCAGGAAGGTGGCGTAGATGATCGGCGCAGCTGCCGGATAGAAGTAGTCGTTCTCCGCGGTGATGAACTTCCCGACCTCATCGATGAAGAGCCCGATCCCGATGCCCGCCAGCGCGGCCGCACCAAGGTACACGAGGCGGCCCGAGAGGAGGATTGGCAGCACCGCTGCCGCGGCGAGCGCCACGCCACCCCAGAGCGCATGCGCGATGTGCAGCTCGCCGCCGCCGATGCGCGGGAAACCGGTGAGCTCGAGGAACCAACGAGTCGCGATCACGGTCATGGCGAACGAGACGAGGAGCACGAACAGGTATCCCTCGGCGCCCGCCCGACGCACGGGCCGGCGCGTGAGGATGGACCGCGGAGGTTGTGGGCGCGTCGACGGCCGCCTCGAAGGATCACCCATTCCGGTGGCGGCGAACGACCATCGCGCCGCCGATGATCCCGACCATCGCCTCTGCCCATCCGGCCATGCTCGGCACCTCCCTCATGAAAAGCCCTGTCGCACCTGCGCGTCGGTCGGCAGCAGGCGGAATGGACGGCCGCTTGGCCCGCGGAGCGTGCGGAAATGTCGCTCGTCCAGGGTCAGGATGTCTCGCACGCCGTACCGTGTGGCCAGGACGACCAGCGAGGCGTCGGCGAGGCCGATCTCCAGGTCGCGATACCGGCCGATGACGCGTTCGGCGCTTGCGATGTCCTCGGCATCCAACGTCTCGAGCCGGTAGACGCCGCGTCCCACCTCGCCGAGGAACGCGCGCTCCGCGTTCTGCCCAACGCGCGACGCCAGCAGGTAGTCGAGCTCGGCCAGGACGAAAGGCGAGAGTGCCCACGGCGGCTCGGCGTCCTCGAGCGCTCGGCGCGCGGCCTCATGCCCACGCTGGCTGGCATCAATTGCCGCAAGGATGCCGCTGGTATCGAGCAGGATCACCGCTCGCCGAAGCCAATGAGAAGCTCATCGGCGCGATCGGCGAGGTCCGGTTGTCCACTTTCGAAGAGCGGCAGCCTGGGCTCTGCGATCCGATGCGTTCCCGTGACCAGCCCGATGCCCTCGCGAATCAAGTCCGCCTCGCTCCGGCCGGTCGATCGCGCTTCGCGGCGCAGCGCTCGCTTCAGGCCATGAGAGAGGTACACGGTGGTCTTCTCCATGCCACCCATCGTACCATATCGTAGGTGGCATCCATGCCACCCATGATTGTCAGGCTCGCCGAGCGGTGGCGATGAGGGCCGGGGCCTGGAAGGTGACGCGGCCGTCCGAGTCGACAAAGTCTGCCAGCGAGGTTCGAGCCTCCTGCTGCAGTTCTGCGAGCTGCTCGTCGTCGATGGAGCCGGCAAGCGTCCACCCGCGGATATCGGTTCGAACCCAGTCGTCGATGGATTCGAATCGGGCGACACCGTCGCGCTGC
>JBPCOK010000078.1:0-14290 GCA_051000335.1 Candidatus Limnocylindria bacterium | reverse complement strand
GGTGCGGCCCTATCCCTGGCGGAGCGGGCCAACGACCGCCGCGTGCTCTCCGGGGTGCTCGCTCAGCAGGGCATGGTGGAGGGCCGTTGGGGCGACTCGGCGCTCGCGGCCGACGCCCTTGTCCAGGCGCTGAACCTCGTCTCAGGTCAGCACGAGATCTACTTCAGCCTCGTCGCATTCGGAGCCCTCGAAATCCTCGTGGCGCGCGGTGAGTGGTCGATGGCCGCTCAGCTGCTTGCCCACTTCGACCGAGTCCACGCCGCGCACGGATGGATCCCCCTCGACCAGAGAAACGCGGCGGCACGGGGCTACCGGCGTCGGATCGACGAGGCGATGGCCCGGACCGGCGACCACCCCGATCTCGCCCCGATGAGCACGGCCGCAATGGCCGCGCGGCTCATCGAGACGCTGCAGGTGGTGGTGCGCGCCGCCTAAGTTCGTCCGAAGGCGGCCTTGACTCCCGGCGTCATCAGGTACCAGGCGACCACGCCGGCAATCACCAGGCCGATGATGACGCTCGAGGCTCCGGTATCACCGCTCGCCAGCCCGATCACGCCGCTCACGACCGCGAACCCGGCGAACGCCAGTCCGAGCGGCCACGCCCACGGCTTCAGGGTCCACGCCCCGTAGGCGAATGCGAGAGCGATGATGGCGGTGACCAGGGCGAACAGCGAGCTCAGCATGCCCTGGCCGGCAACGCTCGCGCCGCCGACGGCACCGAGCAGGCCGGAGAGGCCGAAGAGCGCCAGCCCGGCGAGCAGCCCCAGCACTCCGAAGATGCCGGCAATGATGGCCATGATGGTGATGCCCAGCGGCCGACCGGTCGTGGCCGTCGGGGGCGTGGTGGTTGTCTGTTGATCCGTCGTCATGGGTCCTCCTGTTGGTATGACGCTGCTAGCCGCAGCTGATCTCCACCGTAGCCTGCCGATCCCCCGCCAGCAGCCCGGTCCATGTCGCTCGCCCTCCGGCCACATCGAACTCCACGTCCCGCGTGAGGGACTGTTGGCCGTCCTCGTCGCCCAGCAGGATCTGCGTCCCGCCGGCGGTGACGACGACGGCCACGTCCGTCTCGCTCGCGTTTCCGGAGAAGTCGACGGTCGTGCCGTCGATCGAGCAGGTGTTGACCACGTCCAGCACGTGGGTGACGCCGTCGAGCACGATCGAGCCGCTCCCGGCCGACTGGAAGGCATCGCCCTCGGTGCACTCGACGGTGATCGTGGCCTCGGCCTCCTCGCCGCCACTCGAGAGGACGGTCCCGGACCACGACCGGACAGCGTCCGAGCCTTCGAAGAGGAAGTCATCCTGGAGCTCCACGTCGGGCGGGAGTCCCCACCGCTCCACGTCCACACCTCCTGTCTGGTCTCTCCGATCGCCGATCGCGAAGTCGAGGTGGACGCCGCGGCCCTCGGAGTAGAGCCATGCGTTCGCCTCGTTCGCTGTCCCCTCCGCGGACACCTGGTCCTGGAAGAACTGGCAGGTCGTGAGGTAGGTGATCTCGTATGTCGTGCCCTGGAGGTCCACGGTGACCGTCCCCGGCACGCGCTGCATCGGATCCTGCAGGGGGAAGAACTCGTGATCGGCGTAGATCCCGGCATTGGGTCCCGAGCCGAACGTCCCGCTGCTGCAGTCGATCTGGATCGTGACGTCACGGTAGTCGGTGAAGGTCCGGGTGCCCTGGTCCCGGGTCGCGTTCGTTCGGTTCGCCATGCGCGCCATGATCTCGACGTCGGACCCGGAAACGGTCCACTCCCAGGTGGTCCCGGGGCTCCCGCGGCCCGCGATGAGCTCGAAGGTTCCGCCCGAATCCGACCCGAGGTTCGACATGCTGACGGAGCCTTCTCGCTGGGCGTACGCCATCTCACGGTCCCACGGCGGGAGGGTCGCCTCGAACCCGCCGCGCTGGTCCTCGGCAACGGCGATGACGTACACGGCGTCGTCGATGATTTCGCACCGTCCCGCGGTGTAGGCGTACGTGCCGTCCGCCATCGAGGCGGTGATCGGACCGTCCCCCGAGCCACCGCTCGTGCCGCCGTTGTCGTTCGACCCGTTGCCGGTGCCGTCGGATCCGTTGCCCGCCGGCGCCTGATCGTCCGCCGCCCCGTCCGAAGCAGCCGGACCGCCGCACGCCGCGATGACGCACGCGACCACCAGCGCGAGAATGGGCCACAGGCGGTTCCGCGCCGATGGCGTCGTTCGATTCCTGGTCACTGCTCTGCACTCCCATGGGCCGAAGCCACACTCTCGAGGTACGCGTTGATGCTCGGCACGGCTGTGAGCACGCGTTTGAAGTACTCGTTGACCTCGGCCATCGCATCAGCCTGGACGGTGCTGAGGTCCTCCGAGCGATCGGCAGCATCGCTCCGCTGTGCCAGCGCGTCCCGGAGGCGGAGGAGGCGGCGAACCATCTCGGCCTCGGCCCCGCCCTCGAGCGCGGCGATGGCCGACATGATGAGCTGGTCGACCTGGGCGACCATCGTGCTCGTCTCGAACGCGTCGCCCTCGGAGGCCGCCTCGTCCAGCGTGCGGAGCAGGGCGGACACCTGGTAGAGGGCGGTCACCGGCTCGTCGAAGAGCTCGCGGACGTATGCCGCCTCGGCGTACTTCCCGGTGATGCGGAAGACGTTGTACATCCGTCGCGCCGCCTTGCCGTAGTTCTGCTCCTTGACCGTGTACTTGTAGACCTCGCCGTTCAGGCGCTCCACGTACTCGGCCACCGAGTCGGCGCCCATCTCCTTTACGAGCTTGCTGAAGAGCGGGATCGACTCGGCCTCGAGGTAAACCTCCTGGAAGTAGGGATCCAGGAAGCCGTCGAGCGGCGTGACCGTCCCGTCCGGTGCCTCCCACGTGACATCGAGCACGTTCGAGGCGTTCGTCAGGCCGCGTTCCCGGTCGGCGATGACCCAATCGAGCTTGCACCAGCCCGGATCGGCCGCCGCCTCGTTCCACTCCAGGCGACCTTCCGTCCCATCGGCACCTCGATACCCGATGACGCCCGCCTCGACCTGGGCCGGCGTCCACGACACGGGCTGACCGTGCCGAACCGGGGCGTCGTCGGTCTCGCCGTCGACGGTCCAGGTCCCGAACTTCACCTCCTGCAGCCGATGCCCCGCGCCGCGCAGAGTCGCCAGCGCCTTGTCGCGCATGACGTCGGCCAGGAGCAGGCACGCATGCTCCCGGGTCTCCGCGCAAATGTGCACTCGCTCGAAGAAGTCGGCGTCGGCCGGGAACCGATGGATCTTCGCCTGTGCCGCCGATCCGGACAGCGCCAGGGCCGTCATGACCTGCGGGGGGCGGTCCTCGAAGCCGACGATCGCCGACATCCGCCGGAACCGGTCGAGCTCGCCCGGGTCGTGATCGGCCATGGTCACGCGGTGGCCGTACACGCCCGTGTCGACGTCCACCGTCACGCTGCCCGCCGCGTCAGCGGTCATCGCGTCGATCCAGCGTCGCGCCTCCTCGCGGTCGATCTCGATCCCCATCGCATCGGCCCGCTCCAGCAGGCGGGTGGTCGCCTCGTCAAACCCGGTCGGCTCGGCGCTCGCCCGGGGGTCCGCTCCACTCATTCGTCTACACCGCCGCGAACTTCGTGACGACACGCAGGACGAGGCCCTCGACCACGGTCCAACCCGCCAGGGCGACAAGCATCGCTGGGTTCAGTCCCTCACCCAGCCCCATGCCGGGGATGCCGCCTCCGCCAAAGATCTCGCCGAGACCGGAGCCGATGCCCTGCACGGGGGCGGCGAGCGCGTCGCTCCATGTGACGATGCCCTCGGCCCACGCGAAGTCGGCCGGGACGACGCCGACGTCCAACAGGATGCGGGCGACGAGGACGAGCTGGATAACGGCAAACGCCAGCACCACGAGCTTGCGAACGAGGCCCACCGGGCCGCCGCCCGATCGGGAGAAGGATGCCGAGTTGAACATGCTCAGGTTCTCCTATGGACGGTCTGCATGAGCCTCGGGTCAGAACCGGCTCATGTCGCTGCACTCCGCCTCGAGGCTGCCGTCGATCTCCTCGATGACTCCCTCGGTGGTCCCATCGTCGAAGGTGCCGGATACCGAGAGCTCGTACCCATCGAGGGACACCGAGTCGGCCCCCTCGCGCATGCGCCACGTGATCGACGGGTTCTCGAAGTCGTCGATGTCGTCGAAGTGGATGCGGTGACGCACGCCCTCTCCGTCGGTCTGGCCGGTGCCCGAGGGGTCGTCGATGGTGAACTGCATCTGGGTCCGCACGCCGTCGAACTCCTCGAACGAGTTCGTCGTGAACGAGAACGTCGTGCTCTGAGTGTTGTCGTGGCCCGATGCGCAGTCGAAGCTGGCGAACTCGAACTGCTCCTCACCGATGATGAGCGTCGCTCGGCCCGGGTTGAGGCGCGACTGGATGATCGGGCCGACCTCCTCGCCGAGGTTCTCGGCGGTCGGGTTGTCCTCGACGGCGACCCAGTCGATCGTCCGCAGGTCGATCGTCGTCCAGTCGATCGTGGTCAGGTCGACGGTTGCCCAGTCGATGTCCGTGCCGTCGGTGGGCGGTTCTGGCGCGGGTGGCTCTCCAGCCGTCGATGGCGCAGCCGCCGGTGGCTCGGAGATCGGCGTGTCGGGGGCCGGCGGGTCGGACGTCGCATCGGGCGTCGCATCGGGCGTCGCATCGGATGCACAGGCCGCGAGCATGAGCATCAGTGCAACCGCCCCCGCCAACATTCGTGCTCGGTTCAAGGATGGATCCTCCTGCTGTGGCACCCGGCGGGGCGATGTACTCACCCCCAACACGCCCGAACACTAGGCAGGTGCGCTTAACGCGCACTAAAGGGACTGCGCGTCCGGGGTGAGATGGCCGATCGCCGTGACGTCACAGCGATCGGCCCGGTTCGACTCAGGGCTGGGTGAGTACGCGCACCGTCGGGCTGAACGTGTTCTCGAGCAGCCACAGCGTTCCGTTGCCGTCGAATGCGATGGCGCCCGGAAGCGTGAGTCCGGTGGCGATCGGAGCGCACGTGGCCGTATTCAGGTCGCAGCGCTGCACCGTCCCGCCGCCTGGGGCGCCAAGCGCGAGCGCCGCGAACCAGCCGTTCGCATCCCACTCGACGGCATACAGGGCGCCGTCGGGGCCGAACTCGAGATCGATGACCGATGTCAGCCCGCTGAATGCGATCGTGCACGCCGCGGACGGACAGACCACGTTCTGGGCTCCGGGCGCGATTCGCCAGATCCGCGACAGGCCAGTCGACGCCACACCGCCGAGGTTCGCGGGCGTCACGCCCGTCAGCTCGCCGACGTAGACCGCGCCGTCGGGACCGATCGCGACCGAGGTGGGCACCGGCTGCACGTAGCAGCTCGTCTCGGCGTCGAGGGGGAAGAGCTCCAGCCACGCGCCATTTGCGGTCGGGGGCGTGAAGACGGCGACCAGGTCGATTCGGCCGTTCGTCCGGGTGGACAGCAGGGAGTTGCCGGCGGCATCGGCCACAAGGGCCTCGTCGCCCGAACGCGCCGCGAGGTGGTATGGGTTCGACTGCGGTCCCGCGGTGAACGGCGGGATTGCCTCGCAGCGCTGGTCCTTCCACTTCGGACCGGCCAACGCATCGGGGTCGTGAGCCCTCTCAAACGCCTCGATGTCGGCGACCATCCGGGCGCCGCCCGGGCTGACCCGCCAGACCTTGGCGCCGGCAGCCAGGTCGCCGCCGCCGGTGGTTGCGAAGAAGTTGCCCCGGCCGATGGCCGCGAGGCCGTTGACACCACTCGGATTCGAGCCCGTGTCGGGAACCGGGATCGACGCGAGTGGCGATGACTCGCCGTTCCGTATCTCATGGATCGTCCCGGTGTACGCGTCGGCAACCAGGATGCTGCCGTTTGGCGCCGCCGCGATGTCGAACACGATGGCGCCATCGAAGCTGTACCCATCGTTCGCAAGGGCCATGGTCGGCGTGACGGCCAGCAGGGCCGCGATGATCGAGGCGGCCACGCGGCGCGAGCCGCGTGAGCGTGGTCGGAAGAGTCTCATCGGTGTCTCCTTTGCGTTGAGTTGGCTGCGCACGGTCAGGAGGCGGTCGCCGCAGACGGCCGTCGGGCGGCCGAGTCGGCCGCATGGACGAGCTCGACGACCCCCGCCAGCGCCTCGATGGCACGCGGCAGGGCCTCGAGCGAATCGAGCGGATAGACGTTCACCCGCACCTCGTCGAACCCGAGCTCGCCGGCGGCGAGGAGCGCCTCGGCGATCTCGTCGGGTGAGCCGGCGATCGAATCGGCATCGCCCGTGTAGCGGCCGAGCGGATCGACCGAGTACATGTCGAGCGAGCGGCGCAGGGTGGCGGGATCGCGACCGACCTCCTCGCAGGCGCGGCCGAGATCCGAGACGATCGGGGTCAGCCGATCGGCATCCGGCCGGCCAGCGGCCCACCAGTTCCAGCCATCGGCGTAGCGCGCCGCGAGCCGGAGCATCTTCGGCCCCCGAGCGGCGATCACGATCGGCGGCCCGTCGGCACGCGGGCCGCGCAGGACCATGCGTGCGTCGTGGACCGCCTGGTAGCGCCCGTCGACATCGGCCCGGCCGGTGCGCAGGAGCTCGTGAATGATTCGGATCGATTCCTCGAACCGCGCGAAGCGGCGGTCGGCCGCGATCCCGAACCGGTCGTAGTCGTCGGTGTTGCCGAGCCCGATGCCGAGGAAGCATCGACCGCCGCCGATCTCGTCGAGCGTCGCGGCGATCTTCGCGGTCAGACCGGCGGACCGATACGGCGCGTTCAGCACCGAATGGCCGAGCTCGATCCGTGAGGTGGCGGCGGCGAGCGCACCGAGCATCGACACCGACTCCCAGTAGCCGACCGGTCGTTCCGCATCGGGATGCAGCAGCGCGTCCTCCACGACTGCCAGGTCGAAGCCCACCGCCTCCGCGATGAGCGCCTGGTCCCGGACATGCCGCCACCTGGGCGCCGCCCCGGCCGGGCCGTGGAGCGCGATGACGATGCCGATCCGCACGGGCTGGAGCCTCCTCACTCGAGTCGCGTCGTCCCTCGGGATCGGAGGCTATGGGCGGCCGCTAAACCCTCGCTATAGCGGCGCCCGTCGCAGCCGCCTCCGACATCGAGCGTGGAGGAAGCCGCGTAGCATGGGGATCCGAGGACCCGGAACACGCTACGGAGGGAGCAGAACGTGCGGTTCACCGTCTTGGGCGAGCTGCGGGTCATCGCGCGCTCCGAAATCATCCTCAGCCGCCCGGCGCATCGCCGGCTGTTGTCGCTCCTGCTCCTCGAGGCCGACCGCGGCGTCGAGACCGACGTCCTCATCGACCGCTTCTGGGGCGAGGAGCCGCCCGAAACCGCCAAGGCCGCCCTCCAGACCTATGTCTCGCAGCTTCGTCGGCTGCTCGGCGAGCGCATGATCGTGACGCTCGACTCCCGCTATCGCCTCGACCTGCGGGGGCACCATCTCGACAGCCAGGTCTTCGCCGCGTTCGCCTCCGCGGCGCACACCGCACTGACGAGCGGTGCCTGGGAGGAGGTGCTCATGCACGCCGAGCGCGCCCTCGCGCTCTGGCACGGCCCTCCCTTCGGCGAGCTGCGCGACGGCGCGTTCGCGCTGGCGGAGATCGCGCGGCTGGAGGAGCTCCGCATCGAACTCGTCGAGATGCGCGCCGAGGCGCTGCTCGCCATCGGGCGAACCGAGGAGGCCCTGCCCGATCTTGAGCGCTTCGTGGTCGAGCAGCCCCTGCGCGAGCGTCTGCGCGAGCACCTCATGGTCGCCCGAGCACGCCTGGGCCGGACCAGCGAGGCACTCGAGACGTACCACGAGCTTCGCGACGCGCTCGACGAGCTCGGCCTCGAGCCAGGTCCGCGGCTCCGGGACCTCGAGGAGCGCATCCTCCAAGAAGACCCGGTCCTCGTCCCGCCGCGGGTGCGCAACAACCTGCCGGCGCGGCGCACGACGTTCGTGGGCCGAAGTGCCGAGCTTGAAGAGCTGCTGGGACTGCTGGCGACGACCCGGCTCCTGACGCTGACCGGGGTCGGCGGGACCGGAAAGACGAGGCTCGCCATCGAGCTGGCCCAGGGCACCCTGGCCGATCACCCCGACGGTGTCCATTTCGTCAGCTTGGCGGCGCTGGCCGATCCGGATCTGGTGGCCCACGACGTCGCCGAGGCGATCGGCCTTCGGAGCGAGGACCGATCTGCCGATGATGTCCTGCGGGCATCGCTGGCGAATCGTCGCGTTCTGATCGTCCTCGACAACTGCGAGCACCTGCTGGACGCCTGCGCACAGGTCGCGGCGACCCTGCTCGACGCGGGGTCCGGCGTCCGCGTCATGGCGACCAGCCGCGAGCCGCTCGGCGTCGAGGGCGAGACCCTCTACGCCGTGCCGCCGCTGTCGATGCCCGCAGACGACGCACGGATCGATGGGCTGACCGGATCTGACGCCGTGCGCCTCTTCACCGACCGCGCCGCGCTGGTCGTGCGCGGCTTCTCGCTGACCGAGACGAACGGACGCGTGATCGGCGACATCTGCCGGAGACTGGACGGCCTGCCGCTGGCGATCGAGCTGGCGGCGGCGCGGACTCGCTCCCTGACGATCGACACGATCGCCGCGCGGCTCCATGACCGATTCGCGCTGCTTCGTGGTGGCAGCCGCACCGCTCCCCCGCGCCATCAGACGCTGCGGGCCACGATCGACTGGAGCTACCAGCTGCTCGACGACGAGGAACGATCGCTTTTCGAGCGGCTCTCAATCTTCGCCGGTGGCTGCACGCTCGAGGGGGCCGAGGCGGTCTGCGCGGATGGCAGCCTCGAACGCTCCCGAATCCTGGAAGTCCTGACGCGGCTCATCGACCGATCACTCCTCAAGCTGGTGCTCGGTGCTTCGGGCGATGCCCGGTACGTCATGCTCGAGACCATCCACGAGTTCACCCGCGATCAGCTGGGCGAGGCGGGGGCCACTCCGCTGCGCAACCGGCACCGCGAGTGGTTCGCGACCATTGCCGGTGAAGCGGTGCCGCGGCTCGACGAGTCCGAGCAGCTGCGATGGCTCGACACGATCCATGCCGAGCGGGACAACATGGCAGCCGCGCTGGCCGCCGCGCGGGCCGCAGGCCGGGATGTCGAGGCGGCGAACCTGGCCGAGGCGCTGGGCTGGTACCGAGCGAAGCAGGGCCAGTTCCGTCGGGCAGTGGACCTCATGCGCCTGGCGCTCGGTCACGTCGGCGGCGCCGACGACCCGGAGCGCGAGGCCGCCCTGCGGGTTCGCCTGGCGGGGACGCTCTACACCACAGGCTCCAGCGATGCGCTTCCCGAGGCCATGCGTGCCACCGCCGCGCTCGCTGATCGTGCCCCGTCGGCGGCCAAGGTTCGCGCGCTGACCGAGCTGGCGAGCCTGCACCAGCGCATCAACCAGCGTGATCCGGAGATCTCGATCGAGGCCGCACGTGAAGCCATCGTCTCCGCGCGAGCCATCGGTGATCGGTTCGCCGAGACCCACGCCCTGCGCACGCTCGGCACCGCCCTCGCCTGGGTGGGAGAGGTCGATGAAGGGGTCGCGCGGCTGCGGGACGCGCTCCGCGTGAGCCACGAGATCGACAATCCCACCGCGACGCTCGGCGTGTACATGCGCCTCTACATCGCGCTCCTCGACTTCGGCGAGGACCGCGTGGAGGCGGATGCCGTGGCCGAGGAGGCGATCGAGTGGCTGGATGCCGGAGGCAACCGGCTGAGCGGCGCCGCCAGCCTACTCATGTGGTTCGCGATGGGCTTCATGCGCAGCGGCAAGTCGGAGCGGGCGGAAGAGATCCTCGAACGGAGCGCCGGGTACCAGCTCGAGGCCCTGCCCCTGATGTCACACCGGACCCTCCTGGCGCTCCTTCACTGGCAGCAGGGCCGTACCGAGGAAGCGTCTGCCGATCTTGCCGTCGCGCACGAGGCCAAGCCGCTGTTCCGATACCTGCGCGTCCTCTACCCCGTCGAGGCCAACGTCCGGGTCGACGAAGCCGATCTCGAGCGAGCGCGCGCGGTCGTCGAGCGACATCTCGCCGCCGATGTCGACGAGGTCGAGGAGCCGACGAAGGCGGGAAGCCTCCATGCCATCGTCCGTGCCGAGGTCGACGCCGCCCTCGACGCTGACGACGGAGCCCGAGCCGACCACCGGCGCCGCGTCGAGTCGGCACTCGCGACGATTCGCTCGCTCTTCGACCGCTTCCCGCCCACGACTCTCGCCGGGCTGCAGGTCGAACGGCCGGAGACCGCCCTCGCGCTCGCGGAAGCCGAAGCGACCCGGCTCGACGAGCCGGCACCGGACCTGTGGCGCGCGCTGCTGGACCGGCCCAGATACGCCTACTGGCGGACGTACGCGCGGTGCCGCCTCGCCGAGAGCCTGCTCGCCATCGACCTGCACGCCGAGGGCGAGGCGGAGCTCAAGCTCGCACGACGCGAGGCCGAGCGAATCGGTGCGCCGATCCTTCGCGACGAGATCGACGGCATCGCCCGACGTGCGGGCGTGGGAACGACTACGGCCTGGTCGGGATCCCCTGGAACAGGCCGTCCGGATCGTAGCGGGCCTTGATCTGCATCAGCCGATCCAGGTTCGCTCCGAATGCCGCGCGGTGCCGATCGATGTCGTCGGGTCCGAGGTAGTTCACGTACATCCCACCCGTGGCGTACGGGGTCATGGCGTCGACGATGTCCCGAGCCCAGCGGATCCCGGCTTCATCCTCGGCCGGATCGGTCCATCCCGCGCCGATCCCGAGATTGAAGGGCGCGTCGCGGTGCGGGAACGCCGTGGCCGCCGGAGCGACCCGGTTCACAGCACCCCCGACCGTCTCGAAGTAGGCCGAGGAGAGCGGACCGGGAACCGGCTCGCAGGCGGCGATGAACGCGTCGATCCCCTCGTCGGGAAGCTCGCTGAGGTACGCCGTCTTCCAGTAGTAGCGTTGGTGGGCGGGTACGGCATCGTCGAAGCTGCGCTGGATCGTCGCGTACGGCGTCGGCACGATGGCCGAGAGGATCGGGTTCCCGAGCTCGGCGAGTGGCCGGAGGCCGCGCTCCCCCTCGTCGGGCGTGCCGGCGTGGCTGGCCATGATCGCCACGGCCGACCGGCCGTGCTGCTCCTCGGGGAAAGCCGGGAGCGGAGGCACCTGCACCGCCAGCGCGTACGCGCCGACCTCGTCCCGCGCCGCCAGGCTGAAGTCTCGGAAGCCGCGCAGCACCGAGCGCGCCTCGGTCCAGGGATAGAACGCCTGCAGGAAGGCGATCTCGGAGCCGATGGGATGGACCTGGAGCTCCAGCGAGGTCACCACACCGAAGGCTCCGCCACCGCCGCGCAGGGCCCAAAACAGATCCTGGTGGTCGTCGGCGCTGGCATGCACGCGCGACCCATCGGCCAGCACGACGTCGGCGCCGATCATGTTGTCGACCGCCATCCCGAATCGGCGAGCCAGGAACCCCATCCCGCCGCCCAGGGTCAGGCCGATGACGCCGGTCCCCGAGTACGTGCCGCCGGTCGTGGCCAGGCCGTGCGCCAGCGCTGCGTCGTCGAGATCGGAACCGACCGCCCCGGGGCCGACGAGCGCTGTCCGCCGCTCCGCGTCGATCTCGACGGCCTTCATCGGCGAGAGGTCGATCATCACCGCGCCATCGGCGATCGAGCGTCCGGCAGGACTGTGGCCGCCACCGCGGACCGTGATCGGTACGTTCTGCTCACGCGCGAAAGCGAGGGTCGCGACCACGTCTCGGGCGGATTCGCAGCGCACGATGAGCGCCGGTCGGCGGTCGATCATGGCGTTGAACATCGCGCGGGCTTCGTCGTACTCCGCGTCAATTGGGCGGACCAGGCGGCCCTCCAGCCGTTCGGCCAGCTCGTCCACCGAACGAATGGCGGTGGGCTCGCGGTCAGCGATCGCATCAGGCACGGTCATGTCTCCTGTTCTTCATCCCACCCTAGGCGACCAGGTCAAACCGATCGCGACGTGGCATCGACTCCGCGTGCGGGCCATGGCGTCGCATGGCGGTCATGACGCGGTCAGAGCCGGCTGTCATCACTGCAGGTGCCCTCGAGCGTTCCCGGGATCTCCTCGGCGACCTCGGGGGTCCTTCTGTCGTTGAAGAGCCCCTCCACCGTGACGGTGCGCCCGTCGATCGTGACCGCGTTCGGCGTGTTCATCGACCAGTTGATGCTCGGGTTCTCGAAGTCGCTGACGTCATCGAAGCTGATCCGATGGATCGTCTCGTCACCGGTCACCTGTCCGGTACCGGACGGATCGGCGATGGTCACCTGCATCTGCGTGTCAACGCCGTCGAAGCTCTGGAACGAGTTCGTCGTGAACGAATACGTCTCGCTACGGGTGTTCTCGTGGCCGAGGACGCAGGAGAACGTCTCGAACTCCCACACCTCGTCACCGATCGTGAGCGTGGCGCTGCCGCGGTCCATCATGGAGCCCATTAGTCCGATCGTCTCGAGGTCGAGGTCGGCGACTGTCGGATTGTCAGCGACGGCAACCCAATCCACGCTCGACCCGTCGATCGTCTCCCAGTCGATCTCGGTGAGGTCGACGGTTGCCCAGTCGATGTCGGATCCGTCGCCACCCGGTTCCGCAGGCGCCTCCCCAGCTCGCGTGGCCTCGGCCGAGGCACTCGGCGCAGGGGGCTCGGCCGTCGACTCGGAGGCGGCCGCATCGCTCGCCTCTTGGCTTCCACTGCCGCAGGCCGTTGCACCGACCACCAGGACGACCCCGGCGGCAATCGTTCGCCATCGGCTCGTTCCCGGCTTGACCGGCCGGGCTGATCGCTGCAGGGCTCCCGCTCCTCCGGCGGGCGGTACGGAACCTCCGCAGGCAGTGGGTGCGCCGACGAGGAGGATCGCTGCGACGACGGACGATCTCATCGTTCCTCCAGCTGCTGCGGGGCGCTCCCGACGACGGTAGGGGCGCGCACTAAACACCTGCTAAAGGGACGTGCCGGTCGGGCGTGACCGCCGCCAGGAGCTCGTCCGGCTGACGCGCGCACGCCCTCAGTTGGCGAGCTAGATGGAGCGCCGAACGATCGGCCGCGGGGTGCTGGTCCGGTTCGCCTGGCGTCGCTCGACGACCTCGAAACCGGCACCGGAGAACATCGAGACGGTGCCCTTGAAGGCGTGCGCCGCTGGCACGCGGCCGCCCGTGGTATCGACCGGGTAGGCCTCGAGCAGGGTCGCTCCGTGCTCGGCGGCATAGGTGATGGCGGCGTCGAGGAGCAGGCGAGCAACGCCCTGGCCGCGGGCGGCTCGCGCCACCACAAAGCAGACGATCGACCACACCGGCCGGTCGTCGATCGGCCCGAGGACCTTCGAGTGCTGGAGGCGATCGAAGTCATCTCGAGGGCCGAGGCTGACCCACCCGATCGCCTCACCGTCGCGGTAGGCAATCAGCCCCGGTGCTCGTCCCGCCGCTCCGGTCGTGTCGACGGCGCGTTCGAGAACCTCGCGGTTCGTCTCCGCCGTCGCGGACTTGAAGTCGACGTTCCGCACCCGGTACCAGGAGCACCAGCAGAGCTTCGGATCGCCGCCCTGCCCGAACAGCGCAGCCAGGTCGGGCAGGCGCTCAGGCGTGAGCGGCAGGATCTCGAGGGCGTCGTCGGTCATGGGAGGATCTTGACCGATGAATCTGCCGGGGTCGGTCAGGAATTCGGCTCGATCCAGTCGAGGAGGTCGGCCACCGAGTCGACAATGTGCGTCGGCAGGTAGCTGAACCGGTTGGCCGCGTCGTGGTCGGCGGTGATGCCGGTCAGCACCAGGATCGTCTCCAGGCCGGCCTCGAGGCCGGTGACGATATCGGTGTCCATGCGGTCGCCGATCATGACCGTCGACTCCGAGTGGGCGCCGATCTGCCGAAGCGCCGATCGGATCATCAGCGGGTTCGGCTTGCCGATGTAGTAGGGCTGCACGCCGGTCGCCGCCGAGATGAGCGCCGCCACCGAGCCGGTGGCCGGCAAGGGCCCCGCCGGCGACGGGCCGGTCGGGTCCGGGTTGGTGGCGATGAACCGCGCTCCGCGCTCGATGAGCTGAATCCCCTTGCTGATCCGCTCGAAGCTGTAGGTCCGCGTCTCGCCCAGGACGACGTAGTCCGGGTCGGACTCCACCAGCGTGTACCCCGCCTCGTAGAGGGCGGTGGTCAACCCCGCCTCGCCGATCACGAACGCGGTGCCGTCCGGACGCTGATCGTCGAGGAACTTCGCGGTGGCCAGCGCCGAGGTCCAGATCCGGTCCGGGCTGACGTGCAGGCCGAGCCGCCCGAGCCGTGCGGCAAGATCGCGCGTCGTGAACATCGAGTTGTTGGTGAGGATGA
>JBPCOK010000193.1:0-33637 GCA_051000335.1 Candidatus Limnocylindria bacterium | reverse complement strand
AGGAGCACCCGTGGCCAAGAAGTCGAGCATCGCCCGGTCGAAGCGCCCAGCGCGCTTCGCCGTGCGCGAGCACAACCGTTGCCAGGTCTGCGGCCGCCCGCGTGGCTACATGCGCCGATTCGCGATGTGCCGCATCTGCTTCCGTGAGCGGGCCCTGCTGGGCCAGCTGCCGGGAGTGACCAAGTCGAGCTGGTAGCAGCTCACCCACCTGATGGCCGCCATGTGGCGGCCGCCATCAGCGGAAGGCGCCACCCACCGTCGGGCAGGGAGCGAACCACCGCCGAGGAGATGAACTCGAACCAATGAACGTGACCGACCCGATCGCCGACATGCTGACGCGCATTCGCAACGCCAGCGCTGCCCGGCACAAGGACCTGAGCCTCCCGTCGTCGCGGGTGAAGCGTGAGATCGCGCGGATCCTGGCCGAGGAGGGGTTCATCGACGCGTACGAGACGCGCACGGAGGGCATCCAGGAGATGCTCAGTCTGCGGCTGAAGTACGTCGAGGGCCGCACGCCGGTCGTCACCGGCCTGAAGCGCATCAGCAAGCCCGGCCTGCGCGTATACGCGCGCAAGACCGAGATCCCGCGGGTTCTCGGTGGGCTCGGCCTCGCCATTCTTTCGACCTCCCACGGGATCATGACGGGCACCGATGCCCGGAAGCAGAATCTCGGTGGAGAGGTCCTGGCCTACGTCTGGTAAAGGAGCGAACGAAGCATGTCCCGTATCGGACGAATGCCGATTCCGCTCCCGAGCGGAGTGGAGGTCACACAGGATGGCCGCCGGTTGCGCGTCAAAGGCCCGCTGGGCCAGCTCGAGCGCGAGCTGCACCCGGAGATGGCCCTCGAGCGCGAGGACGGCACGCTGCGCATCGTGCGGCCGACGGACGAGCCGCGCCATCGGGCGCTGCACGGCCTGACGCGCACCCTCGTCAACAACATGGTCACCGGCGTGACGACCGGCTTCACGAAGAACCTGGAGATCAGCGGCGTCGGCTATCGCGCGCAGCTCCAGGGGACGAAGCTCGTCCTCGCGCTCGGCTACTCCCACCCCGTGGAGGTCGACCCGCCGGCGGGCATCGAGTTCCGCGTCGAGACCCCGACCCGGCTCGGCGTGTTCGGTGCGGACAAGGAGCTCGTCGGTCAGACTGCCGCCCACATCCGCTCGCAGCGCAAGCCGGAGCCCTACAAGGGCAAGGGCATTCGCTATGCCGGTGAGCAGATCCTCCGCAAGGCCGGCAAGGCCGGCAAGGTCGGAGGCTGAGGAAGACGATGCCAACGAACACCACCCGCGGCGGCATGCGCCGCAAGCGCCACGAGCGGATCCGGCTGCGCATCACGGGCAGCGCCGAGCGCCCGCGCCTGTCGGTCTTTCGCAGCGCGAAGTACATCTACGCCCAGGTGATCGACGACACCACCGGGCGCACGTTGGCCGCGGCATCGAGCCGCGAAGCCGATCTCGGCGCGTCGACTCCGGTCGACACCGCGCGATCGGTCGGCAAGGCCCTCGCCGAGCGGGCGAAGGCAGCCGGGGTCAGCGCCGTCGTCCTGGACCGCGGCGGATATCAGTATCACGGGCGGGTCCGCTCGCTCGCCGAGGGCGCCCGCGAGGGCGGCCTCACCCTGTAGCGAGGAGATCTGCATATGGCACGCATTGATGCGTCCAAGCTCAACCTGGAGGAGAAGGTCGTCCAGATCAACCGAGTCGCCAAGGTCGTCCAGGGCGGCCGCCGGTTCAGCTTCAGCGCGGTCGTCGTCGTTGGTGACGGCAACGGCACCGTCGGAGCCGGACTGGGCAAGGCCGGCGAGGTTCCCGAGGCGATCCGCAAGGGCGTCGAGGATGCGAAGAAGCGCCTGATCAAGGTCCCGCTCGTGGGATCGAGCATCCCGCACGAGGTGCACCGGCACTTCGGCGCGGCGAAGGTCATGCTCAAGCCCGCCAGCGCCGGAACCGGGGTCATCGCCGGTGGGTCGGTGCGATCCGTGGTGGAGGCCGCGGGCATCCGTGACCTCCTCAGCAAGGTGCAGGGCTCGACGAATCCGATCAACGTCGTCCGCGCCACGATCGAGTGCCTCTCGGCGCTGCGATCCGCCGATGACATCGCCGCGTTGCGCGGCCGGACCGCGGAGCAGCTGCTCGGGAAGCGTGGCGCGGAGCGCGCCCGCACCCCGCACGAGATTCCGCCGCGGCGCGAGCCGATGAACAGCGGGCCTGGGGGTGGACGTGGCCGCTAAGCAGGCGGGTACCCCCAAGGGGCCGATGCTCCGCGTGACGTGGGTGCGTTCCACCATCGGCCACAAGGCGGCTGCACACGGGACGATTCGCGCCCTCGGGCTCCACAAGCTCAACCAGACCGTCGAGGTCAGCGACACCCCGGTGATCCGCGGCATGCTGCGGCGCGTGGCGTTCCTCATCGACGTGGTGGAGCCGGCCGCGACGAAGCAGGAGGAATCGAAGTGAAGCTCCACGATCTGCACCCGGCACCGGGCTCGCGGACGCCGTCGCGGCGCGTCGGTCGGGGCCAGGGCTCGGGTCGCGGCAAGACCGCGGGCCGCGGCACGAAGGGCCAGAAGTCACGAGCCGGCGGAGGCATCCCGGCGTGGTTCGAGGGTGGCCAGACGCCACTCCACGTGCGCACGCCCAAGCTCCACGGCTTCCGCAACCGCGGGCGGGTGGCCTACGCGCCGCTCAACCTGTCGAAGCTGGCCGACGCCGAGAAGGGGACGCTCGTCACGCCCGACGTGCTCGAGCACGATGGGCTGATTCGCGACACGAAGCTGCCCGTGAAGATCCTCGGTGTCGGCGACGCGCCGAAGGGGATCACCATCCACGCGCACGCCTTCAGCAAGAGCGCACTCGACAAGCTGGCGGCCGCCGGCTGCACGGTGCAGCGCCTCTCATGGCCGGACAACGCTCCGGTCGACGAGGAGGCGGAGGCCAAGGCCGCCGCCGATACCGCGGCGAAGGCCGCGACCCGGGCAGCCAAGCGTCGGGGCAAGAGCAAGAAGGGGCAGGGCGGCACGCCGCCCGCCGCGACCCAGGCTGCCGACCCTGAGCCGACCCCCGAGTCACCGACAGCCGAGGCCGGCGACACGCCCGACGGCGAAAGCGAGCCCCAGGCTTGATCGAGACGGCCCTCACCGCCTTCCGGGCGCCGGACATCCGGCGCAAGGTGCTCTTCACGCTCGGGATCCTGCTGATCTTCCGGGCGCTGACGAATGTTCCGATTCCGAACGTGAACACGGCCGCGCTGAGCGACCTGTTCACGAACAACCCGCTGCTCGGGATCCTGAACATCTTCTCCGGAGGCGGCCTGGCGGCCGCATCGGTCATCGGCCTCGGGGTGAACCCGTACATCAACTCGAGCATCGTCATGCAGCTCATGCGCGGGGTGATCCCAGCGCTCGAGGAGCTGAGCCGCGAGGGGGAGTACGGCCGCAACAAGATCAACCAGTACACCCGCATGCTCACGGTGCCGTTCGCGTTCGCGCAGGGCTACGGCATCAGCGTGCTGCTGTCGGCCAACGGGGTCATCCCGCCGAACAGCCTGTTCAGCATCGAGACCCTCAGCCTGCTGCTGAGCTTCACCGCCGGCACGATCCTCCTGATGTGGCTCGGCGAGCTCATCAGCGAGAAGGGCCTCGGCAACGGCATCAGCTTCATCATCTTCGCCGGGATCGTGGGCAGCATCCCGCAGCAGATCGGGCCGATCCTCAGCGGTCCGGACTCGCTTGCGCGGCTCATCCCGTTCGCCATCGTGGCGGTGATCATCGTGGCCGCGGTCGTGTTCATCAACGAGGGCCAGCGCCGCATCCCGGTGCAGTACGCGAGCCGCGTGCGCGGCCGCCGCATGTATCAGGGCCAGACGCAGTACCTGCCGCTGAAGGTGACGATGGCCGGCGTGATCCCGATCATCTTCGCGGTCAGCATCCTCCTGTTCCCGGCGCAGATCGGCCAGTACTTCACCACGAGCGACATCGGCTGGGTGCGCGACACGGCGGAATTCATCGTGTTCAACCTCAACGGGCAGAACAACATCCCGCTGTACGGGTCGCTCTACTTCCTGCTCGTGGTGTTCTTCACGTACTTCTACACCGCGTTCCAGTTCCGGCCCGACCAGACGGCGGACTACCTGCGCAAAAACGGCGGGTTCATTCCCGGCATCCGGCCCGGCAAGCCCACGGAGGAGTTCCTGGGTCGGGTGACGAACCGCATCACGCTGGGCGGCGCGCTCTTCCTCGGGACGATCGCGGTGACCCCGTTCATCGTGTCCGCCTTCATTCCCGGCACGAGCAACCTGCAGCTCGGCGGGACCAGCATCCTCATCATGGTCAGCGTGGTGGTTGAGACGATGAAGCAGCTCGAGGCGCAGATGATGATGCGCCACTACGAGGGCTTCATCAGGTGACCGATGAGCCGATCGCGGACCGTGGAGCCGAGCGCCTGATCCTGCTCCTCGTCGGCGCCGTGGGCGCCGGCAAGGGCACGCAGGCGTCGATCCTGTCGCGCGAACTGGGGCTCGTCCACCTCGCGTCCGGCAACCTCTTCCGAGCGGCGCTCGCCGCGGGCACCGAGCTGGGCGAGGCCGCCCGCGAGTACATGGAGGCGGGCGAGCTCGTTCCTGATGAGCTCACGATCGCCATGTTCATGGAGGAGCTGGCGCGTCCCGCTGCCGCGGCAGGCGCGATCCTCGATGGCTTCCCGCGGACCGTGGGCCAGGCCAAGGCGCTCGACGACACCCTCGCCTCGGCGGGCGAGCGGATCCGGCGCATCCTCTACATCGAGGTGCCGACCGAGATCCTCGTGCGGCGCGTGGCCGGCCGCTGGGTGTGCCCGCAGTGCGGCACGCCGTACCACGAAGACACCGATCCCCCTCGCGAGCCCGGCCGCTGCGACCGGGACGGGACCGCGCTCCGACAGCGGGACGATGATCGGCCCGAGGTCGTTCGGGCGCGCCTGGACAAGCAGGTGCCGCCGATGCTTGGGGTCGTCGACCATTACGAGCGGGCGGGGATCGTCGATCGCCTGGATGGCACGCAGGCGATCGAGGACGTCACGGAGGACATCCTGTCGCGCATCGGCACGCGGGCCGTCGGCTGACCGGGTGAGCATGCGAACACCAGGCGCGGTCACGATCAAACGCGCGACCGAGATCGACCGCATGCGCGGTGCCGGCGCCATCCTCGCCGGAATCCTCGAGGTGCTCCACGCCGAGCTGCGGGTGGGAACCAGCACCGGGGAGCTCGACGCCATCGCAGAATGCATGATTCGCGACGCCGGCGCCATTCCGTCGTTCAAGGGGTATGGCACCAACCCCCCGTTTCCGGGTTCGATCTGCGCCAGCGTGAACGACGAGGTCGTGCATGGCATCCCGTCTCCCCGTCGCCGGCTGGCCGATGGCGACGTGGTGAGCATCGACATCGGCTGCATCCTGGACGGCTGGCACGCCGACTGCGCGCGCACCTGGGTCATCGGGTCGACGACCCGCGAGGTCGCGGAGCTCGTCGACGCAACCCGACGGGGGATGGAGGCCGGCATCGCGGCGGCGCGCCCAGGAAACCGCCTCGGGGACATCGGCCATGCCATCGAGACGGTCGCCCACGAGCGTGGCTACGGGATCGTGCGGCCGTTCGTCGGTCACGGTATCGGCCGATCGATGCACGAGGACCCGCAGGTGCCGAACTACGGCAGCCCCGGCACGGGGCTGCAGATCGAGCCCGGCATGTGCTTCGCGATCGAGCCGATGTTCAACCTCGGTGGTGACGACGTGTTCGTGGCGGACGATAACTGGACGGTGCGGACGTCGGACGCCAGCCTGTCGGCCCATTTCGAGAACACGATCGCGGTGACCGAGACGGGACCCGAGGTCCTCACCGCCCCCCGATGAGGTCCCTTGAACGACTCCGAGCGGTTGATGTATACTCTTCGGTCTGTGGGTCGCCCTGTGCGGCGGCCTTTCCGTGTGTCAGTCCCATTGCAATGATCCAACGCTGAACGAGGGTGCGTGTCGCTTGCCGAAGAAGGATGCCATTGAGGTCGAGGGAGAGGTCGTTCTCCCCCTGCCGAACGCGATGTTCAAGGTCCGCCTGGAGAATGGGCACGAAGTGCTCGCCCACATCTCCGGAAAGCTCCGACAGAACTTCATCCGCATCCTGCCCGGTGACACCGTCCGCGTTGAGCTCTCACCGTATGACCTCACCCGGGGTCGCATCACCTACAGGATGAGATGAAAGTTTCTGCATCCGTGAAGCCGCGCTGCGAGCGCTGCAAGGTCATCAAGCGCTCCGGCGTGGTGATGGTCATCTGCGTCATACCCAAGCACAAGCAGCGGCAGGGCTAGGAGGATCGTGGCACGTATCTCCGGCGTTGACATTCCCCGCGAGAAGCGGGTGATCATCAGCCTCACCTACATCCACGGCATCGGCCCGACCTCGGCCAGCAAGGTCATCGGGGCTGCGAACGTGTCGCCCGACACGCGCGTCCGTGATCTCACCGAGGAGGAGGTCAACCGCCTGCGCGAGGTGGTCGACCGCCAGTTCAAGGTCGAGGGCGACCTCCGCCGCGAAGTCAGCCTCAACGTCAAGCGCCTGATGGAGATCGGCTCGTATCGCGGGCTCCGTCATCGGCGCAACCTGCCGGTCCGCGGACAACGAACCAAGACCAATGCTCGGCAGCGCCGAGGTCCGAAGAAGACCGTCGGCATCCGCCGCAAGAAGTAACGGGAGTTTCATGGCAGAGCGTAAGCGCGCTCAGCGCGGGAAGAAGCGCGAGCGAAAGAACGTGCCGACGGGGCACGCGCACATCCAGTCGACGTTCAACAACACGATCGTGACGATCACCGACACGACCGGAAACGTCATCAGCTGGGGCAGCGCGGGTCTGGTCGGCTTCAAGGGCTCCCGCAAGAGCACGCCGTACGCCGCGGCCCAGACGGCCGACGTCGCCGCGAAGCGCGCGATGGAGAACGGCATGCGTCAGATCGAGGTCTTCGTCAAGGGACCCGGCGGAGGACGCGAGCAGGCGATTCGCTCGCTCCAGACCGCCGGCCTCGAGGTGACCGCCATCACGGACGTCACTCCCATTCCGCACAACGGCTGCCGCCCGCCCAAGCGGCGCCGGGTCTGAGAGGGAGCGAACGATATGGCACGCTACAACGACGCCGTCTGCCGGATCTGCCGCCGCGAGGGGCTCAAGCTCTTCCTGAAGGGCAGCCGATGCTACAGCCGCAAATGCTCCTTCGAGCGCCGAAGCACCCCGCCCGGGATGAACACCATGCGCCGCCGCAAGGTGAGCGAGTACGGCCTCCAGCTCCGTGAGAAGCAGAAGGTCCGGAAGAGCTACTCGGTGCTCGAGCGACAGTTCCGCAACTACTTCGAGAAGGCGGAGCAGTACAAGGGCATGACCGGCGAGAACCTGCTCAGGCTGCTCGAGATGCGTCTCGACAATGTCGTCTTTCGGATGGGCTTCGCCTCGAGCCGAGCGCAGGCGCGCCAGCTCGTGAGCCACGGCCACTTCTCCGTGAACGGGCGGCCAACCAACATCCCCAGCTTCGGCGTCAAGGTTGGCGACCGCGTCGAGGTCCGCGACAGCCGGCGTGGCCGCGAGTACTTCAAGGTCGCCCCGGAGACCATGAAGTCGGCGCAGGTCCCCGAGTGGGTCAGCGCCGACCCGTCGAAGCTGTCCGGAACTGTCCTCGCTGAACCGGCGCGCGAGCAGATGCCGCTCGAATTCAACGAGCAGCTCGTCGTCGAGTACTACTCGCGCTAGGAGCCTGACCCTTCCCATGATCGAACTAGAAACTCCCCTGCAGCCCGAGACGCCCGATCCGCGCATCGAAGAGGTGCACGCCGAAGGCAATCTGAGCCGCTTCGAGGTCACACCCCTCCAGGAGGGGTACGGCATGACCCTCGGCAATGGGCTGCGCCGCGTCCTCCTGAGCTCGCTCGATGGGGCCGCTGTCACCAGCATCCAGATCCACGGCGTCTTCCACGAGTTCAGCACCATCGAGAACGTGAAGGAGGACGTCACCCAGATCGTCCTCAACGTCAAGAAGCTGCGACTCCGGTCGTTTGCCCGACACGCGATCACGCTGAAGCTCGCCAAGCGCGGCGCCGGCCCGGTCACGGGTGCGGATATCGCCGAATCGGCCGATGTCGAGATCGTGAATCCAGGCCTCGCGCTGATGACGCTCGATTCCGACTCGGGATCGATCGAGATGGACCTCATCGTGGAGACCGGGATGGGCTATCGCCCGGCCGAGCACACCGAGGACATGCCGATCGGCGTCGTGCCGGTCGATGCCATCTTCTCCCCGGTGCGTCGCGTGAACTACCAGGTCGAGAAGACGCGCGTCGGGCAGATGACGAACTATGACAAGCTGACGCTCGAGATCGAGACGGATGGAACGACCACCGCGCAGTCGGCGCTGAGCCAGGCCGCCGAGATACTCGTCCGCGAGTTCAATCGCTTCACCGACATCGGTCGACTTTCGGCCGCACCGGGTGAGCCGGCGGCCCCGAGCGCCCCGAGCGCCAGCCTGCTCGATGCGCCCATCGAGGAGCTCGATCTCCCGATGCGGGCATACAACAGCTTGAAGCGCAACAGCATCACGAAGATCGGGCAGGTCCTCTCGCTCAGCGACGACGAGTTCCTGCGCATGCGGAACTTCGGGCAGAAGAGCCTGGACGAGCTCAAGGAGCGCCTGGCGCTGCGTGGGTTCATCACACCGGATGCGACCTCGATGAGCAGCGACGAGTCCGACCTTCCGGCATCGGCGGAGCTGGACGAAGCCGCGGCCGCCGAGCTGGACCGGGAGTCCTAGGTCGATGCCGCATCGCATTGCCGGGCGCAAGCTCAGTCGCACGCACGCGCATCGGGTCTCGATGCTCGGCAACCTGGCGGTCGCGATCATTCGCTACGAGCGCGTCAAGACCACCGAGGCCAAGGCCAAGGAGGTTCGCGGCATGGTCGATGGCATGATCACGCTCGCAAAGCGCGGCGACCTGCACGCTCGTCGGCAGCTCGTCTCGAAGATGCCGCACGAGCCGCTCATCGTGGAGAAGCTCATGTCCGAGCTGGCCGAGAAGTACGCCGACCGCACCTCGGGATACACCCGCATCGTCAAGCTCGGGCCGCGTCTCGGAGACTCGGCGTCGATGGTCCAGATCGAGCTCGTCTGAGGACGGGCCAACTTCATACCGAACCGAACGAACGGATGGTCCCCGACGCGCGGCGTGTCGTAAAGGCGATCATCGAGTACGACGGGACGGCCTTCGCCGGCTCGCAGGTCCAGCCGAATGCTCGGACCGTGCAGGGGGAGCTGGAGGAGGCGCTTAACAGGCTGATCGGCGAGAGGACGCGGGTGCGGCTCGCCGGACGTACAGATGCCGGGGTGCATGCCACCGGCCAGGTGGCGGCGTTCCGCCTCGGGCGCCACGTCGCGCTCGTGGGCGGCCTACGGGAGCTGCGGCGACGACTGAACGCCGCACTGCCGCCTGACGTGGGCATTCGCTCGATGCGCTTCACCGACCCGGGGTTCGACCCCCGCCGCGACGCGCGGTGGCGGGTGTATCGCTACCGGATCCTCATGGGAGGCGCTCGTCGCCCCGTCGAGCGTCACCGGACGTTCGAGATCGATGAGCTGCTCGACACCGATGCCATGCAGGCGGCGGCCGTCCGGATGGTCGGCGCGCGAGATTTCGCGGCGCTGGGCGCCGATGCGCAGGGGCGCACGGTCCGCCGACTCGCGGACCTTCGCGTGCTCCGCACGGGCAACCACGTCGTGGTCCGCGTGACCGCGAACGCGTTCCTGAAGCGCATGGTGCGCAGCATCGTCGCCCTCCTGATCGAGGTCGGGCGGGGACGCCTGGAGGCAACGTCGGTGGACGAGGTGCTCGCGACAGGCGAGCGGGCGCTCCACGGCCGGGTCGCACCACCGCGGGGTCTCACCCTCGAGCGCGTCATCTACGAATCAGCCACGAAACTGAACATCGAGCAGCCGTCGACCCGACGTGGGACGATGGTCAGCAAGTGAAGGCAAAGTCGGAGAGCTCAATACCGTGAAAACCTACGCCGTGAAGGCGAGCGAGATCGAGCGCAGCTGGTGGGTCGTCGATGCGACCGATCAGACGCTGGGTCGATTGGCGACGCGCATTGCCACCTTGCTGGAGGGCAAGCACAAGCCGATCTATTCGCCGCACCTCGACACCGGGGACCACGTCGTGGTCCTCAACGCGGGGAAGATCAAGGTCACTGGCGACAAGCTGCGCCAGAAGAGCTACTTCCGGCATTCGAACTACCCCGGCGGGCTGCGCGAGGAGCGCCTGGGCACCCTGCTGGAGCGGAAGCCCGAGCTCGTCATCGAGCGAGCGGTGAAGGGCATGCTTCCCCAGAATCGGCTCGGTCGCGCCATGTTCCGGAAGCTCAAGGTCTACGGCGGCGCGGATCATCCGCACCAGGCTCAGCAGCCAACCGCTGTCGAGCTGTAGAAGAGAGGACGATCCCGTGAGCACGAACTACGTCTACGGCACCGGACGGCGCAAGACTTCGGTCGCACGCGTCCGGCTCATCCCCGGCGATGGCAGCATCGTCGTCAACGGCAAGACCGCCGCCGACTACTTCGGCGGTGTCGCACGCGATGGAGCGATGCTTCTCCCGTTCCGCGTCACCGAGACCGAGGGCCGCTACTCGGCCAGCGTTCTCGTCGCGGGCGGCGGCGTCTCGGGGCAAGTCGGCGCGATTCGGCACGGCATCGCGCGCGCGCTGCTGCGCGCCCACCCCGATGCACGGGCGTCGCTGCGCGAGGCCGGGCTGCTCACCCGCGATCCGCGAGCCAAGGAGCGGAAGAAGTACGGGCTCAAGCGAGCGCGCAAGGCGCCGCAGTACACGAAGCGCTAGCGGTCAGCCACACCGACCATCGAGAGAGCCCCGGCCGAATGGCCGGGGCTCTTTGGTATCATCGGGCCCTCCGCCACACTGCAACGCAGGCCATACTGCCCTCGTGATCGACGCGATCCGCGATTTCCTCGAGACGTATCTCCGTGGCAGCTGGACGTCGATCATCGACATCGGGCTGGTGGCGATCGTCATCTACTGGCTCTTCATTCTGATCCGTGGCACTCGGGCCGTGCGGATCGTGATCGGCCTCTCGATCCTGTACTTCGTCTACCTCGCCGCCCTCTTCTTCGGCTTCGAACTGCTGCGGCGGCTCATGGAGACCGCCGCGGTCGTCGGCCTGTTCGCCGTCGTGGTGGTGTTCCAGCCCGAGCTGCGGCGCGGCCTGGAGCAGATCGGCCGCGTGGGGTCGGTGAACCGTTTCTTCGTCAGCACCGAGGTCGCGAGCGCGGAACGGGTGGCCCGCGAGATCAGCCGCGCGGCCCGGATTCTTGCCGGTTCGAGGCACGGGGCGCTGATCGTGCTCGAGCGCCAGACCGGGCTCCAGGACCTCGCGGCCGAGTCCGGCGTCCCGGTCCACGCCGACCTTCGGGCCGAGCTCCTCGTCACGATCTTCTACCGCGGCACGGCGCTCCATGACGGCGCGGTCGTGATCTCGGGCGAGAAGGTCACCTCGGCGGGCGTGCTCCTCCCGTTGAGCCAGAACGTCGTCGACTCCGAACGCTACGGAACGCGTCACCGTGCCGCCATCGGCATCAGCGAGCAGACGGACGCGGTGGTCGTGGTCGTCAGCGAGGAGACCGGGTCGATCTCCCTCGTCGTCCGCGGCCGCATCGAGCGCAACCTGACCGAGGAGCATCTGCGACGGCGCATCTTCAACCTCATTCGGCCGCAGGCTCCGCGCCGCGCCGTCCCGTTCCTGCGTCGATCCCTCGAGGGCCGGTGGCAGGTCGGGGAGGATAAGCCGCCATCGGACGAGCCGATCGATCCGGACGCGCGGGTGGTGCCCACGGCCCCCGACGGCCGCGCGGTTCGGCGCTGAGATGAGATTCCTCCTGCGGAACTGGCACCTCAAGCTGTCGGCCGTCCTGCTCGCCACCGTCCTCTATACCGGACTCGTGTTCTCGAGCGCGTTCACCGACGCGCAGATCCAGGTGCGCATCGACCAGGTCAACCCGCCCCGCGACTCGTTCGTGCTGAGCGGAGACCTCGGCTTCGTCGAGGTCTCCTACCGCACGACGAACGATGCCGCACCGGCGGTGGTGGCCGCGGCCTTCGTGGCCCGCGTGGACCTGGCCGAGTACGATATGGACCGCGCCCCCGAGCCGCAGGCGCTCGACGTGGAGGTCGACGCGCTCCTCGATGGGATCGAGATCCTGTCGGTGACCCCGGCCACGGTCCGCGTGGAGGTTGACAGGATCGACGTGAGCAGCGTCCCGGTCGAGGTGGAGACGGGAGCCGTCCCCGATGGTCTCGAGATCGGCGACCCGATCCTCAGCCATCAGATGGTGGACGTCCGGGGACCGGCCTCCATCGTGCGCCGCGTGAACCGGGCCGTGGCGTTCGTCAGCATCAGCGCATCCGGAATCGACTTCAACGAGCCGGTGGAGCTCGTTGCCGTGGACGTGGAGGGCCAACCGGTGGACGTCGGCCGCCTCGAAGTGGAGCCGACCTCGGTGTCGGTGCAGATCGACGTCGAGGCCACGCTCACGAACAAGACCGTGCCGGTGCGACCGGACATCAGCGGCACTCCGGCACCGGGATTCGCGCTCGTGTCGCTCTCCGTCGAGCCGTCCGTGGTCACGTTGCGCGGACTGCCGGAGGTCCTCGTGGACATCGACGAGGTCCTCACCGAGCCGCTGAGCATCGGCGGCGTCTCCGGTGACCAGTCGTTCGAGGCCGCCCTCGTCCTGCCGGCCGACGTCGGGCTGGCCGAATCGAGCACTGCGAGCGCCGTGACCGTCGCCGCCACGATCGTGCCGTCGGTCTCGAGTCGCACGTTCGTCGTCGGCGTCGTGTGCCAGGGCGGTGGCGACAACGCCTGCCTCCCCGCGCTGGACCAGCTGACCCTGACGCTGAGCGGACCCGGCGACACGCTCTCGGGGCTGAGCGCCGCGTCCCTCACGCCGATCGTGAACGTGAGCGGCCTGGCGCCCGGCACATATAGCTTGGCGCCGACGGTCTCCGGATTGCCCGAAGGGGTCCAGCTGCTCGGCATCACGCCCGGCACGGTCAGCGTCACCGTCCGGGCGCCAGCGACGCCGACGCCCGCTCCCACCGCCGCGCCGTAGATGGCGGGGCGCTTTGGCACCGACGGGATTCGCGGCGCCGTCGGGACGGAGGTCACGGCGGAGCTTGGCCTTGCGCTCGGTCGCGCCGTCGGCCATCGATTCGGCGCGACGGTTCCCGTCCTCGTCGGGCGCGACACGCGTCGATCCGGCGAGATGCTGACCGCGGGGCTGGCGGCCGGCCTGACGTCCACGGGGGCCGATGTGACCGACCTCGGGGTCGTGACGACGCCCTGCCTGGTCCACGCGTCCGATGCGCTGCACGCGCCGGGAATCATGGTCTCGGCATCGCACAACCCGCCGGCCGACAACGGGCTCAAGGTCGTGATGCGCGGCCGCAAGGTCGACGACGAGCTGGAGGGCGAGCTCGACCGATTGATCGATGACGCATCGGGCGTGCCGGCGCGGCCGAACGACGAGCTGGGCCGCGTGAGATCGAGCGACAGTCCGGTGGCCGAGTACGTGCGACACCTCACCGAGATCGCCGGAGACGCGTTCGCCGGGCTCCGGCTCGGCATCGACTGCGCCAACGGATCGGCGAGCGTGGTGGCTCCGGACCTCTTCCGCCGCCTCGGCGCCGAGGTCACGGTGCTCTTCGCCGCGCCCGATGGGATGAACATCAACGAGAGTTGCGGCTCCACGCATCCGGAGCGGCTCGCCGAGACGGTCGCGGCCGCCGGGCTGGACCTTGGGCTCGCCTTCGACGGCGATGCCGATCGGCTCATTGCCGTCGACGCCCGGGGCCGGCTGGTCGATGGCGACGCCATCATGGGAATCTGCGCGCTCGCGCGGCTTCGCGACGGCTCGCTCCGCAACGACGCGCTCGTCGTCACCGTCATGACGAACGGCGGCCTCGAGCGGGTCGTGACCGAAGCGGGCGGTCGCATCGTCAGAACCCCGGTCGGAGACCGTCACGTGTTTGCCGCGATGGAACGGGAGGATGCGATGCTCGGCGGCGAGCAGTCGGGCCACATCATCTTTCGCGATCTTGCGTCCACGGGGGACGGACTGCTCACGGGCATCCAGCTGGTCCGTGCGGTCCGCGCGTCCGGCCAGCCGCTGTCGGAGCTCGCCGGCCGGATCCCGAGGCTCCCGCAGGTGATGATAAACTCGGCCGCGAGCCGTCGCGACACTTGGGAGCAGGATCCTGACTTCGCGGCTGCCGTTGAGCGCGCCATCTCGGAGCTGGGGGACCGCGGCCGAGTGCTCGTGAGGCCATCGGGGACGGAGCCGAAGATCAGGATCATGGTCGAAGGGGACGATGGCGAGGAGATCGACCGTATCGCTCGCGAGCTCGCCACGCTCGCCGAGGCACGCTTGAACTGAGGAGACTCACATGTGCGGCATCGTCGGGTACGTCGGGCCGCGGGATGCCGCGCCCATCCTTCTGGACGGCCTCCGTCGCCTCGAGTACCGCGGATACGACTCCGCCGGGATCGCCCTGCTCACCGAGTCCGGCGAGGTCTTCATCGAGAAGAAGGCCGGCAAGCTCACCAACCTGACCGATCACCTCAACGGTGATGCGCCGGCCGGTCATCCCGGCATCGGCCATACCCGCTGGGCCACTCATGGACGTCCGAACGACGCGAACGCGCACCCGCACGTCGACTGCACGGGCAAGCTGGCGCTGATCCACAACGGCATCATCGAGAACTACTCGGAGATCAAGCAGCAGCTCGAAGCCGATGGCCACGCCTTTTCGTCCGAGACGGACACCGAGGTGCTGGCCCATCTCATCGAGTCGAAGTACTCCGGCGACCTCGTCGACGCGGTGCGGCACGCGCTGATTGATGTTCGCGGCGCGTACGCCATCGGCGTGATGCACACCGAGCACCCCGATCGCATCGTCGGCGCGCGCATGAACGTGCCGCTCATCGTGGGGTTGGGTGATGGCGAGGGTTTCCTGGCGAGTGACGTCCCGGCCATCCTCGAGCACACGAAGAACGTCGTCATCCTCCACGAGGGGGACATCGCGGACGTCACTCCGCAGGGGACGACGATCATCGGGCTCGACGGATCCGCCGTGGAGCGCGACACGACCGAGATCCACTGGAACATCGACGCCGCCGAGAAGGGCGGCTTCGCGCACTTCACCCTCAAGGAGATCTACGAGCAGCCGCACGCCATCCAGGAGTGTCTTCGCGGCCGCGTCGACGGAGCGGGCACGGTCACGCTTTCCGAGCTGAGCGCGATCGACGACCGGCTCGCCGAGATCGAGCGGGTCTACGTCGTCGGGTGCGGCACGGCCAGCTATGCCGCGCACGTCGCCGCGTACCTCATCCAAGAGTGGGTCGGGATTCCCGCGACCATGCAGATCGGCTCCGAGATGCGGTACAGCCCGCCGCCGATCGACGATCGGACGCTGGTCATCGGCGTCAGCCAGTCCGGCGAGACGGCCGATACCCTGGCGCCGCTGCGGCTGGCCCAGGAGCGCGGCGCGCTCGTCGTGGTCGTGACGAACGTGGTGGGCAGTGCCATCACGCGCGAGGCCGATGCCGTCTGCTACCTGCAGGCCGGCCCGGAGATCGCCGTCGCGAGCACCAAGGCGTTCGTCACCCAGGTTCTCGTGCTCCAGATGCTCGGCCTGCACCTCGCCGGGCTGCGAGGGACCCTCACACCGAACCGCCTTCGCACCTACGGTCGCTCGCTGCGCAGTCTGCCGCGGCTGGCGGCCGAGACCCTGAAGCTCGGATCGCAGATCAAGAAGCTCGCCAGGCGGTTCGCCGGGGCTCGCGACTTCATCTTCATCGGCCGCGGCGTCGGATTCCCGATCGCCATGGAGGGTGCGCTGAAGCTGAAGGAGCTGAGCTACGTGCACGCCGAGGGCTACGCGGCCGGCGAGCTCAAGCACGGCCCGATCGCCCTGCTGGATCCGGAGACACCGCTGGTCGCGATCGCGACGCGAGGGGCGACGTACGAGAAGGTGACGAGCAACGTCGCCGAGGCGCGTGCCCGTTCCGCGCCCGTGATCGCGGTGGCCACCGAGGGAGACGACCAGATCGTTCGCTATGCCGATGACGTCCTCTACGTCCCCGATCTCCCGGAGGCCATCAGCCCGGTCATCGCCGTGCTGCCGCTCCAGCTCCTCGCCTACGAGGTGGCGGTCGCTCGCGGCACCGACGTCGACCAGCCCCGCAATCTCGCGAAGTCCGTCACGGTCGAATGACCCGCCACGAGATCGGGATCGACCTCGTCGACATCGGCCGCATTCATCGCGTGCTCGGTCGCTTTCCCGACCGCTTCCGCCTCCGGGTACTGACCGAGCGCGAGCAGGCCTACTGCCGTCGCCGGACCGAGCGCATCGCGGGCCGATGGGCGGCCAAGGAGGCGATCAGCAAGGTGCTCGGGCTCGGCGTCCGAGGCGTCGGCTGGCGGGAGATCGAAATCCTGCCCAACCGGGCGGGTGCCCCGCAGGTCACCCTGCACGCTCGCGCGGCGAAACGGGCGGAAGCCCTCGACCTCGACGAGGTGACGGTATCCATCTCCCACGAGCGCGAGATGGCGGTGGCGGTCGCGGTGGCTCACAAGCGCCACGGATGACGGGGGAGGGCCAACCATGAGCAGACCGGCGGCTCGCAGCCTCACCCAGCGCTGGGTGGCCACGCACCTGCCCGCGCGCCCGGCCCGCGCGCACAAGGGTGACTTCGGCCGTCTGCTCGTCGTCGCCGGCTCGACCGAGTATCCGGGCGCCGCCATGCTCACCGCGCTGGGAGCCATGCGCGCCGGCGCCGGCCTCGTCCGCGTCGCGGCCGCCGAATCCGTTGCCGCGCAGCTGGCTGGGCTGGTTCCGGAGCTGACGTGGATGGTCCTCGACGAGGAAGCCAAGGGCCTCATCGCACCGAGTGGCTGGCGCCGCGTGACCAATGAGGCAGCGAACCACGACGCCGTTGTCATCGGTCCCGGCCTCGGCAGCCAGCCGGCGACGCAGCGCCGGACAAAGAACCTCATCACCGGCCTGCGGGTTCCCGGCGTCGTCGACGCCGATGGGCTGAACGCCCTCGCCGGTGGCAGCAACTGGTGGACGGGCCTCGCCGCGACCCTGGTGCTGACCCCGCACCCGGGCGAGTTCGCGCGGCTGACGAACGCCGATGCCCCGAGCAGCGATGATGATGACGCGCGTCTCACGTCCGCCCGCGATGCGGCGCTGCGCTGGCAGCAGGTCGTGGTCCTCAAGGGGGCGAACACCGTGATCGCCGATCCACAGGGCGATGTGCTGCGGTCGGACGTGTCGTCGCCGGCACTGGCGACGGCCGGGACGGGTGACCTGCTCGCGGGGGTGATCGGTGCGTTCCTGGCCGCCGGGCTTGCGCCGATGGACGCGGCCGGCGCCGGGGTCGCGGTGCATGGCGCCGCCGGGCTGCTGGCCGAGGACCGCATCGGCCACGCTGGCGTGATGGCCCGGGACATCGCGGCGTTGCTGCCCGAGGCAATCGACCAGCTCCGCGGCCGGAGCCAGTGACCGTCGCGACGAGCTCGCACCGCGCCTGGATCGAGATCGATCACGACGCCATCCGGACGAACCTCGCTCTGGTTCGGGCCACCGCCGGGGAGGCCCAGGTCATCGCCGTCGTCAAGGCGAATGCGTACGGACATGGCGCGGTGCCCGTCGCACAGACTCTCGTGTCGGCCGGTGCGGAGCGCCTCGCCATCGCGACGGTCGGAGAGGCGGTCGCGCTGCGAGCGGCCGGGGTCGCCGTGCCGATCCTCGTGCTGTGGGCGATCGGTGAGGAGGAGGCGCCGGCCGTGGCGATCCACGCGCTCGAGCCGATGGTCGACTCCGAGCGCTCCGTCGCGGCACTCGAGGGAGCGGCCGCACGCGAGGGCGTTCGGATCGGCGTTCACCTCAAGGTCGACACCGGCCTCGGACGCCAGGGTATCGCCCCCGATGACGCGGTGCCGCTGGCCACGCGGATCGCACGAAGCCAGCACCTTCACATGGCGGGCACGATGAGCCATCTCGCCGTGCCCGGGGAGGACGACGCGCACACGGAGGTGCAGGCGCTCCGGCTCTCGCGCGTCGTGGACGCGATGCGCTCCGCCGGCATCGACCCCGGCATCGTCCATCTCAATGCCAGTGGAGGGATGTTGGCTGGCCCAGTCTCGTTCGCCGACGCGGTCCGCCCCGGCCTGGCCATCTACGGCCTCCGTCCTCCGTGGGCCGTGGATCGCGACCCCGGTCTCCGTCCCGTGCTGTCACTGAGGGCGCGCGCCATCCGCGTCTTCGACCTCGCCGCGGGGGAGGCGATCGGCTACGGGTTGAGCTTCCGGACGCGGCGTGCGACGCGCATCGCGACCCTCGGGATCGGGTACGGGGATGGCTGGCCGCGGATCCACGCCAACAACGGATCGGCGCTGGTGCACGGCGTTCGAGGGCCGATGGTTGGAGCCATCAGCATGGACGGGCTGACCGTGGATGTCGGGGAAATCGATGGTGTAACCTACGGCGACGAATTCGTCCTGATCGGGGAGCAGAACGGAGCGCGGATCACGGCTGACGATGTGGCCGCCGAACGACGAACCATCAACTACGAAGTGACGACCGCGTTGCGCGAGCGTCTACCGCGGCTCCATCTCGGAGCCGGCTGATCGCCCGCCGCGGATCGCGAATAGCGCAGGCACACATGGCACCATCCATCGAGATCGACGTCTGGCAGGGTGAGATCGCGGAGCTCGAAGTGGATGCCCTGATCGTCCCGGCCAACGAGTCCCTGTTCATGACCGCCGGCGCCGCGGCGTCCGTGAAGCGCCACGGGGGCGACGAGATCGAGCGGGACGCCGTCGACCAGGGCCCGGCCGAGTCGGGAACGGCGATCGCGACCCGAGCCGGCTCGCTGGCCGCGGCCTATGTCATCCACGCCATCGGGGTCGGTCACGAGCGTGCTCCCGATGGCGAGCGCCTGGCCGCGTCGATTCGCGCGGCCCTCTCGTTCGCGGCCCCGCTGCAGCTGCGAAGCATCGCGATCGCCCTGATCGGCGTGGAGCACGGAACCTTCACCCCGCTTGACGCCGCCGACGTCCTGCTCGACGAGCTGACGCGGATCGATTCCGAGGCCGAACGCCCGGCCTCCATCGTGATCGCGACCGCAAACCCGGTGGAGACGCACGCCGTGACGGAGGCGTTGGCCGCGCGTCGAGCTCGCACGCCGTGAGCGACGACGCTGCGCGAAGGATCGCCATCCAGCTCGGCCGACGCGGGCTCGCGACGCCGGCACGCCTGATCCTCGACGCGCATCGGCCGCTGGCGCCGATGCTGAGCGACATCGGCGCCGCGCTTGCGCCGATGATGGGATGGAGTGATGCGGTCGCCCCGGGGAGCGTCCGAGAGCTCATGGGGGACGAAGAGGCCGTCGACCGGGTCCTGCACGAGCTCGACGCCCTGGGGGAGCGAGATGCCGAGCCTCGCTGAGCTGCTCGGCAGCGTCGTCCGATTCATCGGCGAGATCCTGGGCGCATCGTCACTCCGCTTCGGCATCGGCACCACCATCGTGCTGCTCGGCATCGTCCTCGTGCTGCTTCAGCTCGTTGCCCGGCCGATCAGCCGCTGGGTGACCTCGGACGCGGCCGGGCTCGCCGGCATCGGCCGTGCGATGGCGCTCGCCGCCGAGTCGGGAACTGATGCCGTCGTTTCCCTGGGTGGAGCCGGGATCACCCGGTCGACGGACGCGCTGGGCCGGCTCCAGACCCTGGCCGCGCTGCCGTTGCTCGGCCATGTGGCGCGGGCGGCCGCTCGCAGCGGCGTGCCGCTCCGCGTCCTCACCAACGATCCGATCGCCGGCGTGATGGCATCGGCCGCCGTCGACCTGGCTCACGCCTCGACCGCCACCCCCGAGCGCGTGGGTCGTTCGCGCATCGTGGTCGTGGGCGAGGGGCGTCCCGCGATGGCCGGCTTGGCGATGACGACGAGCGCCCGCCCGGCCGCGGCGTTCGCCTTCGGGAGCCTGCGGGAGGAAGCGCTCCTGCATCTCGATGGGCTGCGCTCCGGAGCCGGTACGCTGACCAGCGCCAGCGCGGAGGCCGTCCAAGCGCCATCCCTGCGCATCGGCGGCGGGGCGTCGCTCATCGGGCCGGAGCTCTTCCAGGCAGGGGCGGATCTGCGGTCCAGCGTGGACGAGAGGACGATGGTCATGGCCGGCAACCGCCTCATCGGACTCGCCATCGTGGTGATTCTCATCGGAACCGTGCTGGCGCTTGTCGGCATCGTGGATCTCGGCGACGCGCTGGTCGGGATCGCTCGCGGGTGAGGCGTCCGAGCATCACGGCGCTCGTCGTCATCGTCGGACTGCTCCTGCTGGCCGACCTGCTCGTGGTCAACCCGGCGCTCGGGGGTGTCGCCGGGGTGGTGATCGACGCCGCGATCCTGGTGGCGGCCGGCGCAGGGCTGGCGGCCGTCGCCGCGCTCGTCGTTCGGCGGCTGAGCGATCTCTGGCGCCGCCGAGGAGATCCGGTGGGGGCGATCCTCGTGCTCGCCGGCGTTGGTGCGATGCTCGTCGCCGGCCTACGCCCCGGATCCACCGGCACCTCTGATCCCGCGGTGCAGTGGCTGCTGGCCGCCCTCCTCATCCCGATCGGGGCGACCCTGTTCGGCCTCCTGTTCATCTCGACCATCGCCGCGGCTCGACGCTCGGCGACGGGCGGGTCGCGCGAAGCGGTGGTGCTCGTCACGGCCGCCACCGTCGCGGCGATCGTCCTCCTGCCGCTGTCAGGCGCAATCGGCTCCGGGCTCGCGACCGCCGGGACGTGGATGCTGGATGGGGTCGTCGGGCCGGTCTTCCGAGGGCTCCTCATCGGCGTTGCGCTCCTCGCTGCGGTGTACGCGGCGCGAACGCTCCTCGGGATCGGTGCAGCCGATGAGTGATCGCCTGCCCCGCGCGAGCGGTTTGGCTCCGCTGCTGGTGCTCGCCGTGCTCGGGGTGGCCTGGATGCTGCCCGACGGCGACGCCACGGCCCTGGCGGCCCCCGACGATCGAGCCAGCGAGGCAGTGACCGATGCCCTCGATGGGCTCGCCCCGGACTCGCTCGTGCTCTTCGGATTCGACCCGGATGTGGGCACCTACGCGGAGGTTCGACCGACGGTCCGCACGCTCATCGCCGACCTCCTGGCGCGCAACGCGCGGATCGCGTTCGTGTCGCTGACGGTCGAGGGTCGCGCGTTGGCCTCGGTCGAGTTCGCTCGCCTGCAGCGCGTGGAGGCGGACGCGACGCGAATCCTCGATCTCGGATTCGTCCCCGGCGCCGAGGCCGGGCTGGTCGATCTGACGCGAGGGATCCGGACGGATGACGCCGTGGGCGGACGCGCGTTCGCGCGGATCCTTGCCCAGGACGGCATTGCGGCGTTCGATGCGATCGTCGTCGTCGGCGGGAACGACATGGGGCCGCGCAGCTGGATCGAGCAGGTGGCGCCGCGTATCGACCCGGTGCCGATCCTGGCGGTCACCCCGACCATCCTGCTGCCCGAGGTGCAGCCGTACGCGCAGAGCGGGCAGCTCGCGGCCGTTCTCGGAACGCCTCTGGATGGCGCCACGTATCGATCCACCGCCGATGTCGGCCGCCTGGAGCGCATCATCGAGCCGACCGAGCCACGGGGCCTCCCCGTGCTGGTCGGGATGCTCCTTGCCATCCTGGCGCTCGGACAGGTGCTCGTGGTGCGGCTCATGGGCTCGGCCCGTGCGCTGCGCGATCGGGACCCGGGATGACCGGGCTGTTCGGTGATGGTCCGGCCGAGGTGATCGGGACATGGGTTGCCGCGATGCTGACCCTCGTCGTCCTGGGCTACCTGCTGGGCGAACGGCGCGTGTTCGGATGGTCACAGCATCTGCTGGCCGGCCTCGCCACCGGCTTCCTGGCGCTGATCGTGGTGCGCGAGGTGATCGTCCCGCGCCTGGTCGAGCCGCTCGCCAGCGATCCGACCGGCCGCCCCGAACTGTGGGGCGGCGTTGCGCTCGTGGCCGTCGCCGCCGCATCTCCGTGGCTCCCGCGACGCGTCTCTGCGCTGCCCGCATCGATCGCCATCGGTGCACTCGTGGCCTTCGCGCTCGGTGGAGCGGTGGTCGGAACACTCCTGCCCCAGCTCGACGCGACGATCGTTCGTCCCGGGAGCTCGATTCCCGCCATGGTGCTCGGGGGGCTCGGCGCGATCATCACGATGTTCGTGCTCGTCGGGTTCGTGCACGGCGTTCCACGCGGCCGGGTGCTGACGGCAGCCGCGGGGATGGGCCGCTGGCTCCTCATCGTGGGGATCGGCACCTGGCTCGGCTACCTGCTCGTCGCCCGGCTGTTCCTGCTGCTCGACCGGATCGCCTTCCTGCTCGGTGACTGGTTGGGCCTCGTGCCATGAGTGGGTCGAATCCGCGGGCGGAGATGGCGATCCTCGTCGACATCGGCTCGGCGTGGGCCAAGGCCGGCGTGATCGGGCAGGTTCGCGGCCGATGGCGCCTGGTGGCGCATGCGGCCCAGCCGACCGCGTGGGGATCCGCGGCGCTCCGCGCCGCGCTCGTGGACCAGCTAGTCAGCGTGGCGGACGCACGCCTCGTCAACCAGATCGACGACCTCCTTGGCGAGGCCCGACGGATCGAGTGCCACACCGCGCCGCCGCCGCGTCTCGCGATCGTCGCCGTGTCGCGCGAGCTGTCCGGAAGCGCGGCACGGCGCGCGTCCGAAGCGGCCGGTTGGCACGTGGCCGAGTTCGTGACGCTCGATGATGGGCGGGATCTTGCCGATCGGCTGGCGACACTCCAGACGGCCGACGTCGACGCCTGGCTCGTGGCCGGCGGTTTCGAGGGCTCCCACAGCCCGCGCGCGCTCGAGGCGGCGGCCCTGGTCGCGGCCGCACGACGCCCCGAGGGCGGAGCCGTGATGTGGGCGGGCTCGGCGGACCTCGAGGCCGAGGTTGCCGAGCTGTTCGAGCCGGGCGCCATGTCCGCCGTCGCCAATCCGCGACCCGACGCCAGGCGTGAGGAGCTCGGGCCATTGCGCGACCGTCTCGTGTCCGTCCTGCGCGAGGAGGTGGCGACCGACGAGGAGACCCATCTGTCGTCGTCCACCTTCGGTCGTGCGGTGGGCGCGCTGGCGGCGCTGAGCGAGCTGCGCATCCTGGGTGTCGACCTCGGCGCCGGCTCGGCGGTCCGGGCGCTGGCCGAGCCTGACGGCTCCGTGGCGCTCCGCGTCCGCGCGCGCGGTGGCCTGGCCGGAACGATCCTGGCACCGGGCGCGGCGTCCCGGGTGGCCCGCCTGGCCGGAGACGCGGGCGACGACGCGGCGGTCGCGGACATCCTCCAGACTGTGCGTGCCCGGCCCTCGACCCTGCCCCAGACCAGCGAGGAGCTGTCGGCCATGCAGGCGGCGGCCCGCGTCCAGCTGGCTGCCATGCTCGAGGAGGGGACGGATGGGCCGATCGACCTCCTGGTCGGTGCCGGCCGCACGATCGCCGCCGCTCCGCATCCCGGCCAGGCCGCACGCATGCTCGTCGACGGGGTGCGCCCGCTCGGGGTGACCCAGCTGGCACTTGATGCGGGCGCCGTCCTCGGTCCGCTCGGGTCGTTGCCCGACGACCAGGTGCGGGAAGGGGTCTCCCTCCTGGGCGAGGATCTTCTCGTTCCCCTCGGGACGTCGGTCGTGTGTCGTGGCGGTGAGCCCGGTCGGGTCGCCATGCGCGTCACCGTGCATCGTGCCGGGTGGCCATCGAGCGGTCCGATCGAGGTCCGGACCGGCCAGCTCCAGGTGGTCCCGCTGCCTCGGGGCCAGCAGGCCGAGGTCGTGATCGAGCCGGCCGCCGGCGTGAGCCTCGGAGCGCCGAGACGGTCACCGCGGATCCAGTGCTCCGTGTCCGGGGGGTCGGTGGGCATCATCCTCGATGCCCGCGGTGTGCCGATCGCGCTTCCGCGGCGCGGCGACGACCGTCGCGAGGTGCTGGCCGGGTGGCGCGACACCATGGTGCGCGACGTCCCGCCCGGCTCGGAGCGCGTGGCATGAGTGTCGTCCACCGCATCCGGCTGCCCGCCGGCGCGACACCCATGGTGGAGCCCGGGCTTCGCGTCGAGCCGGCCGAGGTGCTGGCGACGCGTCGTGCCCCCCGGGGTGGGATCGCGGTTCCCGTCGCGGCACCACTCCGTCGCTCGGCCGCGGAGGCTGCGTCGTGCCTGACGGTCCATCCCGGCGCGGTGTTGGACGCCGGTGCGACGCTGGCCGAGGACGGGCGCGGGCGCACGGTGATGGTGGCCGAGGCGTCGATCCTGCTCGGCTACGACCGGGTGGACGGGTCGGCACTGCTGGCTCCGCTGAGTGGCAACGAGCCCGTGCTGGGCCACGTCCGTGGAGAGGTGATCCGACTCGAGCCCGAGGCCATCGAGCTCCGGGTCGGCGGGGCCCTCGTCACCGGCGTCGGCGGATCCGGCCGCGCGGTGCATGGCGAGCTGCGGGTCGCCGTGCACGCACCGGCTGACGAGCTGCGGGCGAATGCCATCGACACCGGCGCCACGGGTCGCATCCTCGTCGGCGGGTCACGGGCATCGGCGGAGACCCTCACCCGGGCGCGGGCCATGGGCGTCGCGGGGATCGTGCTGGGCGGGATTCTCGACAAGGAGCTCCGCGACTTCGAGGCGATCCAGGTGCGTCGGCGCGAGATCGGCGGCGTACGCGGAGACTTCGCCGTGATCCTGCTCGAGGGGTATGGCAAGGTGGGCCTGGACCCGGGGCTGTTCGCATGGTTCCGTCGCCACGAGGGCCGGCTCGCGAGCCTCTTCGGTGCGGATGCGCGCCTCTACGTCTACGACGCCGATCCGCCGCCGGCGCGTCGGATGCTGGTGCATCCGGGAGACCGGGTCATCGCGCACCGGCGTCCACACGCCGGGCAGGGCGGAAAGCTCGTGCGCATTCTCGACCGTCCGCAGGCCTTCGCGTCGGGTGTGGTGGGACGGGCCGGGGTCGTCCGCTTCGAGAACGGGCAGATCGCCGTCGTCCCACTGGCCAACCTCGAGGCCACGGAGCCGCTCGCCGGCGATTGATCGTTCACTTCCTATACTTGCCGGCATGCAACAGTCGACGGCTCGCTCCACGGTGCGCGTCGCGCGAGCGATCGGTTCGCGCGTGACCCGCCATGCCGCGGAAACGCACGAGCTCGGCCACCGGATCGGGGCCGCGGCAAGCGCCGGAACCGTGCTGGCGCTGATCGGACCGCTGGGCGCGGGAAAGACCCAGCTGACGAAGGGGATCGCCGCCGGCCTCGGGATCGACGGCGTCGTGAACAGCCCGACGTTCATTCTCATGAACGAGCACGTCGGCCGGCTTCGGCTGTACCACGTCGATGCGTATCGGCTGGGCGAGCCGGAGGAGGCCGTCGAGGCGGGCCTGATCGACGACCGGCAGGCAGATGGCGTGCTTGTCGTCGAATGGGCGGATCGGCTCGGGGGGTACCTTCCCGATGACCGCCTCGAGATTCGCCTCACGGAGCCGCACGGAGAGCCGACACATCGCCTGGTGCACTGGAGCGCGGCGGGTGCGGCCCATGTCGGGCTGGCCGACGCGGTCCTCGCCACATCGTGATCATCGCGTTCGACGGGGCGTCGACCGACCTCTCCGTGGGGCTTGCCGGAGCCGATGGCACGCTCATCGCCGAGGACGGATGGAGCGCGGCCCATCGTCAGTCGGCGGAGCTGCTGCCGAGGCTGCTCGCCATGCTCGGTGCCTCCGGCCATTCGCTCCACGACGTGACCGCGATCGGTGTCGGGCTGGGGCCAGGCTCGTTCACCGGCCTTCGGGTCGCGGTTGCGCTGGCCAAGGGCCTGGCATTCGGCCTTGATCTCCCGCTCTACGGGGTTCCGAGCCTGCAGGCGTGGCTCATGGCGGATCCCGATGCGCTCGCCGCCGTGGCGCGCGCCGGTGCCCGCGACGCCTACGTTCTGCGCCCGGGCGACGCAGCCGTGGCGATCGTGGATCGGGATGATCTCGGGTCGGCGGAGCAGGTCGTAGCGCCGGCCGATATCGCCGAGGCGTTCGGCATCATCGGCAGCCGGCCGCCCCGGGCAGCCGTCGGCATCGCGAGCCTGGTCGCGGCCAGGCGGGCGTCTGACGACCCCGGCGACGATCTCAAGGCGCTCGAACCGAACTACCTCCGCGCGCCGCGCGGCGTCGCAACGGAGAGCAGGGAACCGGTTCGATGGCTCTGACGGCCCGCATCTTGGTGGATCCCATGCGCCTCGATGACGTCGCCGCGGTCCACGAGATCGAGCGCCTGAGCTTCCGGACGCCATGGCCCGCGTACGCCTTCGACCAGGAGCTGCGCTCGAACCGGCTGGCCCGATACGTCGTGGCCCGGGCGGGGGAGCGCATCGTCGGATTCGCCGGGATCTGGATGATGGTGGACGAGGCGCACGTCACGACGTTCAGCGTGCATCCCGATTGGCGGCGACAGGCCATCGGGCGTCAGCTGCTCCTGAACCTTTTGGAGCTGGCCGGCACGATCGGCGCACGTCGCATGACCCTCGAGGTGCGCGAGTCGAATGAGGCCGCCCAGGCCCTGTACCGCGGCTTCGGCTTCGACGTGGCCGGCCGCCGGACGGCCTACTACACCGACGATGGCGAGGATGGCCTGGTGATGACCACCCCGGACCTCGATGGTCCACGGATGCGTCGCGTCATCGTGCGCGAGCGCGAGCGGTTGGCCGGATGAGCGGTCCGCGCATCCTGGCCATCGAATCGTCCTGCGACGAGACCGGCGTTGCCGTCGTGGTCGGCGGCCGCCGCATCGAGGCCAACGTCGTGGCCAGCCAGGTGGCGCTGCATGCGGAGACGGGAGGCATCGTGCCGGAGGTCGCGGCGCGGCAGCAGCTACGCTGGATCGTGCCGACGCTCGAGGCCGCCCTGGACAAGAGCAATGCCGGCTGGGCCGATATCGATGGCGTGGCGGTGACGTACGGCCCGGGACTCATCGGTTCCCTGCTCGTGGGCGTGAACGTCGCCAAGGCGCTCTCGATCAGCCACGACCTGCCGCTGATCGGCGTCAATCACATCGAGGGCCACATCTACGCCAACTGGCTGACCGAGGATGGGGGAGGCGATGTGCCGCGCCCCGAACCGGAGTTTCCGCTCCTGTGCCTCGTGGTCAGCGGCGGCCACACGCAGCTGGTCCTGATGCACGAGCACGGCCGATACACGCTGCTCGGCCAGACGGTGGACGACGCTGCGGGCGAGGCGTTCGACAAGGTCGGCCGGCTGTTGGGGCTGCCGTATCCCGGCGGCCCCGCGATCAGCGCCGCCGCCGTCGGGGCGACCCCAGCCACCCGCTTCCCCCGCGCTCGCACGGCGGGTGCGTACGACTTCAGCTTCTCCGGGCTCAAGACCGCCGTCCTGCGCGAGGTGGAGGGCTACCGCGAGCGTGGCGATCCGATTCCGGTCGATGGCATCGCGGCCGCCTTCGAGGAGGCCGTCGTCGATGCCCTGGCCACGAAGACCGTGGCCGCCGCCCGGGACCACGGCGTTGCCATGGTCGCACTGGGGGGCGGCGTGGCGGCGAATGGATCCCTGCGCAGCGCGCTCGCCGAGCGACTCGACGCCGAGGGCCTGGCGCTCCTCGTCCCGCCACCCGCCTGGTGCACCGACAACGGGGCGATGATCGGGGCCGCGGCGGGCTTTCGCTTCAGCGCGGGGGACCGCGCCGATGCCGGGCTCGAGGCGATTCCCAACCTGTCGCTGCCGTGGACGGGCGCGTGAGCGATCCGCTGGCACCCGAGCTGCTCGTTCCGCCAACGCCCGGGCAGCTTCGGCGGCTGATGGGCGCCGAGCGCCTGCGTCCCCGCAAGAGCCTGAGCCAGAACTTCCTCACCGATCCCGAGACGCTCGACGCGATCGTCGCCGCTGCCGAGCTCGAGGCCGGCGACAACGTCGTGGAGATCGGGCCGGGGCTCGGGGTGCTCACGCGTCGATTGCTGGCGGCCGGCGCGTCGGTGACGGCCGTCGAAGTCGACCCGCGCCTGGCCGAGTACCTGCGTCGCGAGCTCTACGGCGTCGATACCTTCGAGCTCATCGAGGCCGATGCGCTCTCGCTCCACCCTCGCGAGTTCTTCCCGGATCAGCCGATGAAGGTCGTGGCCAATATCCCGTACCACATCACGAGCCCGCTGCTGCACACGTTCCTCGAGGGCGATCGGCCGCCGATGCTGACCGTGCTGCTCGTCCAGCTCGAGGTCGCCCAGCGCGTGGCCGCGCCACCGGGCCAGATGAGCTATCTCTCCGTCTTTGCGCAGAACGTCGCGGAGGCGGAGGTCGTGGCACGCATTCGGGCGTCCGCCTTCGAACCGACGCCGGCCGTCGACTCGGCCATCCTCCGGCTGCGTCGGCGCGAGGCCCCGGCGGTGCCGGTCGGGGACGGGCGTGACCCCTTCTACCGCGTGGTGCAGGCGGGCTTCCGTCAGCGCCGGAAGCAGGTCCACAACGGGCTGACGCGCGAGCTGCCGGTGGAACGCGACGAGGTCGAGGCGGCCCTCGATGCCTGCGGCGTGGATCCGGAGCGGCGGCCCCAGACCCTGTCGGTCGACGAGTGGAGGTGCCTGACCGACCAGATCGGGCTGACGGCGTGAGGCACGGCCTCCGACTCCAAGCCCCGGCCAAGCTCAACCTGCGCCTGGCGGTCACCGGACGCCGCACCGATGGTCTCCACCTCCTTGACAGCGACTTCGTGCTCCTTCACCTCGCCGACGAGCTCGAGCTCGCACCGGGCCACGGAGAGCTCACGGTCGAGGGGCGTCACGCCGGTGCCCTTTCGAACGGATCGGACAACCTGGCGTGGCGCGGCCTGCAAGCCGGCCTCGGCGAAGGCTGGCAGGCGGTCAACCTGCGGTTGCGCAAGCGGATTCCATTGGCGGCCGGCCTCGGCGGCGGATCGTCCGACGCGGCGGTGGCGTGGCACCTGGGCCGCGCGTGGCCGGAAGGACGAAACGTGGCACCCGACGATGGGGCCGTCGCGGAGCTGGCAACCATCGGCGCCGACGTCCCGTTCTTCGCGGCCCGGGTGGCCGCGGCGCGCGTCCGAGGCGTCGGTGAGCAGATCGAGCCCATCGATGCGCCTCATCACGAGGTTGTCCTCGTCCATCCGCCGTTCGGGCTTTCCACGCGGGATGTCTTCTCGGAGCTCCGCCCCGACGAGTGGGGGCGGCTCGAGAACGACCTGCTCGCGCCGGCGCGACGCCTGCGTCCGGAGCTCGACGATCTCTTCGACGTGGTACGGCGCGCCGGTGGTGAGCCGAAGCTCACCGGGTCCGGGTCGACGATCTTCATCATCGCCGACGACGCGGAGCACGCGGCGGCGCTCGGACGGCGCCTCGTCGACGCCGGGCTGCGCGTCACGGTCACCCGGACCCGGGACACAGCCGCTAGCATCGAGCGCATCAACGAAGAGGATTGACACCAAACGATGCGTGACGTGATCAGCACCGACGGCGCCCCGGCCGCGGCGGGGCCGTACAGCCAGGCGATTCGCACCGGAGAGCTCGTGTTCACCGCGGGCCAGCTCGGCCTCGACCCCGCCACGGGCGAGTTCGCCGCGAACGATGTCGCCGGCCAGGCCGAGTGCGCGCTGAAGAGCCTCGGCGCCATCCTGGAGGCGGCCGGCTCCGGGCTCGATCGGCTCGTGAAGGTCACCGTCTATCTCGCCGACATCGGCGACTGGCCGGCGGTCAACGAGGTCTACGCGCGGATGATCCCGGAGCCGTTTCCCGCTCGGAGCGCGTTCGCCGTGCGGGACCTGCCGAAGGGCGCGCTGGTCGAGATCGAGGCCATCGCGAGCGTGACGGCCGGTTGACGCTCGCCGCGGGCCGCACCTACCATCGGCCGACGTGTCTTCACAGCTGACCGCCACCGCGGCCATCGTCCTGGCCGCGGGCCAGGGCACTCGCATGCGATCCCGCATCCCGAAGGTGCTGCATCCGCTCGCCGGGCGTCCCATGATCGAGCACGTCCTGGATGCCCTGGGCGAGGCCGGCATCGAGCGCTCAGTCGTCGTCATCGGGCACGGTGGTGCCGCGGTCGAGCAGCAGCTGGGCGGACGAGCCATCACGGTCCGCCAGGAGCCGCAGCTCGGAACGGCCGACGCCGTCCGGGTGGGGCTGCAGGGAGTCGAAGGCGATCCCACCGACCTCGTCGTGACGTATGGGGACGCGCCGCTGCAGCCGCCCGCGCTCTTCGTGGGCCTGGTCGCCGAGCGCCGTCGTTCCGAGGCTGTCATCACCCTGGCCTCGGCGCGCCAGTCCGATCCGACCGGCTACGGCCGCATCGTCCGCTCGGCGGACGGTGGCGTGACCGCCATCGTCGAGGAACGCGACGCGGACGACGCCACGCGGGCGATCACGGAGATCAACGTCGGGACGTACGCGTTCGATGCCGCATGGCTGCGCGGATGCATCGGTCGCGTCATGGCCTCGTCGTCGGGCGAACGCTACCTCACCGATCTCATCGGCCTGGCGGTTGCCGAGGGCCGGCAGGTTCGCGTGGTCGAGGCCACGAACCCCGTCGATACCATGGGCATCAACGACCGGGTCATGCTCGCGGCGGCCGAGGATCGGATGCGGCTGCGGATCGCCGAGCGTCACATGCGGGACGGTGTGACCATCGTCGACCCGTCGACGACGCGGATCGACGCCGGGGTCGAGATCGGGCAGGACGCGCGGATCGAGCCGTGGACGATTCTCGAGGGCGCCACCGTGATCGCGCAGGACGCGGTGATCGGCCCGAACGCCCACCTGCGCGACAGCCGGGTCGGGCCGCGCACTCGGGTGTGGGCCAGCGTGCTCGAGGAGGCGTCCGTTGCCGAGGACAGCCAGATCGGACCGTTCGCGCACCTTCGCCCGGGTGCCGACATCGGCGCCCGCTGCCGCATCGGCAATTTCGCCGAGGTCAAGAAGAGCCGGATCGGCGCCGGAACGCAGCAGCACCATTTCAGCTACCTGGGCGACGCGGACGTCGGCGAGAACGTGAACGTCGGGGCGGGGTCGGTCACCGCCAACTTCGACGGTGAGTCCAAGCACCGCACCGAGATCGGGGACGGGGCGAGGATCGGCGTCGATACGATGATGGTGGCACCCGTGACGATCGGAGCCGGGGCGACGACCGGCGCGGGCGCCGTGGTGACGCACGACGTTGCCGAGGGCAAGACCGTGGTCGGCATGCCGGCCCGGCCGATCGAGCTCAGACGACGCGCGCAGGCCCCAGCCGACCCCGGCGCCGGCCCGGCACCCGTCCCGACCGGGGCGGATCGGAACTCGCAGGGAGGCGGATAGAACACCGCCCGATGGACGGTAGCAGTACCAGCGGCAGCCCGGTCTTCGACCTCGGGGTTGTCATCATTCTCATCCTCATCGGCGGCTTCTTCGCCGCCAGTGAGATGGCCCTCATCACGGTCAAGCGACACCGCATCGGCCAGCTGGCCGAGAACGGCAGCCGTTCCGCCCGTGCGGCTCAGCGCCTGACGGACGACCCGAGCCGCTTCCTGGCCACGATCCAGATCGCGATCACGTTCCTCGGCTTCCTGTCGGGTGCCGTGGGCGCGACCGCCTTCAGCGGGGGACTGGCCGCGATCATCGAGAAGATCCCGATCGATTTCATCGCGCAGTCGGCGGGCACGATCGCGTTCGTGGCCGTGACGCTCGTCATCGCGCTCGTGTCGATCATCATCGGCGAGCTGGTGCCCAAGACCCTGGCCCTCAACTTCCCGGAGCGCCTCGCACTGGTCGTGGCCCGGCCCATCGGCGTCATCCAGGGCCTCCTGTCGCCCGTCGTCTGGGCGGTCTCGCGCAGCAGCGCGCTCCTCGTCCGGCTGCTGGGGGGCACCGAGAAGCCGCAGGGCGGCTACCTCTCGACCGAGGAGCTCAAGCTGCTCGTCGAGACCGGTTCGGAGCAGGGCGAGATCGAGGAGGAGGAGAAGGAGATGATCCACGGGGTCATCGAGCTCGGGGACAAGCGTGTCCACGAGGTCATGGTCCCGCGCATCGGCATCCGGGCGATCAACGTCGACGACACGCTGGACCAGGTGCTCGACATGATCGTCGCCGCCGGCCACTCGCGCCTGCCGGTGTTCGACGAGAGCCTCGACAACATCGTGGGCATCCTGTACGCGAAGGACCTCCTTCCGTATCTCAAGGGCAACGGCCGAGGGAACGGGCAGATCGACATCCGCGCGCTGGTCCGGGCGCCGGTCTACGTCCCCGAGTCGAAGCCGGTGGACGATCTGCTGCACGAGATGCAGGTCGCAAAGCGGCACATCGCGATCGTGGTGGACGAGTACGGCGGGACCGCCGGCCTCGTGACCATGGAGGACGTGGTGGAGGAGATCGTCGGCGAGATCCAGGACGAATACGACTCGGAGGAGCCGATGGTCGAGAACGTGTCGACCGAAGACGCCGATGCGTTCCGCCTGGACGGGCGCGTGAGCATGGACGACCTGCGCGACCTCTTCGATCTCGGCGACGAGGACGAGCGCGACGAGGATGCCTACGACACCGTGGGCGGATTCGTCGTGCACCGTGTCGGCCGGATCCCGCTCCCCGGCGCGGAGCTCGCCTTCCGGGACGGCGTGGAGCTGAGCGTCGAGGCTGCCGAGCCGCGCCGCGTGGCGCGGGTGTTGGCATCTCGCGCTCGTCTCGAGACCCGTCCGGCCGTGGAGGACGAAGGGCCGCCTCCGGCGGCCGAACGCTCGATCGATCGAGCGTGATGCACCGCTGAGGTCAAGCGCGTGCGAATCCCGCGATGAATCAAGCACCCGTGTGCGTGGCGAGCCCGCGGGCGTGTCGCTCATGAGGTCCACCACTCGATCGTTCGAGCAGATCGCTCGCCGATCGGCGCTCCGGTGAAGTTCGCTCGATCCATCGAGCCGAGGCGGCAAGCGGGGAGAAGACCTACCGGGTGCGGCGCCAGATCTCGTAGTTCAGGGCGGTGGCGAACGTCACCCAGGCGAGATAGGGAAGCATGAGCGCGCCCGCCAGGGAACGACGCCGGAAGAAGGCGAGCGTCGCGGCGGCGATGGCCACCCACATCCCGATGATCTCGACAAGGGCCGCACCGGGCGCGCGGAGGCCGAAGAAGATCGGCGACCAGATCGCGTTGAGAACGAGCTGGAATCCCCACAACCGCGCGGCGCCCCGGCCGCCCGGGCCGCCGCGGTCGACAGCCAACCAGGCAGCGACGCCCATGAGCACGTAGAGCAGCGTCCAGGCTGGCCCGAACAGCCAGGTCGGAGGCGCCCACGATGGCTTGCGGAGCTCGGCGTAGTAATCCGGTGCCGGAAATGCCGCGCCGATCGCGGCGGGAACGAACGAGGCGGCCAGCCAGCGGAGCATTCGAACCATCGGCTAGGAGGCTGCGTCGATAAGCCGCTGACCTGGCCGGCGGCGGTGCGGTGGTGACGGGAATGACCGATCGCGCGACGAGATCAGCGTCGAGATAGGCGGGGCGACCCGGTTCATGCTGGCATCACGC
>JBPCOK010000136.1:0-3171 GCA_051000335.1 Candidatus Limnocylindria bacterium | reverse complement strand
GATGAAGCGCCGCGGGCATGGTGAAGGGAGCCTCTACCAGCGAGATGATGGGTCATGGCGGGCGATGACCGATCTCGGCTGGCACGACGGTAAGCGCGTGCGCCGATCGGTGTCCGGCAAGACGCGGCGAGAGGTAGTTGAGAAGCTCACCGTCATACGCCGACGAATGGAGGCCGGACTCCAGCCGACGAGCGATCGCCTGACCGTGGGCGCCTACTTGGACGACTGGCTCGACGCCAGTCGCTCGACGGTCCGACCCTCGACCTGGCGCCGCTATGCCGGAATGGTCCGCACGCACCACGCCGCCCACGTCGGACGCGTCTCGCTGACGAAGCTCACCCCCGGCGATGTGGAGCGGATGCTGCGCGCGATGGCCGATGCCGGACTGTCGGCTCGGACCTGCCACCACGCGCGGGCCATCCTGAGGACCGCCCTCGGACGCGCCGTGGCGCATGGACTGATCCTGCGGAATCCTGCCGCCCTGGCCGCTCCCCCGCGCGTCGAGCATCGGGAGGTCGAATCGTGGGATGCCGCTCAGGTTCGGACCTTCCTCGATTCGGTGCGCGGGCATCGGCTGGAGGCCCTGTTCACCATCGCCGTCGTGACCGGACTACGGCAAGGCGAGCTGCTCGGGCTGCGATGGTCCGATATCGACCTGGCAACCGGCACGCTCACCGTCCGACACGCCCTGCAGCGCGTGAATGGACGGCTGGAGCTGGTGGAGACAAAGACACCGCGCAGCCGGCGCACCATCCCCCTCCCCGAGCTCGCCCTACGGGCGCTCAGGACCGCTCAGGACGGCCCGATGATCGGTACGCACCTGTTCACCACGCCGAGCGGTAGCCCGCTGTATGGGACCGCCGTATATCGTGACTTCCTCGACGCGACCGATGCCGCCGGCCTGCCCCGTATTCGCTTCCATTCGCTGAGGCATACGGCCGCAAGCCTGCTACTCGCCCAGGGAACTCACCCGCGCGTCGTCATGGAGATGCTCGGGCACTCCACCATCGCCCTCACCATGAACACGTACTCGCACGTCATCCCCGCCCTAGAGCGGGAAGCGGCAGACACCATGAACGCGATCCTGACGGGAGGTGCGTCGTAACCGACGCGCACCGCGCCGGCGCTGGTTATGAGAAGTGGCGCGAGTCCGGCCACTTCCCGCGATTCGTGGTCCGAGAGGCGCGCCACGAGGCAGGACACGCGGTAGCCGCGGAGGCCGCCGGGCTATCCGTCGTGTTCGTCACCCTCGGAGCCTACGGGGAGCACCCGTTCACCCGCGCTCTGTGACTGGCCCGAGCTACCGGTACGAAGGCCGACGCCGCCAGGCCGTGTACGCCCTGGCCGGACCCGCCTCAGACGTGCTATTCGGCTACGCGCGCGGGACGTGGCGCGGATCGCGCCGCGCCGCAAGCACCCACGTCGAGGATGACCGGCGCGCCGCGCGGGAGCTGGCCGCGACCCTATCGGAGCCGGACACAATCGAGCACCTGTGGAACCTTACGGCGCGGCTAGTGCGGCTCCAGCGTGCCACCGTCGAGCGCGTGGCATCGGCTCTACTCCAGCGCGAGACGCTCACCGGCGACGAGGTACGGGAGCTGCTTCGGGCCGAGAGTTAGGCATTACATTAGGCATTATTCCGAACAGATGGCCCGGTCGGCAGTACACCGAACCGGGCCATTTCGTGCTCAAACGTATGGAGGCGACGACGGGAATCGAACCCGTGTACGCGGTTTTGCAGACCGCTCCCTGAACCACTCGGGCACGTCGCCACCGGATCGAGCCTGGCTGCCCCGCGAGGATTCGAACCTCGGTTCACGGATCCAAAGTCCGCTGTCCTACCACTAGACGACGGGGCAGTGCCTCGTCCTCACGCTAGCAGGTCAGCCGCGATCGCAACCGGCCGGACATGAAAATGGAGCGGAAGACGGGACTCGAACCCGCGACCCTCACCTTGGCAAGGTGATGCTCTACCAACTGAGCCACTTCCGCCCGCTTGTGCGCCCGATGATACGCGTTGCTGGTGCCGAGGGTCAGAATCGAACTGACGACACCCGCCTCTTCAGGGCGGTGCTCTACCGACTGAGCTACCTCGGCGCCGATCAGGCTGGGTCATTCCCAGCCTCGCGCTGTCGCATCAGGCGGTGCGAAGGATACCGACGCCGCCGGTCCGCCGCAACCCGCGGCGCCCGGCTCAGCGCCGCGTGGGGTGGGTCGGCGTGGTCCCCATGCGACCGGCGATTGACTCGAGGGCCCGGATGCGCTCGCCGATCGGAGGATGCGTGTCCCACAGCGACTTCGACCGCTCCTCGAAGCTCTTGATCGGGTTGACGATATAAAGGTGCTGGGTCGCGCGGTTCGCGACCTCGAGCATCTCCGGGTCGTCACTGATGGCGCGCAGCGCCCGAGCAAGGCCGACGGGATTTCGCGTCAGCTCCACCGCCGTCGCGTCGGCAAGCGACTCTCGGCTGCGACTCACGGCGGCCTGCACCAGGCGCCCGATGAGTGGCGCCAGCACCGCCAGACCCAGCGCCAGGATGAAGAGGAGCGCTGCCCCTCCCCCACCCCCTCCGCCACGGTCGTTGGTGCTGCGGCGACCGCCACCCCAGAACGTGAAGCGCAGGAACCAGTCGGCCAGCAGCGCGATGCTGCCGACGAGCACTCCCACCAGCAGCGTGAAGCGGATGTCCAGGTTGCCGATATGGCTCATCTCGTGCCCGATGACGCCCTGGAGCTCCTCCCGGTCGAGCTTCTCGAGCAGGCCGGTGGTCACGGCCACGCTCGCGTGCTTGGGATCCCGGCCGGTGGCAAACGCGTTCGGTGCGGAATCGTTGATGACCCAGATCCGCGGCGGCGGGAGACCACCGGCCAGGCGCATCTCCTCGACGACGTTGGTCAGCTGCTGGAATGGCTCGGCCGGCTTGGCCCGATCGATCTCATGGGCGCCGCTCGTCGCCATCACAAGCGCGTCGCCGGCGAAGAACGAGGCGATGCTCATGACCGTTGCGACCACAAGGGCCAGGGCCACGCCTCCCCACCCGAACCCGGCGAGCTGGCCGATGGCGCCACCCAGCACGCCCAGTACGACCACGACCACCGCGACGAGGACCCAGCTCCGCCTCCGATTGCGGTTGATCTCGCGGTAGAAGGTGGTCGGCGTCGGTCGCGTCT
>JBPCOK010000117.1:0-9946 GCA_051000335.1 Candidatus Limnocylindria bacterium | reverse complement strand
ATCCGGCCGGCCTGCTGCCGACGAAGGGCGGCACCCAGGTGAAGGGCACGCTATCGATGCGCAGCCTGAGACTCGCCACGCCCGATGAGGTTGCGCGTCCGGCCGTTCGCGCCCTCATCGAGGCCGCGGTGGAGGAGCGGCGCAGGGCGTTCGTCGCCTGAGGCATACCCCTTGGCGCCGACTTGCCCCGGAGCGCGACTAACGGCCAGGTTCGACGCTTCGGTTGGCTGTGATTTGCCCGAGGGCAGGAATATCAGGCAAGCGTCGGCTTCAATCAGGCCCGAATCGGTCCCGAATCGGCTCAACGTGGCCGTTAGTCGCGCTGGGGAGCAAGAAATCGGGAGGAAACTCTGGGACCGGGACTAGCCGGTCACGACGTGGTCCAGTGCGTCGATGAGCACCGAGGTCATCGGCGCGGCCCCGGCGTGGCCGGCGTCGACCACGATCAGCTCGGCATTCGGGAGGCGCTTTGCGAGGTCCCAGGCGGTGGCCAGCGGACTGCTGAGGTCTCGCCGGCCGTGCACCATGACGGTCGGGATGTGCGCGATGCGGTCGAGCCTACCCGTGATCGCGTCATCGGCCAGGAAGGCGGCGTTGGCGAAGTAGTGCGTCACGATGCGCGTGAAGGCGAGCAGATACGCCGGATCCTCGTCGGCGGATAGGGGTCGCGTCGTGAGGTGCTCACCCGGCGGAGGGTAGAACATGGGCTCGATGAACCGCTGCCCTCTGCGGCTTGGCCTCAGGCACCGCCGTTGAACGGCGCACGCATCGGCCAGGCGAGAGCGACCGACGCCGGTGCTGCGGCGGCCGGACCCGGGCCCTACGATGACGGACATGAGCGAATCGTCCGACTCCCACGTCATGGATCCGGATCATGCGCCGACCCCGTTCTCCTGCCCGGCATGCCGATCCGCCACGCGCCGGCTGACCCGGACGGTCACCATGATCGCCAACGAGACACCCGACGGCCGGGACACGCCGGAGGGGAGGGAACCGTCGCGCGCTCACAGATTATGGCGTTAGTGCTATATCGGCTAACAGCACAAGGCATGGCCAGGCGAGGAGCGACTGACCGAAGGTCGCCGAACCGTTCACCGCCGATCAGACCCTTGCATGCAAGAATTCGCGATATGATCCAACGACGTCTTGACAGCCGACACCTGGCGGCGATTTTCGCCGCGATGCTCCTGTTCCTCGTGACGGGCTGCGCGGGGCAGCAGCCGTCGGACTCGGCACGAACAGGATCCGCGCCGCCATCCCCATCGGCGACCCAGGCGGAACCGTCCGAATCGACCGCTCCCACGACGGAGCCCAGCGAGACCGCCGAGCCGAGCGAGGCCGCCGGCCCGCCGGTGATCGCCTGGGACGAGGCGGAGCCCTTTGACGGGAACCCGAACGCAATCTTCGACGACGGGGGCACGTGGGTCGTCGGCGGATGGGCGACCGAGCGCGGACCGGGTGCCTGGACATCAACCGACGCGAGGACATGGACGAGCGAGGCGGCCGTGGACCCGCTGCCGGACGACCTGTTCATCGGCGCCGGGCTGGGCCCGATCATCCGTCTGGGCGACAGCCTTCTCTCCTACGGGACCTTCATCGGCTGCTGCGACGGCCGCGGCGTCGTCGGCTGGCGATCGGCGGACGGCGTGAGCTGGGAGGTGATCGAATCCCACAGTCCGCTCTTCGACCAGGGCTACCTGGTGACGGGGCTGGCGGTCGGTGACCCGGCGCTGGTCGCGATCGAGTTGCAGTACCGGGCCCGGGCTGGGCGCGTTTGGCGCTGGACCCCGGAGACGAGCTGGGTCGAGGTGACGCCGGCATCCGACACGGCCAACGCGTTCGCGTCGGGAATCGAGGCGAATGATCTCGTGTGGGCCGATGGGCGATACGTTGTCGTCGGGCTGCGCGGTGATCCCGAGGCCGCGGGCGGCGCCGGCGCTTCGTGGGTGTCGACCGATGGCGAGACGTGGGAGGCGTCGACGCCGCAGGCGGTCCTGGAGGACGTCCGGCTCACGCACGTCGCACCGATGCCGGACGGCGGGTTTCTGGCCCTCGGGCATTCGGACTACGCCAGCTTTGGCCGGGAGGGAGTGGCGGTCGCCTTCACCTCACCCGATGGGCTCGACTGGACGGCGGTTGACGCGCCCGCGGCCGAGCCTTCCGCCGGACCGGTCGAGCTTCTCGTGGTCGACGGCGGATTCGTCGCCCTGACCACGTCCGGGTCCGAGGTCACCGCCTGGATCTCAGCTGCCGATGGACAGTCATGGACCGAGTCTGCCACGTTCGAGCACGAGTTCCGCACGGCCGCAGCCGATGGCGAGCACGTCCTCGTCTTTACCGCGGACTATCGCGAAGGACCGGCCGAGTTCTTTCTCAACCGGGGCACGCTGGGTCCCTGATTCGGCTGCACCCGGCTCCGCGCACTCCGACACGCCGCGCTCGCGTCACGATGGGCGGCTGAATTCCGGGCGGGGGGAGTTGGTCGACGCCGGGTGGTCTGGCGCCGACCCATGGGTCAGTAGAGGCTGAGAACCAGCGTGCCGGATTGGCCGCCGAAGCCACCGGCCTGCACGTAGTACGTCACCCCGACATCCGTGGAAATCGTGATTCGGGCCTGGAGCGTGTCGACGTCGTCGACACAGCCAATCTGCGTCAACCCGCTGCCGTTGGTGTAGACCCCGACGATGGTGTCGAAGTCGCTTCCCGCGGTATCGACGGTGACGTCGCCGCCCGTGCCCTCGAACGTCCACCATGCCGTATTGCCGATCGGGAGCTCGAACGTATCTCCATCGAACGCGGCCGTGCACGATGCTTCGGGCTCCGCGGTCGTCCCGCCGGTGCGGACGCTGACGGTGTCGCCGATGGCGATCGGAAGAGCGCCCGCCGGTGCGTCATTCGGCAACGGCCGACCACGCGGTCCCTGGCGTGGGCTTACGTGCTCGGTGACGCGGACATCGGCGGCAGAGCAGCTCTCCGCGTCCATTGGCAGGTCATAGGTTGCGCCGGGGACCGTCACCGACAGCGCGCCGTCCACCACGTAGCTGGTGCCCGTGACGTGGACCTTGTATGGGCCATCGCGGAATCGCTCGTTGATGCGGGCACCGCGCGTCAACGTCGCCGATGCCTCGGCACTCCCGACGATATCACCGGAGGTGCCGTCGAGCAGATCGAAGGTGGCCGCAACGCCCGAGGTCGAGATCGTCGGCATGCTGGTGGGCACGCCGAACAGTTCCGCGTCCGGAGTCGAGACGAAGAGATCCGCGTAGCTCCCGAAGGAGCTGCTCGACCCGAAGAAGCCGATGAACGTGTCATCGACCTCCCAGAAGCAGCTGATATTGAAGTCCGAGAAGCGCGAGACGGACGCCGCCGGCGCATTGGAGAACGCTTCGTAGGTGGAGGTGTACGCCATGCAATCGGCGAGATCGAACTCGATGCCCGTTGGCAGCACGAGTGTCCCGGCCACGGTGAACTCCTGCTGGATTCCGTCGGCCCGGTACACGTGGTTCCCTTGACGGTCATTGACGTGGAACGGTTGCGGGTCGCCAGATGGTGTCAACGTCCCGGTGAGCGTCGCGGTCCCGACCGGGCCACCGAAGGGCGGTTCTTCGGGGTTTTCGCTCGATGTGAACTCGACCAACTCGAAACTCGCCGTTACCGAGCTCGGGGTGAAGTCCGACGTTCCACTCATGCTGATCCACGTCGGCTCGCTCGTTTGCGGTGACGATGGCGCCTCCCAGAACGCCAGGTCCGCGAACGAGCCGAACGACTGGCTCTCCGCGGCGAATGCGAATGCGACCCCGGCCTCGGCAGAGAGGTTGTCGCAGAACAGGATGCTCTCGGTGTCGCTCACCCGCTGTGATCGGGCGGCAACTGCCGGAGACGCAAGCACGGCAGTGGCGAGCGCCACGCCTCCAACCAAGGCAACGATGCGGCGCATCGCAGGTTCCCCTTCTGTGCCGCTGGGTCTCCTCAACGAGGGCCATCTCGATCGCGGCAAGCACATCATAGGATCGGGTGCAATACCCCCGCGGAGGACGGCGCCCCCGCAGCCGCATGGGCGCATCTCGGGCGCCGCGCATATACGGAAATACTCCCCGCCCCTAGGATGAAGGGCATTGCGACGCGGGGGACTCTAGCGGGCGAGTCGCGCGTCACTGGGGGCCACGGACCGGCGCCGTCCACGGTCGCTTCTCTCGGTTGGTGTCAACCGCTCCGCGGGAGCGCAGTTGTCAACGGCGGACCTGATCTCTCGCCAACCACCCGCATGATGAGCAATAGCGAGTTGGAGAGGCCGATCGCCTGGCTCGTCACGCTCGCCGGGACCGGCCGAGCGCGCTCACGCCCCGCTATCGCGTCTCCTGGGTGCGGTTGTCACAACCCGCGGTTCCAGGCTCGTCGGCCGCCCGCGCCCGGTGCCGTCCTTCGAGGCGAGCCCGTAGCACCGGCCTCGACCGCGCTCCGCCCGACGACGCGGCCCGCGGTTTGCGGGCGGGCGTGCGTGCGTGACCGCGCCTCGCCTTCAGCCCGCTCCCTGCATGGCCCTCGGACGTGGGTCGGTGCGAGCCGTCGCGTGCCGGGCGACGCGCTCCGCCACGTACCCGGCGTCCCGCCCGGCCCCGAGCACGAGCATCGAGGTGAAGCCGAACTGGAACGGGATGCCCAGGAAGTACAGGCCGGGTGAGTCCGCCACCACGCCTCGTTCCTCGATCGGCCAGCCGTAGTCGTCGACGCTCGCCGGCGTGACCCACGAGTAGTCGGGCCGGAAGCCGGTGCACCACACGACGGTCGCGACGTCGTGGACCGAGTCGTCGGCCAGCATCGGCTGCCCATCGCGCGCCCCCGTGAACCGCGCGTCGCGGAGCTCCACGCCGTCACTGATCAGATCCTGCCGGCGGTAGCGGAGGAGCGGCGCCCCACCGGTGCGAACCTCCGGCGCCATCTTGCGGCCGATCGGCGTGTTGAGCGTCAACACGTTGGTGGCGAGGAATCGCAGCAGCGGCCACATGAGGCGACCGCGGCGGCTGTCGACCGAGAAGGGGAGCTGGCCGTGCGAGACGCCCGACAACACGGTCCGGCGCCCGGTGCGTGCGGCTTCGTGGGCGAGATCGGCGCCGGAGTGGCTCAGGCCGACGACGAGCACCGGCCCATCGGCGAGCTGGTCGGGCGTGCGGTAGGCGCTCGAGTGGAGCTGGCGGATGGACGGGGAGAGTTCCGTGGCCGCCGGGGGAACGTACGGATCTCGGAAGCCGCCGCTGGCCACGATCACCTGGCGGGCGGCGTACGGGCCATCGCTGGTCTCGACCCGGTAGCCGTCGCCATCGGCCATGACGCGGTCGACGCGCACCCCCGTCCGCACCGGCAGGCGCTGGCTATCGGCATACGCCTCGAGGTAATCGGCCATCTCGCTGCTGGTGGGGAAGTGGTTGCGGGAGGCAGGGAAGGGCATGCCAGGCAGCGCGTCGTATCGGGCCGGACTGTAGAGCTTGAGCGACTCCCAGCGGGAGCGCCAGATGTCGCCGATGCGCTCGCGCGCCTCCAGGATGACGAAGTCGATGCCTCGCTTCGCCAGGTGGTGGCCTGCTGCCAGGCCGGTCTGTCCGCCGCCGATGATGACGGTCTCGTGGGTGTGGTTCATTGTTCCTCCGGGGTTCATGGAAACCAGCCTCGGTTGCATCGGCTGCGCGGGGAAGTTCGAATCGAGTACTGGTGTCGACTCGACGGGCGGGTGGACAATGGGTGCATGAACCTGGCGATTGACTCCGACTACTGTGCGTTCACCAAGGCGGTCGAGCATCTGGGGGACCGCTGGAGTCTGCTGATCATCCGAGAGATCGCCCGATTCGGGCCGCGCGGCTTCAACTCTCTGGCCACCGGCCTTCCGGGCCATGTGTCGCGCTCGGTGCTGGCTGCAAAGCTCCGAAAGCTCGAGGAGATCGGGCTCCTGGCGCGCGATCCGGCCGAAAGCGGTCGCTCCGCGCCCTACGTGCTCACGCCAGCCGGCGAGCAGCTGGTCCCGACGCTCAAGTCGCTGTGGGACTGGGCCGAGCACTGGATCCCCGAGGACCCGGGCATGGCGCAGCGCGACCCATCCGTGATCCTGTGGTGGTTGCGGCACCGGGTCGATCGGTCGAGAGCGCCCGAGCAGCAGGTGGCCATCGAGCTGGACATGCGCGTTCCCGGTGGCGAGCGGACCTGGCTGCTCGTTGCCCGCGGCGCGGAGCCGAACCTGTGTCTCGAGGATCCCCTGCTGGGCGCCGAACGCTATGTCTACGTTGAAGCTGATCCGGCCGACCTCTTCCCGATCGCGCGCGGGATGCGGGGCTGGAGCGAGGCGATCGACGACGGATCGGTCTCGGTCTTCGGGCCGCCCGCGCTGGTCGGCCAGCTCGGCAGCTGGTTCCTTGCCCCGGAGCCCGCGCGATCGCCGGCGCGCGTCGCGGTCTGATCCGCCGCCGTCCACGGCGTTCTTTCGGTCAGTGTCAACCGCTCCGTGTCGGCGCAGTTGTCAACGCCGGACCCGACCTCTTGCCAACCGCCCGCGTGATGTGCACTAGCGAGTCGGAGTGGCCAATCGCCAGGCTCGCCACGCTCGCCGGGACCGGCTGATCGCGCTCACGCCCCGCTACTGCGTCCCCGGGGTGCGGTTGTCACAACCGGCGGTCTTCAGGCGGGTTGAACCGCCACTCGGTTCGCATCGCCCTGCTCTCTGCCTTGGTAGCGGGCATCCCTGGCCTCCCACGCAGCACGCGATCGGCGACACTGCGTTCGTGCAACTGCCGGAGGTCCGCTACGCACGCAGCGGCGATGTCGCGATTGCCTACCAGGAGGTGGGCTCCGGTGGCACGGACATCGTCTTCATGCGGCACATGTCGGGCGACCTCGTCTCGACGTGGGAGCAGCCGCTCCTGGTGCGCCACATCACCGGGCTGGCCGCGAACGGGCGCGTGCTGCTGCTCGACAAACGCGGGACGGGACTGTCGGATCGTGTCCGCGAGGCGCAGTCGCTCGAGACCACCATGGACGACATCCGAGCCGTCATGGACGACGCGGGGTCGGAGCGCGCGGTGGTGTGGACCGGCCTGGCCAGCACCGGCATCGGCCTCTTGTTTGCGGCGACCTATCCCGAACGCTGCCTTGCGCTGATGCTGCTCGACCCGCGCATCCGGGGCACGCGCAGTGACGACTACCCATGGGCGCCCAGCGTCGAGGAGTGGCATGACCAGTTGCGGGCCATCCGACATGGGTGGGGGGATCGGGCATACCTCGAGTCCGTGGCGCTCGAATGGGCGCCAGAGAAGGCCGATGAGCCCGACTTCGTGGACTGGCTCGTCTGGCATATGCGCCGCAGCCTCAGTCCTGGCGCTGCCCTGACCGCCTACCGGATGGCGATGGAGGCCGATGTCACCGACGTGCTGGACGCGATCAGGGTGCCCACGCTCATCATCCCGAGATCGACCGAGATCGAGCGCGCGCGATGGGCGGCGCATCACATCCGCGGCGCGCAGCTCGCCGAGATGCAGGGGCCACGGGGCCTCTTCACCTGGATCGATGACGACGTGCATCACGCGACGATGGACGCGACATCGCAGTTCATTGCCGCCATCTCGCGTCCCGAGCGTCATGAGCGCGTGCTCGCCACCGTCCTGTTCACCGACATCGTCGATTCAACCGAGATGACCGCCCGAATCGGGGACGCCCGATGGATCGAGCTGCTTGGCCGCCATCACGCGCTGGTTCGTCGCGAGCTCGCACGGTTCAACGGTCACGAGCTCGACACCGCCGGCGACGGGTTCTTCGCCACGTTCGATGGCCCGGCGCGTGCGGTTCAGGCCGCAGCTGCCATCCGCGACGCCGTCCGCGGCCTGGGAATCGAGGTCCGCGCCGGTATCCACACCGGCGAGTGCGAGGTCAATGACGGCAAGGTGGCCGGAATCGCCGTGTCGATCGGCGCCCGCGTCGCTGGTCTCGCGGCGCCGGGAGAGATCCTCGTGTCGAGCACCGTCAAAGACCTTGTTGCCGGGTCCGGCCTGGTGTTCGAGGACCGCGGGACGCACGACCTCAAGGGCGTTCCCGGTCCGTGGCACGTCTACGCGTTGGACCTCGCCTGATCGACGTTGGGCCTTGTCAGGGCGACGGCGAAGATGCGCCGCGGACCTTCGATTCCCTTGAGCTCGTGCTCGCCACGATCGACCAGGAGGATCCCCGAGCCCTCGACCAGGTCGCGGGTCGTCTGGCTGACCACCACCTCGCCCGATTGGGCCAGGGAGAGGAATCGCGCCGCCAGGTGCACGGCGATGCCCCGCGGCCCTTCCGCCGCCAGCTCGACCTCTCCAGTGTGGACCGAGACCCGCACCTCGATGCCGAGCTCGCGCACGGCATCACGGATCGCGACCCCGCAGCGGATGGCGCGGGCGGGGCCGTCGAAGCGGGCGTGGAAACCGTCGCCGGCCGTATCGACCTCGATGCCACCGTAGCGTGGGAGCTCGCGTCGGACGGTCTCGTGATGACGCTGAAGGAGCCGCGACCAGGCCGCATCTCCCAGCTCGCGCAGTCGATCGGTGGAGCCCACGATATCGGTGAACAGGATCGTGGCCAGGATCCGCTGCGTGGGTGCGGCCGGCCTGGCCCCGGTGAGGAACTCCTGGATCGGGTCGAGGATCTGGTCGATGTCGGCCCAGGGCACATGCGCATCGCCGGAGAGCTCCATGAACGTCGCGCCGGGAATGCGCGACGCAAAGTATCGGCCCTCCTCGACGTTCGAGTCCGTGTCGCCGGTCCGGTGCAGGACGAGCGTCGGGCACTGGATAGCGGGGATCACGTCGCGGACGTCGACCTGCGAGTTCATGAGGATGAGGTCGCGCGCGGCCGCCGGGCTGAGCGAGGCGCGCGCCGTGCGGCCGAACCACGCGGCGGCGGACGGGTCGGCCCCCGGCCACATCGTCGAGAGGTCGACGTTCTCGCCCCAGTGCCTCTCGAGCTCATCGGCGCTGGCCTGACGTTCCTCGAGCGTCGGCGCCCATGGGTAGTCCTCGGTCCGCAGCCGTCGCGCGTACGAGCCGTAGATGACGAGGGCGCGCGTGCGCTCGGGATAGGTCGCGGCGAAGAGCGCGCTCATCGGCCCACCCTCCGAGTAGCCGAACAAGGCCGCCCGGGCGCTTCCGGCGGCGTCCATGACGGCCCGCACATCGTCCATCCGGGTCTCCAGATCGGGCAGGCCCACGCCGCGGTCCGAGAGCCCGGTTCCCCGCTTGTCGAAGCGGATGAGTCGCGCGAACGATCCAAGCCGATCCAGGAAGGCGGCGTGATCCGGATGGTCCCAACCGAGCTCGAGATGGCTGAAGAATCCCGGGACGAGGACGAGGTCGAACGGTCCGCCGCCCGTCACCTGGTAGGCGATGTGGACGTCACCACTCCGGGCGTACGAGATCTCACGGCTCACCGGGTCAGGATGGGCCGGCGTGGCACCCTGTCAAGGCAGATCCCGTTCGTCGCCGGTGCGGCGCATGCCGGAACGCACCTTGCGAGAAGGAAGTTGACGGAACCTGTATCTACGGAGTCCCATGTCCACCGCCTCCGGAAATGAACGCACAATGGACGGACCGGCTTCTGACGATCCCGGCAGGGAGCGAAGACAGTACCTGCGCTTCGGCGCCATGATCGCCACCTCGACGATCGTGATGTTCGTCCTGACCTACACCAACGTGTTCGTGTTCGAGCACATTCGATGGAGCGAGGAACGCGCCTACATGGCACTCCTGATGGGCGGCTCCATGGGCATCGTGATGCTCAGCTTCATGTGGGGGATGTACAAGAACATCCGGATGAACGTGGGGATCATGATCGGCGCACTGGCTCTGGGGCTCGTGGCGCTGTTCCTGTCCCGCAGCCAGCTGCTGGTGAATGACTCGGACTACATGGGCGGCATGATCCCGCACCACTCGATCGC